>JAQBCT010000369.1:0-14635 GCA_032124855.1 Gammaproteobacteria bacterium
GATGTGCTGACCATCGCCACGCCGGGTGGTGGTGGCTGGGGTGCACCGGCGCCGACACGCTGATCGGGCGAAACCTATCGGTCGCGCCTCGAGCGACGGTGCACCAACCGCGCGACGCCAAACAAGCCTGTGAGCAGCACAAGTGCCATCGCCGCGATGATGCCGCTGTATCTCGTCAGTAATCTTGCCCTGGTGTTCTTTTCGATCTGGCGGGCCGAATCGTAACCCCGCGGCATCTCCAGAACGCCCATTTCGGTCGCATAGGCGTCATAGGCCGTCAGCAGTTCGCGCAGGGATTCGGGACGTTCGTCAGCGAGATCGGTGGTCTCGCCAGGGTCCGTGGCAAGGTCATACAGATGCCAGCGGCCATCGCCCACTGGAGCAACGCTGCGCGTGATTTTGTAGTCACCCTTGTAGAGCGCTGCATTGCCGGAAACTTCGATGGCGCGAATGTCGTTGCCTGCGTACACGTTCTGCGCCGTACCATTTAGAACCGGAAGGAGACTGCGCCCGGTCATTGCATCATCGAGAGTCGCATCGCCCACCCAATCGAGCAGTGTCGGTGTGATGTCGGTAACCATCGCGGGTGAGTCGATCTGTGCGGGTGCCAGGCCCGGCCCCGCGATGATCAGTGGCGCGCGCACACCACCTTCGGTCGCGTAGAACTTGAACAGCGCCCCGGGCGAGGCCGCCGCATTCGCCCACTCCGGGCCGATAAAACCCCAGCTGCCGCGTTCACCCAAGCCATCAAGATCGACATGGTAGCCGTTGAGGTGCATCCACAAGCTCAAGCGCCAATCGTTGTCGCCCCGGGACGGCTCCGGCCCGTTGTCGGAGGTGACAACGAAGATCGTGTTGGCAAAGCGGCCGGTCTTTTTCAGGTGATTGATGAAACGGCCGACGTGGTGGTCCATCGCCTCGAGCATGCCGGCATTGACTTCCATGCGCGCCGCGTACAGGTGACGATCCGCTTCACTCAAGCTCATCCATTCCCGCGCGGTTGCCGGCATGGGCGCCAGCGGCGCGCCTTGGGCAATCAATCCCAACGCCTGCGCTCGCATATGCCGTGCGGCGCGCAGGGCGTGCCATCCCTCATCGAAGGCGCCTTTGTAGTGGGCTGTGAATTCGGGTGGTGCCTGAACCGGAAGATGAATCGCCTGGAAGGCCAGATAGGCGAAGAAGGGTTTGTCCGGATCCGTGTCGCCGAGGTAGTCGATCATCTTGTCGACGATGAAGCGCGACGAGTAGAAGTCCTCCGGCAGTTCGATGGGCGTGTCGTCTTCGAACCAGGGCGCATCGGCGTAGTAGGGCATATACGATTTGTCCTGCCAGTTGTCTGCGCCCGATGCGGCCAACGCCAGAGATCGATCAAAGCCGTGGTCGTTCGGCAATTCGCCTGGCTTGTCCCCGAGATGCCATTTGCCGCTCATCAAGGTGCGATATCCCGATGCGCGTAATCGCTCGGCAATCGTTGCGACGCCGGGC
Organism: Gammaproteobacteria bacterium; assembly: GCA_032124855.1. Lineage (GTDB taxonomy): Bacteria > Pseudomonadota > Gammaproteobacteria > Pseudomonadales > Azotimanducaceae > DATJGR01. The sequence continues at coordinate 1,486 of JAQBCT010000369.1, forward strand.
TCGAGTGCCATTGAGTACCCTGGTTGACCGCGGTGCTCGTTCGGCAGCACTTCGGGAATCGTTGCAACGCCGGTTCGGTGATTATCGAGTCCGGTCAGAAGCATCGCCCGAGTGGGCGCACACAAGGGCGATGTGCGGTATTGCGTAAACATTGCGCCGCGTGCTGCCAGCGCGTCGATATTCGGAGTCGACGCTTCGCCTCCATATGCACCGAAATCCATCAGCGCGGCGTCATCGACGAGGATCAGGACAATGTTCGGCCGCCCAAGATCGATTGCTGCAATCGCCAGCGCGGACCATGAGGCCAGCCATATGAGGCAGCAAGCCGCTCGCATCGGGTGTCGCGATGTCTTGCGGGCCCGAACGGGCTCCATACGAATTCTCCGCGGTGTGGGATCGGGAGAGGGTATCACCGGGGCAGCCTCGTGCCGGCGGTGAGCCAACATCGCGGCTCGTCACCGGGTGCGCGGGATTGTGGTAGGCGGCATCGCGTCGTTGTGGCATGTTCGCAATGAATCCCGCGCTGCGGACGATCGTTTATTCAACGCCCCGTGAGGTGAAATAATGGATTTCGAACCCACTGAAAAAGTTCTGGCGCTGCGCGCCAGAGTCGATGTGTTTATGAACGAGCACATCTTTCCGCGCGAACTCGACTATGGCCGCTGGACGCACGACCCGGCGAACGTGTGGAAATACCCGCCGTGGTTTGAAGATCTGAAAGCGAAAGCCAGACAGGCCGGAATCTGGAACTGGTTCCTGCCCAAGGACTACGAGGAGTTCAGCCCGGGATTGTCTAACCTCGAGTTCGCGCCGCTGATGGAACGGATGGCCCAGGTGCCCTGGTCCCAGGAAGTATTCAACTGCAGTGCGCCGGATCGCGGCAACATGGAAGTGTTGGCACGCTTCGGCAATGAGCAGCAACAACAGCAGTGGCTGCAGCCACTCTTGAATGGCGAAATCCGCTCGGCGTTTTCGATGACCGAGCCGGCCGTCGCATCCTCCGATGCCTCGAATCTCGAGGCCACCATCGTTCGTGATGGCGATGAGTACGTCATCAACGGCCGCAAGTGGTTTACCTCCAACGCCTATAACCCGCTCTGCAAAGTATTCGTCATGATGGGCAAGACCGCGCCGGACGCACCGCGCCACCAGCGGTTTTCGATGATCCTGGTGCCGAAAGACACGCCCGGGGTCATTCTGGAGCGAGCGTTGAATGTGTTCGGCAACGTTCAATCGCCTGGGGGACACGCCCAGGTGCTCTACGACAACGCGCGCGTGCCCGCGGGCAACCTCATTGCAGGCGAGGGCCGTGGCTTCGAGATTGCCCAAGGACGCCTGGGGCCGGGGCGGTTTCAGTACGCCATGATGTTCGTGGGCATGGCACAACGGTGCCTGGATCTGATGTGCGCAAGGGTTGATGAGCGTGTCGCGTTCGGTGAAAAGCTGGCGGATAAAACCAGCATCCAGCACGACATCGCCCGGTCGCGCTGCGAAATCGAGCAGTGCCGCCTGCTGGTGCTCGCGGCAGCCGACAAAATGGACAAATTCGGACCGAAGGGCGCCCGAGACTACATCTCCATGGTCAAGGTGGTCGCACCGGCCATGTGTCAGGCCGTGACCGATCGCGCGATGCAGGCTTTCGGCGGCATGGGCGTTACCGATGACACGCCCATCGCACAGATCTTTCAGACCTCGAGATACTGTCGGATTGCTGACGGCCCCGATGAGGTGCACATGTCACAACTGGCCAGACGCACGATCCGCGACACGGTATGAGGGTGTGGTGCGCGCGGTGGGCTCAATGGGCTGCGCGCACCGCTTCTCTGAAACGCTCCAATCCGGCATCGAGCGTGCTGCGCGGACAGCCGAAATTGAAGCGTAGAAATCCCGGGCCGTGAAACTGGGCGCCGTCGGACAGGCCGATGCCGTGCGCTTCGAAATGCTGCGCGGGATGCGCCAGGCCGAGTTCGCGCACGTCGATCCAGCCGAGATAGGTTCCTTCGACGTGCGTCATGCTGACACCGTCCAGGCCGTTGACGCACGCCTGCAGGGTGTCCCGGTTCGTGGTGAGGTAGGCGAGCAATTCACCCAACCACGGCGATGTGTCGGCATAGGCAGCCAGCGCGGCCGCGTACGCCAGCGGACCGATGCTGGGCACCAGACCCGCGCGCGCATCCATGAAGCGGCGCCGCAACGCGGCGTCGGGGATGACCGCGAAGGCGCAGCCCAAGCCGGGAACGTTGTACGTTTTGGTGGCGGCCATGAGGGTGATCGTGCGGGCTGCGATATCCGGGGACAGCGCCGCGATGGGGATGTGTTTGCGTGCCCCATCGAGCAGCAGCGCGCAGTGAATTTCATCGGAGCAGATCAGCAGGTCGTGCCGCTCGCAGAAGCGCGCCAGCCCCAGCAGTTCGGTGTGGGTGTAAATGCGACCCGTGGGATTCTGCGGATTGCAGAACATGAACATGCGCGCGCGCGGACTGCGTGCCGCGGTCAGCGCATCGAAATCCATTTCCCAGCGTGCACCTGTCAACGCAAGCGGTACTTCGATTGCGTTGCGCCCGCCGTGGTCGGGCGCGGCCAGGAATGGGTAGTAAACCGGCACGTTCATCATGGCGGCGTCGCCGGCGATGCCCACGGCGCGGCACGCCAGATTCAGTCCGGTCACCACCCCGGGCAGCCATACCAGCCAGTCGTCATGCACGCCCCAGTCGTACTCTGCAGACAGCCATTCGATTGCCGCCTGATTCAGTTCGGCGGGAGGCTGCGCGTAGCCGAAGATGCCGTGCTGAAGGTGCGCTTCGAGGGCGGCGCGAATGAACGGCGGCGCGGCAAAGTCCATATCGGCAACCCAGAAGGGCAGCACGTTCCGATCGCGGTACTTGCCCCACTTGGTGCTGAGTGTGCCGCGCCGATCGATGACGTTGTCGAAGTCGTACATGGGGAATACGTGAAGCGCAGATGGGCGGCATAGCCGTCGTGGCGTACAATCGTGGCCGAATCAGCTTTCGAGGTAAAGCAAACGTGGATGTGTTGGACACCATTCGAGAGCAGATCAGCGGCAATCCCGTCATCTTGTACATGAAGGGTTCGCCCCAGGCGCCGCAGTGCGGATTCTCGGCGCAGACGGTGCAGTGCCTGATGGCCTGCGGCGAGCGTTTCGCCTACGTCGATGTGTTGAGCAATCCTGACGTGCGGGCGAACCTGCCCGGCTTCGCCAACTGGCCCACCTTTCCGCAGTTGTGGGTGGGCGGTGAACTGGTGGGTGGCTGTGACATCGTCACCGAGATGCACCAGTCGGGTGAACTGAAGACGCTGATCACAGCAGCTGCCGAGCGCGCCCGCGCCTCTGCCACGCCCGATAAGGCCTAGCGTCTCAGGCGACTGGCCAGCCGCCGAGCCTCTGCCACCGATTGACGATGGCGCAGAATAATTCCGCGGTCACTTCGGCGTCGTAGCGCGCCGAGTGGGCTTCGTTACTGTCGTAGGCGACGCCGGCTCGCGCACAGGCATGGCTGAGCACGGTCTGGCCGTAGGCCACCGCCGCCAGGGACGCCGTGTCGATGAACGAGAACGGGTGAAACGGGTTGCGTTTGAGGTCGTTGCGCGCAGCCGCCGCCATGATGAACTGATGGTCGAATGCGGCGTTGTGGGCCACCACGATGGCGCGACTGCATCCCGCTGCCTTCACTGCGCGACGCACTTCTCTGAAGAATTCCTGAAATGCCTCGGGCTCCGCGCGCGCCTGGCGTGACGCGCTGTAGGGGTCGATGCCGTTGAACCGCAGCGAGGCCGGATCCATGTTCGTACCCGGCAGCGGAGCCACCTGATAGTCGACCACGCGAGCGCGTGTCATGCGCGAGCCGTCATAGGCGAGCAACACCCCCGCCAGTTCCAGAATGGCATCGCCATGAGGATTGAAGCCGCCGGTCTCCAGGTCGACGACGACCGGTAGAAAACCGCGGAATCGACCCGCGATGGGTGTTCCCTCGGACACAACAATCTCTCCAGCAAGGCGTTACCTTAACACGCCCCTTCGAAGCGACGTTCACGCGCGGACAAAGAAATAGCGCAGTCGGCCGATGTTGCGTCACACGGCTGCGGGTGCCCGACTGATCGACGGTGTTCGGCGCCCGACAAGCTGGGGATGACGATGCGAACGTCGTCACGTTTGAACGGGCCGCTGATGAATATCATGAAATCGATGTCGGTGGGTGCGTTGCGACGCTGCGTTTCAGCGCGGTGGCGGTAGCGCATCCGAATGGTTCCTGCGCAGTTGGACGGTGTGATGGGTCAGTTTCAGGTGTTGTTCAGTGGACAGGTGGTGGACGGCGCCAGTGAGGCGACCGTCCGGCACAACGTTGCGCACCGTCTCGGCTTGGATGAGCGCAAGGTCGATCAGCTGTTCAGCGGCCGCACGGTAGTCATTCGCAGTGAATTGTCGCGCGAAGCGGCGGCTGCGCTGCAGGCGGAACTGGCTGATCTGGGTGCTCTGGCGCGCATCAAAGATCTGGCGCCGGACGATAAGGCGAAATTCAAGATCGATCGCAAGGGCATCGACAATACGCTGCAGGATATTACGGCGGCGCACGTGGAGTGCGCGCGCTGCGGGCACCTGCAACTGGAATCCGAGTTCTGCGCGCGCTGCGGTGTCGACATGGCGAGCGCAGAAAAACTCAAGCGCAAAGAAGATCTGCTGATCGAAAAGAAAATTCGCGGTCTGAAAGGCCCCAAACCGGCGGCACCGGCAGAACCCCCTGCCGCCCAGCCCTCCAGCCACACCGTTGCGCGCGAACCGATCGAGCCCATCAAGCGGCGCCCCGCGAACCATCGCCATGCGCCCGTGCGATCCGCACCGCCGCACGCCACGCATGTCCCAGGCGATCAAAACGACTCGACCGCGAAGACCAATCCGTTCGGCGGCGGATTCTGGCGCAAGCTGCTCAAACCGGGTCGCGGCGACGAGCAGAGTCGTTAGCGTAGAATACGCGGCTCTGCTCACGGCGCCGCCCAATGACTTCGTCAGCGACCTGCCACCCTGCATCCGTGCTTGAGTCACCTATCGGCGTATTCGATTCCGGCATGGGTGGGCTCACCGTGTTGCGTGCGTTGCAGAGCGCGCTGCCGCGGGAACACTTCATCTATCTCGGCGACACGGCGCGTCTGCCTTACGGCACCAAGAGTTCGGCGACCGTGTCGCGCTATGCGGTCCAGGCGGCTCGGGTGCTGGTGGAGCGCGGCGTCAAGGCGCTGGTGATCGCCTGCAATACCGCATCCGCGGTGGCACTGGATGCGCTGCGCAGTCGATATGCTCCGTTGCCGGTATTCGGCGTGGTCGATCCCGGTGCGGCGGCGGCATGTCGCGTGTCGCGCAGCGGGCGCATCGCCGTCATTGCCACCGAAAGCACGGTTCGTGGTGGTGCGTATCAGCGCGCGATTCTCGCGCGTCGAGGCGATGCCCGCGTGCTGGCGCGACCCTGTCCGCTGCTCGTATCGCTCGCCGAGGAAGGCTGGATTGCCGGTGACGTTCCCGAGCGTGTGGTGGCTGCCTATCTCGGCGCCTGGCTGCACGAAGCCATGCAGCCCGATTGCCTGCTGCTGGGTTGCACGCATTTTCCAATTCTGGCGCCACTGCTGCAGCGCGTCGCGGGCGCCGACTTTGAGCTGGTGGATTCAGCGGCGACCACCGCGGCGTTTGTCGCGCACGCGTTGGATGAAGCGTGCCTGCGCCGGCCGCTCAGCAGTTCGGCGCCCGCGCGTCGCGCGTTGCTGGCAACGGACGGGCGGGAACGATTCGCGCGTGTGGGACGGCATTTCCTGGGCGAGGAATTGCAGGCGTCGTCCATCGAAATCGTGGATCTTTGAGCGGCGCGCACGTCACTCGGTCTTGTCTTTGAATTCGCAGAGATCCTCGATCATGCAGCTGCCGCAGCGCGGTTTGCGCGCGACGCAGACGTAGCGGCCGTGCAGGATCAGCCAGTGATGAGCATCGGTTTTGAATTCCTGCGGTACCCATTTCATCAACCGCGCTTCCACTTCTCCCACTGTCCTTCCCGGCGCGAGCCGGGTGCGGTTGGCCACGCGAAATACGTGTGTATCGACGGCGATGGTGGGTTCGCCGAAGGCGGTGTTGAGGACGACATTGGCCGTTTTGCGACCCACGCCCGGAAGCGCTTCCAGCGCAGCACGTTCCCGCGGCACGTGGCCGCCGTGGCGGTCCAGCAGCCGCTCGCACGTGGCCACGATATTGCGCGCCTTGGCATTGAACAGGCCGATGTGGCGGATGTACGGCGTGATCCCGGCCACGCCGAGCGTCAGCAACGCCTGTGGCGTATTGGCGCGCGGAAAAAGCTGGCCGGTCGCCACGTTCACACTGACATCGGTCGCTTGCGCCGACAGGATCACCGCAACCAGCAGCTCGAAAGTGGAGTGGTAGACGAGTTCAGTGGTCGGCGTGGGCGTGGAATCGCGCAAGCGTTCGAATATCTGTCTGCGAATGCTGGCATTCATGGCTGCGCGGATGCGGATGTGTCGATAGTTTGCGAACAATCTAGCGAAGGGGCGTTGATCAGCGCAAGCGCGGCGTCGCGGACTGCGGTGACCAGCGCCTGCGAGGTGATGGTCGCACCGGTGATGGCGTCGATGCTGCCACCGTTGTCACTCAGGCGCAGCTGCGCGGCGCTCGACAGCTCGACGCCCGCAATCGACGTCGCGAGCCAACGTGACGCACCGCTCGCTGACTCAGCGGCGAAGCCACGGGTCTCGCCGAGGCGGGTGACGCGCACGGCGGTCACTGTGTCGGTGGCATCAACCGTCAGCCAAATCTCAATCGGACCGCCATAGCCAGGCCGGCTTGCACGCACTGTGCGATACGCGGTCGCGCCATCAGACTGACAGACCCGAACCGGAAGATCCGCGACGACGGAAAACGTGCGCTCAGCGTGCGACATGCCGGCACCGATGCTGCTCACCACCATCACCGCCAGTCCGAACAGCAGCGCCACGCGCAGCACCGCGTGATGCGGCTGCTCGGCGACACTGTCGCGCCGCCACCCGACTGTCAGCGCGTTACCCAGCAGCACGGCCAGCGCAATCCCGTCGGGGAAGTTCGATGCGCTGCGCAGCAGGAATGTCAGTGCGCCCACGGCAACGCCAAAACCGATTCGGCCCCGGTGGGTTCGCGGCGCCGTGGCGGGATCGGTGGCGATGAAGAACGCGCCCAGCATCGTGGCACCGGAGAACGCGTGAAAGACGGGTGAGCCGAGGCTCGATGAACTGCCGGCGTCGTAGCCGGCCGCTGCCAGCGCGCCGATGCTCGCCAGCATCGCGAGCGGAATCCGCCAGTCGATGAGGCGCGCCACAACCAGTGCCAGCCCGCCCGCCAGATAGCCTGCGTTGAGCCATGACCAGGCACGCTCGCCAAATAGGCCGAATGCCGGGTTTGCGAGCCACAGATCGGCCACTGTTTGACCGCCACGGTGTTTGAACAGATCCAATGGCGTGGCACCGCTGATTGCGTCGGCGCCAATGCCGGGCCAGGTTGCCAATGCGGTTGGGAATAGCGCCAGCAACGCTGCGTAGCCCAGCATTGCCGGGTTGAATGGATAGCAAGGCGCACCTTCGAATGCGTACTTGCCGACGCCGAGGCCTACCCCCACGCCGAATCCGACCAGCCAGAACGGGATGCCCGGTGGCAGCGCAAGCGCGAGCAGCAAGGCAGTGACCAGCGCGCCGCTGTTGACCGATAGGTTGTCGCGTAATTCGCGTAAAAGGTCGAGTCGCCGCGTTCCGCGCGCCAGTGCGACAACTGCCTCGCAGACCACTGCGGTGCAGCCTGCCACGGCCAGGTTGCCCAGCACACCCGGCCCGAACAGCGCGGTTTGGATTGCAGCACCGGGTGCGGCGGCCAACACGATTGCCAACGTCACGCCGCGCGCCGTGCGTGGGTGGAGCCTGGCTGTGATCGGCCCGGCGACGTCAAGTCACCCGCGTCAGCGAACCTGCATGCCGGGCGTTGCGCCGCTGTCGGGCGCCAGCAGGAAAATCTCACTGCCGCCTGGCCCGGCGGCGAGCACCATGCCTTGCGAAATGCCAAAACGCATCTGGCGCGGTTGCAGATTGGCTACCACAACCGTGAGCCTGCCGATCAAGGCATCCGGCTGATAAGCGCCCTTGATCCCGGCGAATACCTGGCGCTGCGAATCGCCGAGATCGAGCGTGAGTTTGATCAACTTATCGGCACCGCTGACGTGTTCTGCGTTCACCACCCGCGCCACACGCAGGTCCACCTTGGCGAACGTATCGATGTCGATGAGGTCCTCATCGCCTGCCGCGGTCCCGTCGTCGTCTGGGCTTCCAACTTCCCGGGATTCCTCCACCACGCGATCCAGGGCGTCGCGTTCCATGCGCGTGAGCAATGGCTCGAACGGATTGATGTGGTGTTCGCCCAACCACTCCCTGGCATCGTCCCAACGCAGTCTTTCGAGATTCAGGAACTGCTGAGCCCGTGCCGCGGTATCGGGCAGGATCGGCGCCAGATAGACGACCAGCACTTTGAAGAGATTGATGCCGAGACTGCAGATCGCCTGGACAGCCGCGCCTTGGTCGGGTTGTTTGGCGAGATTCCACGGTGCCTGCTGTGCAATGTACTGGTTGGCCAGATCTGCCAGCGCGGCGATTTCGCGGACGGCGCGACCGTAGTCGCCGGATTCGTAGCTGGCGGCGACTCGCGGCGCGGCATTCGTGAACTGAGCCCACAGATCGGGTGCAGGGTTCTGCGCGGCGAGCTGGCCGGCGCTGAGGCGATTGATGAATCCCGCGCAGCGGCTGGCGATGTTGACCACCTTACCCACGAGGTCCGAATTCACCCTCTGCACGAAATCGTCGAAGCTGATATCGATGTCGTCGATGGTGCCGTTGGACTTTGCGGCGTAGTAGTAGCGCAGATACTCCGGATTCAGATGTTTCAGATAGGCGCCCGCGTTGATGAACGTACCGCGTGATTTCGACATCTTGGTGCCGTCCACCGTGATGAAGCCGTGCACGTGAACCTTCGTGGGCTTGCGGTACCCGGCGCCTTCCAGCACGGCTGGCCAGAACAGCGCGTGGAAATTCACGATGTCCTTGCCAATGAAGTGGTGCACTTCCGTTGCGGCTTCAGGATGCCAGTAGTCGTCGAACACGACGTCGTTGTGGCGCTCGCAGTAGTTCGCAAGGCTCGCCATGTAGCCGATGGGTGCGTCCATCCAGACATAGAAATATTTGTCGGTCGTGCCCGGAATGACAAAGCCGAAGTAGGGTGCATCGCGGCTGATATCCCAGGCCTTCAGCCCGGCTTCGAGCCACTCTGCCAGTTTGTTGGATACTTCGCTCTGCAGTGTGCCGCTGGTGGTCCAGCGCTTGAGCATGTCAGTGAACTGGGGTAGATCGAAAAAGTAGTGGGTCGATCGCGCCAGCACCGGTGTGGCGCCGGAAATAACGGACTTCGGGTTCTTCAGATCGGTGGCATCGTAGGTGGCGCCGCAGCGCTCACAGTTGTCACCGTACTGGTCGTGCGCGCCACAGCGCGGGCACTCACCCGTGACATAGCGATCGGCCAGATACAGTTTGCGCTGCGGGTCGAAGAGCTGTTCGACGTCGCGCGTGAAGATGAAGCCACGTTCATTCAGCCGTGTGTATATCGACTCGCACAGCGCGCGATTCTCCGGCGAATGAGTCGAGTAGTAGTTGTCGTGTGCGACGAAAAAGCGCTTGAAGTCGTCCTCGTGTTCGGCGCGTATGCCTTCGATCATCGCGGCGGCATCCACGCCCAGCTGTTCGGCCTTGAGCATCGTGCCCGTGCCGTGCGTATCGTCGGCACAGACATAGACGCACCGATGCCCGCGCAACCGTTGAAAACGCACCCAGATATCGGTCTGGATATGTTCGAGCAGGTGGCCCAGGTGGATCGATCCGTTGGCGTTGGGCAGCGCGCTGGTGACAAAAATGTTCCGCGTCCCGGACATCACGAGATTCGGCTGAAAATAGAAGCCCGCGACTATACGCGCCCGGGATAGCCTTTGCATCATTGCTTGGTTTTTCTCAGGCCGAACCTATAATGCGCGCTCCCTGCGTAGCAGATGTTCTGATGGCGCGTGACATGGTCCTCGATGATTTTCTTGATCCCTATCTGGGCGAGCGCTGGGCGTCGCTCGGGGCGATTCGGCGCGTCAAGCAGCGTGGCGCAGTTCTGGACGTGGAGATCACGCTGGGGTATCCCGCGCGCGGAATGATCGAGGTGCTGACGCAGCGGCTTAGCGACGCCGTTGGCGGGGAGGTGGCGCTGTCGTTGGCTTTCGATCCCCCTGCAGCGAGCGCATCACCCGCAGCGCCCGGTGTAAAGAACATCATTGCGGTCGCCTCGGGCAAGGGGGGCGTCGGGAAGTCGACCACCGCGGTCAATCTCGCGCTGGCACTGGCGGCCGAAGGTGCGCGGGTGGGAATTCTCGATGCCGATATCTATGGCCCGAGCCTGGGCATCATGCTCGGCGTGCCGGTGGGCAAGCGGCCCGAAGTGAGCGACGAAAAGTTCTTCGTACCCATCAAGGCGCATGGTCTGCAGTCGATGTCGATGAGTTATCTGGTGACCAAAGAGACGCCGATGGTCTGGCGTGGTCCGATGGCATCGAGCGCATTGACGCAGATGTTGACGCAGACACGCTGGGATCGACTGGACTATCTCATCGTCGATATGCCGCCCGGCACCGGCGACATCCAGCTGACACTGTCCCAACGCGCCAAGCTCGCCGGCGCAGTCATCGTCACGACGCCCCAGGACATTGCCTTGCAGGACGCGGCCAAGGGCATCGAGATGTTCGCGAAGGTCGATGTGCCAGTGCTCGGGATCGTTGAGAACATGGGTTTGCACATCTGTCCCGCGTGCGGGCATGAGAGCCATATATTTGGCGCCGGTGGGGGTGCGCGGATCGCGCAGACCTATGGCACGCACCTGCTGGCCACGCTGCCGCTCGCGATGCAGATTCGTGAACAGGCCGATGCGGGAACGCCCACGGTGGCCGTCGATCCGGACGGGTTGCTTGCGGCTTCCTATCGCGAGGGCGCCCGCCATCTCGCGGCGCGACTGTGGCAGATCGCGCGCCGCGCAGCCGCGGCGCCGACCATCTCCATGTCTGAGGATTGAGCATGAGCTACGCACAGGACGCTCCACTGGCATGAGCATCAAATCGGATCGCTGGATTCGCCTCATGGCGCAGCAACACAAGATGATTGAGCCGTTCGAGCCACATCAGGTGCGGCATGTGAACGACGCCAAAGTCATTTCCTTCGGCACCTCGAGCTACGGTTACGACGTGCGCTGCGCAGATGAATTCAAGGTATTCACCAACGTTTTCTCGGCAACCATCGACCCCAAATCCTTCGATGCCCGCAGCTTCGTCGATACGCGTGGCGACGTGTGCATCATTCCCCCCAACTCATTCGTACTGGCGCGCACGGTGGAGTATTTCCGCATCCCCGCCGATGTGTTGACATTGTGTGTGGGCAAGTCGACCTATGCGCGGTGCGGAATCATCGTGAACGTGACGCCGCTCGAACCGGAGTGGGAAGGACACGTGACGCTGGAGTTTTCCAATACCACGACGCTGCCCGCCAAGATCTACGCCAACGAAGGCGTTGCGCAGCTGTTGTTCTTCCAGGGCGATGAGCCCTGCGAAGTGACGTACAAGGATCGCGGCGGGAAGTACCAGGGCCAGACGGGAGTAACGCTGCCGCGCTCGTGACGGCTAGCCGAGACGCGCGCTGCCGCGGGTGATAGAAAGCTGGCCGTGGGCGAGTTCGCGCGCGCCCGCCTCCACGATCGTGCCGATCACCACCGCGGACTCACCCGCTTCACGCAGCGTGTCGAGTACCAGAGTTGCGTCCGCCGGGGCCACACACAGCACGAACCCGATGCCGCAATTGAATGTTCGCAACATCTCCATCTCCGCGACGTTGCCCGCCTGGGCGAGCCAACCGAACAGTGCCGGGCGTTGCCAGCTGTCGAGGTCGATCAGCGCCTCAATCGTGTCGTCGGCGAACATACGCGGCAGATTTTCAGTGAGGCCGCCGCCGGTGATGTGCGCCATGCCGGCGACGACAACCCGCTCGAGCACCGCACGCACCGCGCGCACGTAGATGCGTGTGGGTGCCAGCAGCGATTCCAGCAGGTCACCTGATGGTGGCTGAACCTGATCGGCGAGAATGCGGCGTATCAGCGAATAGCCGTTTGAATGGGCGCCGCTGGAGTGCAACCCGATCAGTACGTGGCCGGCGGCGATTGAGCGTCCGTCGATGATGGCGTTGCGTTCCACCACGCCAATGCAGAATCCCGCCAGGTCGTAATCGCCGCGTTCGTAGAAGCCGGGCATCTCCGCCGTTTCGCCACCGACCAGCGCGCAACCGGCCAACTCGCACGCCCGCGCGATGCCGACGATGACGCGTTCTGCGACATCCACCTCCAGACGCGCCGTGGCGTAGTAGTCGAGGAATAGAAACGGTTCGGCGCCGGTGACGAGTACGTCGTTGACGCTCATGGCAACGAGATCCTGGCCAACGCCATCGTGGCGATCATGATCAATGGCCAGGCGCAGCTTCGTGCCAACCCCGTCAGTGCCGGTCACGAGGACGGGCTGTTTGTAGCGCGCGGGCAAACTCGCCAACGCCGCGAACCCGCCGATGCCGCCGAGTATCTCCGGGCGCCTCGATCGTGCCGCCGCGGGGGCAATGCGCCGGATCAATTCATCACCCGCATCGATATCGACACCCGCGTCGCGATAGGTCAATTGGCGGCTCAATTGCGCATCCGTCAGTGTGAGAAGCGCGCAGTCTAACAAAGCCCGTGCGCGCTCACCCGCCGTTCCGAATGTGCCGTATGAGTTCTGTCATCTGAATATCTACCGTTTGAATTAAAGTACACTTGCGCGCCGGGTGGGCCGGGCCGGATGTACGCATGGGCCGTTCTGAAATTCACATTCTCGCGTTGATTTCGCTGTGTATTTTGCTGGCGTTGCCGGGGCATGCAATCGCCGCGAAAGTCGACTGGCTGTACAACGTTGACGTCGCTGTGGTGGACCAGGGCGCCCAGCAACGCGGCGACGCATTCCAGCAGGCGCTG
>JAQBCT010000370.1:0-6636 GCA_032124855.1 Gammaproteobacteria bacterium
CCGTGGCGATCGAGCGTCAGTTCAACTACGACTACCGCCACTCCGGCAGCACCATCGACCTGGAATCGAAATTCGAAACCGCGGGCGCACAGCATCGGCTCGGCTACGGATTGCTGTATGACGTATCCACCATCAAAGAACGCCGTGATGGCACTCAGATCGATCTGACCAGCGGCGCGCCTGCGGACGATCTGCTTGGCGAAGTGATGCCTGTGCGCGACTTCCCCATTTCGGATCAGCGGGAGCTGGGACTGTATGTGGTGGACGAGATTGCGATGGGGCGCTGGCTGCTGATCCCCGCGTTGCGTATGGATAGCTATCAGCTGCGCGCCAACACGGATGCGCTGTATCTGGCCGACAACCCTGCCACCGCAGCCACCGATGTGGACGAGGTGGAGTGGTCGCCGAAGCTGGGCGTGCGCTACGCCTTGAACGCCGCGACCACCGTTTACGCGCAATACGCCCACGGCTTTCGGGCACCGCCATTCGAGGACGTCAACATCGGCTTGGATATCCCGCGCTTCAACATTCGCGCCATTCCGAATCCCGATCTGCGAGCGGAGACGTCGGACGGGGTAGAACTCGGGCTGCGCTACAGCGGTGAGCGGGTGCGTTACAGCGTCGCGCTGTTCGGTGCCGACTACAACAACTTCATCGAATCGAAGGTCAATCTTGGGGTTGATCCGGCCACCGGCGTCATTCTGTTTCAGTCGCGCAACATCGAAGAGGCGCGCGTTTACGGTGCCGACGCCAGCGTGGAGGTAGACCTTGCTTCCTGGGCGAGCGGGTTGACGTTTGCTTTGGCCGCCAATTGGACACGCGGGGACAATCGCACGGACGATGCGCCCCTCAACACAGTTGATCCTGCCGAGGTCGTCGCGCGTGTCGCATGGCGCGCCACGCCGGCATTGCGGCTGCAGTGGATGACCACGGCCGTGGATGGCCAGGACCGCGTCGATGATTCCACCGCCAACCTGTTTGAAACATCGTCCTTCGTCACCACCGATCTGATGGCGAGCTACCAATTCAACACGTCCCGACTGCGGGATGTACGCATGGATGTCGGCGTCTTCAACGTGTTCGATAAAACTTACTGGCGGTGGTCCTCGGTGCGCAATCGTATCGAAGGGGATCCGCTGACTGGAACACTGTCCGCGCCGGGTCGGTACGCGTCAGTGTCTTTGCACGTGGCGTTTTGATACGCCACTTAGTATGACCGTTAGGGAGATGAGAATGTCTTACGGATTGGGGAAGCGAACCATCGCTGCGATTTTTGCGATGCTGGCAGGCGCCGGTGCCCACGCCGCGGCCGAGGTGCATGCTGCCGAGGTGACACAAGGGGCGGCCAAAGCGCGTCTCGATGCAGGCGCGAAGGTATTTCAGTCGTACTGCCAGGCCTGCCACCAGGCGAATGGGCAGGGCCTGCCTGGCGCATTCCCGCCGCTCGCAGGCTCCGACTATCTGCTGGCGGACGGTCAGCGCGGCATTCACGCCGTGATCGAAGGGGTCACCGGTGCACTGGTGGTCAATGGCAAGAAGTACGACTCCGTCATGCCCCACCTGAATTATCTGGACGATACCCAGGTGGCCGACGTGGTGACCTACGCACTCAACAGCTGGGGCAACAACGGCGGCGTGGTGGTCGCGGCGCAGGTAGCGGACGTTCGCTCGAAGGTGACGGGCGTGGCCGAAGGTGGCCTGCATCCGGGGCAGGCTGAATCCGGCATGCGCTATCAGGGCGCGCCGAGCCCGTTGGGGGCATCGGTGACCGATGCAATGGTTTCCACCGAAGGTCCGCCGATGACCACTGAGGAGTTTTCGCATGCCACGAAGATCTACTTCGAGCGCTGCGCGGGTTGCCACGGTGTGCTGAGAAAAGGCGCCACCGGCAAGCCACTCACCATCGACATCACGCGCGAAAAGGGCACGCAGTATCTTCAGACGATGATCAACTACGGATCCCCTGCCGGCATGCCGAACTGGGGCACGTCGGGCGAGCTGACAGAGGCCGACATCAATGTGCTCGCCCGCTTTCTGCAGCACCCGCCACCGACACCGCCGGAATTCGGCATGCCGGATATGATGGCGACGTGGAAAGTGATGGTGCCGCCCGAACAGCGGCCAGCCAAACCACAGCACAAATACAACGTGAACGATATGTTCGCCGTGACGCTGCGCGACTCCGGCGAAGTAGCGATCATCGATGGTCCGTCCAAGAAGATCTTGAACGTGATCAAGACCGGCTACGCCGTACACATCTCGCGCACCTCGGCATCCGGACGCTACGTTTACACCATCGGTCGTGATGGCAGGATCGACATGATCGATCTGTTTATGAATCCGCCGCAGACGGTCGCTGAGATCCGCATCGGCCTGGAAGCGCGCAGCGTGGAGACATCCAAGTACAAGGGATACGAAGACAAATACGCGATCGCTGGGGCGTACTGGCCGCCGCAGTACACGATCATGGACGGCGATACGCTCGAGCCGTTGAAGATCGTATCCACGCGGGGCATGACAGTGGACACCCAGGAATATCACCCGGAGCCGCGCGTTGCTGCGATCGTTGCGAGCCATGAACATCCCGAGTTCATCGTCAACGTGAAGGAAACCGGCCAGATTCTGTTGGTGAATTACGAGGACATCAGCAATCTCCAGGTCACCACCATTGAAGCCGCACGCTTTCTGCACGACGGCGGCTGGGACCGCAGCAAGCGCTACTTCCTCACCGCTGCTAACCAATCCAACAAAGTGGCGGTGGTAGATTCGCGCGACCGGAAGCTGGCCGCGCTGGTAGACGTGAAGACCATTCCACATCCTGGGCGCGGTGCAAATCTCGACGATCCGAAGTACGGGCCTGTCTGGGTGACCAGTGCGCTGGGCGATGCCAACGTCAGCTTCGTGGGCACCGACCCGGCGGGTCATCCCGACTACGCATGGAAGACGGTGCGCGTGCTGCAGGGACAGGGCGGTGGCTCACTGTTCGTGAAGAGTCATCCCAAGTCGAAGAATCTGTGGGTGGATACGCCGCTGAATCCCGACCCTGCCGTCAGTCAGTCGGTGGCGGTTTTCAATGTGGAAAATATCGACGCGGGCTATGACGTGCTGCCCATAGCCGAATGGGCCGGCATCGAGGGTCCCGGGCCGAAGCGCGTGGTGCAGCCCGAATTCAACGAAGCCGGTGATGAAGTGTGGTTTTCCGTGTGGAGCGGCAAGACGGAAGAATCTGCAATCGTCGTGGTGGACGACAAGACGCGCGAGCTGAAGGCCGTGATCAAGGACAAGCGTCTGGTGACGCCCACCGGCAAGTTCAACGTCTACAACACGGTGCACGACGTGTATTGATGACGGATGGGTTGGGGTCGGAGTAGTTACTCCGACCCCTCCCTTTCGCTACCACGATGCTTACAGTTGTGCGGTGATATCCGAGAACACCCGCGTCGATATCGGTTCGACGTATGGCCCCTGCGGATCAGACTGCGCACGCTGCAGAATGTCGACAACACCTGCGAGTTCAGGCGTTGCACGATCCTTTGCCCACGCCTGCAGGCTCGCATAAGGTCGTGCAATCAGCAGCACATTCGCAGCGCCGGCTGCCGTCTGCAGAATGGTGGACACCGGCAATCCAGAGCCCGTGCGTGCCTCGCGAATCTGCCGGATGATTTCCAGCTGCTTCGCGCGTTTGCCTGGCAGCAGGCGCATGCTGATCACTTGAATCGTCTGTGCCGACTCGAGCGACGTTGATGCACCGCCCACCTCAGCTGTGATGTCTTCGAGCAGGCGCACCTCCACGGCTTCGGCGTAGGGAAAACCAGGGGTCTTGGCGCCACTGGCCATCAAGGCCAGGTAGTCCGGATCGGCATTCACCTTCTCGGTGCGTGCGGCAAGTTCTTCCCAGCTATTGCACGCCACTGAGACGATCGCAGTGCCGGGGTGGCCGCCGAACTGCAGCTGCAGTACGCGCGCGGGCGCGCCGTGTTTGTCGACGACTTTCTTGACGTCGCGTATGAACGCGCCCCACTCCTGGCGGCGCCCGGGCTGAATCCTAACTTCTAGCGAACGAAGAATTGGCATGGCTGTGTCCTCTTAGTCATCCAGCATGGGGATGATGGCGCACAGCTGAAACATCCTTGACCACAGCACGACGAGCGTCGACCCGAGCAACTCCGCTCCGGTGTCCGTCGAGATCCCGCAAGGCACGGCGGACCGGGACGTTGCAGGATAGGAGTGGCACACGGCGAGCGCAACCACACGCTGGAAGACTGACAAAGGGCAGGCGACACCAGATACTTGGGGAAAGCCCCACATGGAATCTTCGCGATGACCTGGGATGCGATTGGCGCGCTCGGTGAGATAGCTGGTTCAGTCGCCGTCATCCTGACGCTGCTCGTACTGATTCGACAGATTCGGGAGGCGACCAATGCCACTCGCGCCGCGACGATGGAGTCCATCGGTGATCGGATTCAGGAGCGACTTCTGCTCCAGGTAGCCGACGCGGACTTGGCCGCATTGCTCGTGCGGGCGACGCAGGCTGCGAGCCTGTCCGAGTTCAACGAGGTCGATGCACACCGGCTGAAGTTCTGGTGGTTTTCGATGTTCAATCACCAGCAGCTCGGGTTCAACCAGGCTGCGCTGAGCGCGGCCTCGACCTCAGATCTGGATTTTCGCAGATCATTCCTGATCCAGCGTCTTAGGGATCCGATCGTTCGCGAGTGTTGGAACATCGCCAAGTCGGGACAGTTCACTCTCCGGGACGAGTTCGTTGCCTTTGTCGAGGAAGCAATTGAGTGAGGTGGGATGATTGATAGATGGGGTCGGAGTATTTACTCCGACCCCATCCCTTGACTCGACATTGCGGGCCAATCGGACGACCATCCGGCGAGCGATCGGCGACAGGCGTGCTGTGATCGACAATCGAAGGAGGGGATCGATGAATATCGAATCGCTCGGCCACGTCGTGATTCGTGTGCGCGACCTGCAGCGCTCCGAAGCGTTTTATCGAGACGTGCTGGGCCTGCCGGTGTGCGCGCACTACAACAAAGATGGTCTGAACATGGCCTTCTTCACGCTGGGCGATCATCACGATTTTGCCATTTGTGAATGCCCGGACCTCGGTGATGAGAAGCGTTCTGGGCTGGACCATGTTGCCTTCAAGATTGGCAACGACTTGGCGGAACTCGTGCGGACGAAGAAGGAACTCGACGCGCTTGGCATTGCATCAGATCCCATTGATCACGACGTCACCAAGTCGCTGTACATTGCCGACCCCGACGGCAACGGCATCGAACTCTACATCGACGCATCCGACGCCTGGCGTGCCGATCCGTCGCGGCTTGTATCGACGCTGGAACCGCTGGCGATCTGAATCTTCGCAGGGCGATTCCGATGCAGCGCGCAGGCGCGGCGCTTAACGGCGTTAACGGGCGTCTTCGAGCCAGGCAACATCTCCGTCGGAAAACAATTCGCGCAATCTCGCGTCATAAAGCACCAGAATCGAAGGGGTCGGAGTATTTACTCCGACCCCATCCCCCAAAGTTGATGCTGACCGCGGCCGACGTCTCCCGCGTGAAAGTGACTCGACCATTGGTCGGTCACGCATCTGCTAGGCGGAAGCGCTCCTCGACGAACCGTCGAAATGAAGGCCGGAACAACCGCCGCCGTTCCTCGACCACTTCTCGAAAGCCTGGCCATGTCGTGATGGCGTCTTCGTACGCGAGCACCCATGTCTGCCACCAGTCGTCGTCGATCATCCCGATCTCGTATTGATAGTGGTGGGTTTGAAACAGGTCGATGAGTTGCTTGGCCATTAACTCATAACGCATGGCGGTGGCTGGATCCGCCAGCGCCGCCTTGCCATCCGCACCGCCCCGCAGAAACAGCTCGATGAGCGCAGGATCGCTTGCCAGAAACTGATCGAAGCGCTGCTCGGCATCCTGAATGGACTGCCACGTGGATGATTGCAGCGCGGCGGTATTCTGGCGCAGTTGCACCGCGACGTAGATCAGCGTCGCCACCACGGCCACTGCGCTGATCAACTCGCCCATCGCGCCCAGCGCATCCCAGTTCATCGGGCTTCCCTCCAGGTGCGACTATGGATTCGCGTTTTCGAGATCCAACAGCATTCGATTGAACTCGGATCGTGGCTTCGCCAGTTTCCATTGTTGGCCACCGGGCGAGCGAATCATCTCCAGGTAGAGTTCCCGATAATGTCGAAACTCAGAATCAGACATCACGGCGGCGTTGTGGTGCGCAAGCAGCGGGCCGATATTGTTCAGAAGCCGGTCCATGAAGAAGTAGAACGTCTTCAGCTCGTCCGCCGTGAGCGATGACGGATTCTCCAACCCCGCGTTGAATATCCGCAGCGTGTCCGCGCTGTTGTAGATTGGTGCGAAGGCGTCCTGCGTGAGGCTCGCGAAGGATTGCGAAGTATTGAGTTTTACCTGCGTGGAGTTCTCGTTCACCTGTCTGGCGAGATAGAGCAGTGTGGCTACCACTGCGACGGCGCCAACGATTTCGCCGATGGCACCCACTGCAACCCAGAAACCTGCCTCACTCATTTGGCGGCTCTCCCTCGGAAATTGTCAGACGATCCTGCGCGCGCCAGCGTTGACTCACGACGATGGTTCTTTCTCAGCA
>JAQBCT010000371.1:0-8378 GCA_032124855.1 Gammaproteobacteria bacterium
GCCGATGGTATTGGTCCAGCTCGCGTTACCGACATCCACGGTATTGCCCACCGCGGGCAGTTTGCCGTCGGCGCCGGGCGTGCGGTCGCCAGACCAGGCTGCGTCGTAGACCTTCTCGTGGCTCTCGCCTTTGGCGTCCACCCAGCCCTTGACGATCTGGAAGCGGTCGAGATTGCCGCCGTAGGGATCCTTGAGCGCGCCCAGCAGGAAGGTGGGCGCTTTGCCCCCGGGTGCATTCGTTAGATCGCCGCCCATGGGGACACCCTTTCGATAGCCCACCTGGGCCGGGGTGCGATTGGTTGCATCGGTTGCGTCGAATTCCCAGCCGCCAAAGAGGCGCACCGTCATTCGCGACCCGGTGGTGGCGTAGGTTTCTTTGCGCTGCATCGCGTCGAACAGTGCCTCGCGGGAATTGTCGCGCGCCCATACCGCGGCGTATCCAGAGGCCACCATCTGCCAGCCCATGATGGTCAGCGTGCTGCCGGGGAAATGAATCGCCTGCGTGGCGCGCGTGGGGCTCGGCTCATACGCCGCCATCTTGCCGAAGAAGTTGTCCTCTTCCGCGGTGGCGAGGCCCGTGTGCGAGTCGGTGCTGCCGATCAGGCCGAATTTGTACGGATTCGTGCCGAGTTTGGCGCCGAGTTGAACGCCCAGTTCCAGACCCGAGCGGGCGTACTCGTACTGCAGCATGTTGTCGGTCTTCGGCACACTGAGATTCAGATTGCCCTGATCCCACAACTCGTAGCCGGCGTACTCGTCGTTCGGCGACAGGAACTGATGGGCTTCGCCGTCACCCTTCATCTGAGTGGCTTCGTACAGCGGCTCCCACTTGATGCGAGTCTGTGCATACAGCTGGGAGATTGGCTTGCCGGCCGAATCGACCCGCATGAACATACGACCGTTGCTCAAATTGCCGTTGTGGGCGATCGCCATGATCTGCCCGCCGGTCTTGTCTTCGTAGGCCTGCAGCGTTTTCCACAGATCCTCGGGTTTGTCGCTGCCGGCCGGCGCGAATGTCGTGTAGGGCTCCACCTGGCTGGCCTTGGCGGCGTCGTCGCGAAAGATCACGACACGGTGCAGGTTGTTGCCGCCGGTGTTGGAGCTCCATTCGTAGCCGATGAATGCGGTGAACCGGCCCGGTTCGTTGAATTGTTCGGCAGCGTCAATGGTCTGCTGCCACACGCTGCGGTACGCGCGACTGCCAGGCATAGAGGTAATCGCCGCGGGCATGGTGCCCTTGGAGAAACGATCGATCATCTCGAGTGCCGCAGCGGCAGCCTGCTCGCCGCCCGCCATGATTTGATCGTGCAGTCGGCGTCCGATGGGATCGGCCATGATGGCGGGGTCGCTGGCGAAAATGCGGCCGAACAGACCCATGTTGTCGGAGTGGTCGGCCACCACAAGAAAATCCAGTGGCCGCGACAGTTTCACGCGCTGGCCGGTGGAACTCGTCACTTCCTCCCCGTGCGCGAATCGATACGCGTCAACCGGGCTCAGGCGGGCACCGAATGCGCCGGCGTCAAACGAATTGGCGGTATGCAGGTGCGTGTCGCCCCAGAACACGCGCGTCGGAATGTTGGCACCCGCATACGGCGAATACGGTGCCGAGGGGAATATGTCTTTCATCTCCTGCGCAGTGGGTCCGCCTTCCGACGCCCGTGCTGCGGCGCCGCACACCAGCGCGGCCAGGCCCATGAGGATTGCGGTGTTGATCGGTCTCATTTGCGTCTACCTGCGCGAGTGATGATCTGGCGGGCACAATACCGAAGTAGCCCGGTGATCGAAACCCTGAGCGGTTGCAGCGACAATGGTCGAATGACGATGGGGATACGCCGTGCGTGCATATGATGAGGTGAAATTCTCGGTGGGCGATCGCGCGATCGCCGGCAAGCGCTGGCGCGGCGGTGGTCGACCGACGCTTGCATTGCATGGCTGGCTGGACAACGCCAATTCGTTCGATGCGTTCGCGCAGGCGATGCCCGAACTCGACCTGTTCGCCATGGATTTCGCTGGCCATGGCTTCTCCGATCCGCGCCCGAGTGATGTTGGTTATTGGGGTTGGCTCGATATCGGCGATGTAATGTGTGTGGCCGATCAGCTGGGCTGGGAGACGTTCACGATCGTGGCCCATTCAATGGGGGCCGAGTACAGCACGCAGCTCGTGGGTTTGTATCCCGAACGCGTTTCGGCGCAGGTCTGTATCGACGGTTACGTCGAAGCTGCGCCCATCGATACCGTGCTGGATGCGGTGCGGGAGAATCTCGACGCGTGTCGATTGGCCAGCGACGGCAGCATGCGGGCCTACGCTTCGCTGGAGGCTATGGCCTTGCGTCTCGAAGAAGCAAAAGGCATCGCGTTCGACGCTGCGCTGGCGCTGGTTAAACGGGGTCATCGCAGAACGGATGACGGGTTTGTGTGGGCCACCGAGTCGCGTATTCGCCGCACGCATACCCAACGTCAAAGCGACGAGGTGGTGCTTGCGCTGGCGCGGCGCACCCGAGCACCGACGTTGGTGATTCGTGCATCGGCCGGCGAGGAGTGGTTCGCCCACTCGTTGGATCTGGTGCGCGGCGTATTGCCGGGCTTCGTCGAAACGACATTGCGCGGTCCGCACCACCTGCATATGTCGGACGCCTTGGCCGACGTGGTGGCGGAGATCCGCCAGTTTCTGGCGGCCTAGTCGTCAGCCGGAGCGGCCTTCTTCCATCGTGCGCTGCAGGCGCCGCATACCGTGCAACCAGCGCTCTAAGTCAGCATTTTTGTTGTTCATCCACTTCTGTGCAATGGGATCGGTGAGAATCAGAAAGCGCTCGGCGTTGACGGCTTCCACGACCATGTCTGCCACCTGATCCGGTTCCTTGATGGGGCCGGCCGCGCCCTGTGCAAAGGCCGAGTTGGTATCACCCAGCATCGGGGTGCGCACGCCCAACGGGGCGAGCAGCGATACGCGAATGCCTTTGTCGTGATAGGTGATAGATAGCCATTCAGCAAGGCCTACCACGGCATGTTTGGTCACGGCGTAGGTGAGATTGCCATGCGTGGTGAGGATGCCGGCCATTGACGCCGTGTGCAGCAGATAACCGTGCCCGCGCTCGAGCATTCCCGGCAGCACTGCGCGCACCGCATAGACATGACTCATCAGATTGATTTGCCACTGCGACTCCCACACCTCGATGGGGGTGTGCAGTGGATCGCCGCCGGTGGCCACACCGGCATTGTTGAAGAACACATCGATGGGTCCCATGCGCTGTTCAATCCCTGCAACCAGCGTATTGATTTCCGTCTCGTCGGCGACATTGCAGGGCATGGCGAGCCCGCCGATCTCATCCGCCACAGCCCGGGCACCGTCGCCGTTGATGTCCACCACCACCACGCGCGCGCCCCGTGCCGCGAAGGCGCGGGCCGTGGCGGCACCAATGCCGCTGGCGGCGCCGGTGATGACGGCAATTTTGGCGTTCAAGTCCATAGCTGTGTCCCTCGATTTGTTCCCGTAAACTGCGTCTATCACTCTATGGGAGAACGTAGTGGCCAGCCAGGCACGCGACGCCGCCATCGTGGGCATTCACGAATATCCGTCCCGCGATGTGGAGGGCGCCTTCAGCCCGTTGCAGATCAAAGCAGCCAGCGCTGCGGCCGCGCTGAAGGACGCCGGCCTCACCTGGAAGGACGTGGACGGGATCTACGACGCCGGTGATGGCGGCGGGATGATGAGCGGGCTCACCATCGCCGAATATTTCGGCATCAAGCCGAATGTCATCGACACCACCAGCGTGGGTGGCAGTTCGTATGAGTTCCATGCGGCACACGCCAAACGCGATATCGCTGCCGGCAAAGCAAAAGTTGCGCTGCTGACGTACGGTTCCACCGCGCATAGCAATGCCATGGCCATCGGTGTGGGCGGCCGCGGCGGTTTTGCCACGAACCCGGCCGAGAATATGGATGCGTTTGCCGGCATGACGCTGGTATCCAACTACGCCATGGTGGCGCGCCGGCATATGCATCAATACGGCACCACCAGCGAACAGCTCGCCGAGATCTCGGTGGCCACTCGGTTGCATGCGATGCGCAATCCGGAGGCGGTGAAGGCGATGCAGGCACTGGAGTTTCTCGACATCCGCGAGACCACCATCGCTGACGTCATCAAGTCGCGCATGATTGCGGATCCGCTGCACCTGCTCGAATGCTGCATGATCTCCGACGGCGGCGGCGCGGTGGTGATCGCGGCGCCCGATGTGGCGCGCAACTGCGCGAAGAAACCCGTGTGGATTCTGGGCGGCGGTGAAGCCACCAAATATCCCGAGAATGGCGGCGATCTCACCATCAGCGCCGCGGCGCAATCCGGTCCCGTGGCCTTCGGCGAGGCCGGTGTTACGCCGGCCGAGATCGATGTCGCGATGATCTACGATTCGTTCAGCATCACCGTGCTCACGATCCTGGAGGATCTGGGGTTCTGCGCGAAAGGCGAAGGTGGTGCCTGGGTCACCGGGGGTCGCCTGCGTTTCGACAGACCGGATGACGGGCCGGCCTTGAACACCGACGGCGGTGGTTTGTCGTCGAACCATCCCGGGATGCGCGGCATCTTCCTGCTGATCGAAGCAGCCCGCCAGCTGCGCGGCGAGTCGACGTCCCAGGTGAAGGACGCCAAGCTCGCTGTGGCGCACGGCAACGGCGGCATGTTGGGCAGTCGCCACAGCGGCGGCACCGTGATTCTAGGGAGCGATTGAGATGAGCGATCCAAAACGACCACTGCCCAATCTCAAAGAACTGGATACCCAGGCGTTCTGGGCGGCCACCAAGGAGCACAAGCTGCGCTATCAGCGCTGCAACACCTGCAACACGGTGGTATTTCATCCACGGCGTCACTGCACGAATTGTCTGAGCGACGCGTTGTCGTGGCAGACCGCATCAGGCCAGGGCACGGTGTACAGCTTCTCCGTGGTGCGCCAGAGCTACCATCCGTTCTTCCGCACGCAGGTGCCGTATGCGGTGGCGTGGATCGACCTGGATGAAGGCCCGCGGCTGCTGTCAAACGTGGTGGGCGTGGCGGACCCAACCAAGGATATCAGCGTGGGTCAGCGCGTGATGGTGGCGTGGGAAGATCACGACGAGCTCGCCGTACCCCTCTTCAAACCTGTTTAGCAATCCCCACGGTCGCCGTACCGAAGACGCGGGTCTCACCCGCGTCGTTGCTGACAGTGAGATCGATTTCAACAGTGCCTTCGTCCTCATCGATGTCGGTGACTACACCACTGATCGAGTAGCTCTCATCGACCACGACCGGTGCGCGAAATACCGTATCGACGTTGTGGATATGGGCCTCGGGCGCCCAGCGATGAATCATCGCGGTCAGAAATCCCTGGCTCATGATGCCCGGCACCAGCGCCCCCGGCAGCCCTTCGGCGCGTGCCGCGGCATGGTCCGTGAAGCGCGGCATATTCCAGCCGGCGGCCTTGGCAAAGCGTTTTACATTGTTGAGCCCGGTATCCGGTTTGAACACGGGCAACTGCTCACCGAACTCCACGTCCGAAAGCGTCGTGATCGTCATGATGCGTCCTTTTTGTCGGGGCGTTCGCGGATCACCATGCTGGTATCGGCGGTGGCCAGCTGTGTGCCCGCCGGGTCGTAAATTTCCATGCGGATCACGAGAAATACCATGCGTCCCGAGCGACCGGATTTGGTGTAGATGTCGTGCAGATGACTGCGTCCGGTGAGTTTGACGCCAGGGCGGATCGGCTGCTTCGGTGCGACAGCCTTCCCCGCATCCATGCCCATGCCGGGCAATGCCGGAAAGCCCTCCGGAAGGCGCCGCCCCGCGTTGAAACTGGATGGAAACGTGGGCGGCGCCTGGAAGTCGGGATGTGCGGGGTCGGTGTAACGCGGCGCCAGTTCGCCGCACGCGGTTGCGTAGTCGACGATGGCTTGCGCCGTCACCGAATACGTCTGCTCGTCGAAATCCTGGTTGAGGAATCTGGTTTTCAGATCGTCGATATCGAGTGTCATGATTTTAGTTTGATGGCTTGGAATTCTTCGGCACGTAGCGCTGCCACCAGTTCGGCTTCGCTGTTGACGGGCGCAGGAAAGCGCGTGGCGCAGCGACCGATGTGGCTGACGATGTGCGCATCGCTGCCGCCGATACCCAGATAGCCATACTGCTGCGCCATGGCTTGCGTGATCTCGTCTTCGCCTTCGCGACTGCCGCCGTTGAGGGTCTCCACGATGCGAACGCCCGAGGGTGCACCGAGCGAGTCGAGGTGCGCCGACATGCCCACGCGTTTGCGGCCGGGATGACACGGCACCGCGATGGCGCCGTTCTTCATGCAGGCGTCGATCACCTGCGCCAGCGGTAGATTGATGTTGCTGAAGTCGAACGCGCCGCGCAGGCCTTCGTTCACGCCGAATACCAGCACGTGCCCATATTCGGTTTCCACTTCGCTGGCTTTGAGGATGCACAAATCGAATTCGGCGGCGAGTTCGCTGTAGTCGGATTCGTCATCGAACTGTCGGTGCTCCGTGAGCACGAAGCCGTCGATGCCGATTTTCTTCGAGCGAATCCACTGACAGTAGTTGCGCACTTTCGCGCGCCCGTCGTCGGATTTGATGGAGTGTGTATGCAGGTCGAGGATCATCCACGCATGTTACATAATTCACCTGCATTGATGTGAGTAGCGCGTGTGCTGAAAGTAATCTTCGAACATGCCGATGGGCGGCGCGAGATACACGCAGGGGTGGCGGGAGAAACGCTGCTCGATGTGGCGCTGGATCATGGTGTGGCCGGCATCGGTGGGCAGTGTGGTGGCGCCTGCACGTGTGTCACCTGCCACTGCTATCTGGATTCTGCTTGGTTGAACCGCGTCCCGGCGCCGCAGGACGATGAGCGGGAGATGCTCGAATACGCGCAGCCACGCCAGATCAACAGCCGACTGGCGTGTCAGATCGTGATCACGCATCGCCTCGAGGGCATCGTCATCCGCATCCCAATCCCAAACGGCTGAAGCCAATCAACGGCGATCGGCCATTTGGTGCCTGGCACCAAATGGCCGATGCGGCGCTACATCCGATACGCGCCCGGCTTGAACTCGAAGGGCCGTGGCCACTGCAATGGCAGATCCACGAGTACGCCACCCACGGTTGCGGATTCAGCCAGTTCCAGCGCGGCGCGCAGCACCTGCAGTTGCGTCGCCGTATCGCCTGGCGTACCGAAAGCGTTGCCCATCGGATGATTCACGAACAGGCTGCGCGGTGGCTTGACCTGCGCGATGAGATCGCGGCCCGTGGACACGCATACGGTGGTGATGCCCAACTCTTCTACAACGCGGCAGACCAGACCCACGGTCTGGTGATCCAGCGGTCAGGCGGGTACGGCGATCAGTAGATCCACCTCGTCGCGGGCCAGTTCCGCGGCAAAGGCGGGCGCCGATTCCGTCAGCACCTTCGTACGGTTGTAGGTGCGGCCCATGAATCCACTCCAGAAACGCTGGGCGACTGTGCCAATTTCAGCCCGCGCTGCCATCTCGCGCAGCCGGTCGATCGGAAACTGGCAATTGATGTCGATGTCGGCATCGTGGTGATCGTAGTAGGCATCGTGAATCTGGAAATCGCTGGATGAAACGTCGCGATCGATGGCATCGACGCGATGGTCGTTGCGCGCCATGGGATCGAACGCCGGCATGCTGCACTGGGAAATGCCGCCGGAGGTCAGCAGCGCTACGGTGCACTGCGCCAGCGGCTTCGCCAGACGCTGCAGCGGCGCATCCGCATTGATGCTCCACTGATACGGTGGGTGGCCGGCGGCCGCATAGTGCTCGTTCAACGTATCGACATAACGAACCGGTTCCATATCACTCTCCCGCGTGGATGACACCACTGCTGATCAACTGTTCAATTTCTGCATTCGCCACACCCAGCTCGGCGAGCAGTTCGCGCGAATGTTCGCCGACGGCCGGCGCCGGGCCACGCGGCTTGACGTCCGCGTTGGCAAAGCGCATCGGCACGTTCACCGTTCGATAGCTGCCGAATTCCGGGTGTTCGATTTCAGGGAATAGTCCGATGGCTTCAGCGTGCGGATCGGCGGCCACTTCGTGCAACGCCAGCACCGGTCCCCAGATGATGCCGTGTTCGTCGAAAATCCGACCCCACTCGTCACGCCCGTGCGCCGCCAGTGCTTCATCGATCAGCGCCACCAGCGCGGCCATGTTCTGATAGCGCGCTTTGCCGTCCTTGAAGCGCTCGTCGTCCAGCCAGATCTCGCGGTTGATTGCGCGAGTCAGTTTTGGCCAGGCTGATGCCTCGGGCATGTTCAATACGATCCATCGGCCGTCGCCGCATGGGTATCGATTGGCGGTGGGTGCCAACATCTGCGCTCGGGTGCGACGGCGCAC
>JAQBCT010000372.1:0-8339 GCA_032124855.1 Gammaproteobacteria bacterium
CTGCGCGAACGCGAAGGTGATGTCGTGGAGCTAGCGCTGGCGCTGCTGCAACGTACATGCGTCAAGTTGTCCAAACCCGGGTTGGAACTCTCTCACACCGCGTTGGCAGCCATCCGCGAGTATCATTGGCCGGGCAACGTCCGGGAGCTGGAGAACGCCCTCGAACGCGCGGTGATCCTCTGCGATTCCCTGGTCATCGATTCGCATTTGCTCGCCCTGCCTTCTGTCCCGAAAGCGCCCGCCGAGGCCGATCCGCCCCTCAGGCGAGACGAACAATCGAGTGAGATGAGCCTGGAAAACTATTTCGTTAATTTTGTACTCGAGCATCAGAATGCGTTCACCGAGACAGAGCTCGCCAGCAAGCTCGGTATCAGTCGCAAGAGTCTCTGGGAGAGACGCCAACGCCTCAACATTCCGCGCAAACGCCACCGCGGCGCTGCGCGCTGACAGCGGGTCGTCGCCGCGCAGCCCCTCGGGGCCATTTCCCTGCTTGAATCAACGATCTGGTACCATTTCGCCATCCGCTCACGTGAACCCAACGCAGCTATGACGTCTTCTGACGGTCTTGCCGAATCCAGCGAGACCGAGCATTCCATTGAACCCATGCGAATGGGCGAGTCCGAGCACGGGCTTTCCATCGACCTGGTCGATGACGCCGCCATGAGCGTGGTGCAGGGTCTGGCAGATGCCGGATTCCAGGCACTGCTCGTCGGCGGCTGCGTGCGCGATATGCTGCTCGGCATCGTGCCAAAGGATTTCGACGTTGCGACCAACGCAACGCCAGAACAGGTGCGTGCCACATTTCGCCGCGCGCGCCTGGTGGGGCGCCGCTTCCGCATCGCACATGTTCGCTTCGGACGCGAAACCATAGAGGTCTCGACGTTCCGCCGTCAGGTTGAAGACGAGGACGTCGTCCACGACCACAGCCGGCGCGAGCTTCGTGACCGAGATTCTGCTCGGTCGGTCGACGGGATGATTCTGCGCGACAACGTCTACGGCACCCTGGATGAGGATGCGTTCCGGCGCGATTTCACGATCAATGCCCTGTACTACGATCCGATCGAGCGTACGTTGATCGACTATGTCAGCGGCCTGGCCGATCTGCGTGCGCGACGCCTGACCTTGATCGGCGATCCCAACGTGCGTTTCAGAGAAGACCCTGTTCGCATTCTTCGCGCAATTCGATTTGCAACGAAGCTGGGTTTCGACATCGAAGCCACCACCGACGCCGCAATTCCGAGTGCGGCATATATGATCAACGCCGTCGCGCCGCCTCGACTGTTCGACGAGCTGTGCAAGTTGCTACTGCAGGGCCATGCAAAGGGCGCGTGGGATATGTTGCAGCGCTACGAACTGGCCGACGCGCTGTTCCCCGACCACAACACGTCCAGCCGCAGTCTCGAAATGATCGAGAACGCGATGGCTGGCACCGATCAGCGAGTACGCGACGACAAACCGGTCACCCCCGGGTTTCTCATCGCCGTTCTGCTGTGGGATTCCTATCGCGAGCGGCTCGCGCAGCACAGCGACGCCATGCCGCTAGTTGAGGCGCGTGAATCGGCAAGCACCGAAGTGCTACGGGATCAGAACGAAATCGCCGCGGTGCCGAAACGCTTTGCGCAGTTCGTCCGCGAGACCTGGCTCCTGCAACCGCGCCTGGAGATGCCGCACGGTAAAGGGATTGCACAATTTGTCTCACATCCACGCTTTCGAGCTGCATATGATTTTCTGCTGTTGCGCGCGATGGTCGGCGAGGTCGAACAGGAATTAGCCGATTGGTGGACCAACTACCAGGCGGCCGATGATGAGCAGCGCAACACCATGAGCGGAGCGCTCGGTCCAGGTAAATCGAAACGCAAGCGCCGCCGCCGGCGTGGCGGATCTTGATCCGCACCACTGCGTTCTCCATGATGACGCGTCTGATGTGTTGACGAGGCCTGCTCAACCCCCCATGGCGATGCCCCTCCTCAACAGCGACGAAGCGCACCTGCCGAGATTCGTCGCGGTGGAGGGTCCCATCGGGGTCGGCAAAACGACGCTGGCGCGGCGGCTATCGGAAACCTTCCACTATCCAATCCTGCTGGAAGGTGCGTCGGAAAATCCGTTTCTGGAGCGCTTTTATCGGGAAGGTGGCCGTCACGCACTGCCTACTCAGCTGTTCTTTCTGCTGCATCGAGCCCGACAACTGGCCGAACTGGGCCAGGGCGACCTCTTTCATCCAATGCTCGTTGCGGACTTTCTCATGCAGAAGGACCGTTTATTCGCCGAGATCACGCTCGACGCAAACGAGCTTGCGCTGTATGACCAGATCTATCGGAATCTCGCCATCGACACGCCGACACCGGACCTGGTCGTCTACCTGCAAGCGCCAACCCCTGTGCTGATCGAGCGCGTGCGCCGCCGAGGCGTTGCCGCTGAACAACATATCAGCACCGACTATCTTGCCGCACTCAGCGACGCCTACACGCGCTTCTTTCACTTCTACGACGATGCGCCGGTTTTGATCATTAACGCGGCTGAGACCGATTTCGCAAACAACGACGTGCACTATCAGGCCCTGGTATCGCGCATCACATCGATGTCGGGTATGCGCCAGTACTTCAACCCACATCCCATGTTGCTCTAGCACCGTGGCCATCCGGGATCTGCCAGCAATGCGCGGTCGTACTCGATGACGCTGCACACGACCACCAGTCTGCCGCAGTGGCAGCGTCTAGCCGCCCTCGGCGCGGCGCTCATCAACCGCCCCCTCATCGACATTGTCGGCGAGCGTGATCGATATCAGCATTTTAGTTTTGTCTGCGAGGGCATTCTCGTCGATTTTTCCAAACAGCGTCTGACAGATGAAGCGCTTCGCGCGCTTTGTGCTCTGGCGGAGCAACTGCAACTACCGGCCGAACTGGCGCGGCTGATGGACGGCGCGATCGCCAACACCACTGAACGGCGCGCCGCACTGCACACCGCGTTGCGCGCGCCGGCCGTACGGCGACCCGCGGCCGTGCGCGAAGAAATCGAACTCGAACTTGCGCGCATGGAAGGATTTGTCGATGCGTTGCGCGACGGGCGCACGCGCGGATTTACGGGGCGCGCGATACGCCATGTAGTGCACATTGGCATCGGCGGCTCGCACCTTGGACCTGAATTCGCGCTCGACGCACTGCTTGCGTATCAAGAGTCGACCCCGCGCGTGCTATTCCTGGCGAATATTGATGGCCATGCGATTGCCGAGACGCTGCGCGGACTGGATCCGGAAACCACACTGTTCATCGTCGCTTCGAAGTCGTTCGCCACCAAGGAATCGCTCGTCAACGCAACGTCAGCACGCAGCTGGTTCCTGGAACGCACCGGGCGAGCCGACGCGGTCGCGGACCACTTCGTCGCAATCACCAGCAACTCTGCTGCCGCCGGCGCGTTCGGCATTGCACCGCGCAGCATCTTCTCGATGTGGGACTGGGTAGGTGGACGCTACTCGCTGTGGTCAGCGGTCGGCCTGCCCATTGCGATCGCAATAGGGATGAGCTGCTTCAAAGAAATGTTAGCCGGCGCGCACGCTATGGATCAGCACGCACGCGCGGCGCCGCCCGAGCGTAATTTGCCGGTACTACTAGCGCTGGTCGGCATTTGGAATCTGAATATCCTGGGGGCGCAGAGTCACGCGGTACTCACTTACGATCGGCGACTGCGGATGATGCCGTCGTATCTGCAACAGCTGGAGATGGAAAGCAACGGCAAGTCGGTCCGCACAGATGGCAGCACCGTGGATCTCCAGACGATGCCCGTCTTGTGGGGCGGCGAGGAGACAAATGCGCAGCACGCCTTTCATCAACAACTGCACCAGGGCAACCGTGCGTTCAGCGTCGATTTCATTGCTTGCGCGCGACCGGCGCACGCGCATGCCGAGCACCATCAGTGGTTGCTGGCCAATTGCCTGGCGCAAAGCGAGGCACTCCTTATCGGTCGCGCCGGCGAAGGAGATGCGGTCCTCGCTGCGCACAGGACGTTGGCGGGCAATCGACCGTCAACCACCATTGTTCTGGATGAACTGACCCCGCGGCGTCTTGGTGCGCTGCTCGCGCTCTACGAACACAAGGTGTTTTGCCAGGGTACTATCTGGCAAATCAACCCGTTCGATCAGTGGGGCGTCGAACTCGGCAAGGTTTTGGCCGACGCGATCCATCCAGCGCTGGGCGATAATCCCGCACACGCCCATGACGCCTCCACACAAGGACTGATCAGTCACCTGAAACGCCAGACCGACCTTGGGACGCCATGATGATTGAAATCGAAATGCATCCAGTACCCGATAGCTTTCGCCGCAAGGCTCACATCGACCGTGCGCGCTACGAAGCAATGTATGAGGCATCGATTCAGAATCCGGATGCATTCTGGGCCGAGCAGGCGACGCAATTCATCAGCTGGTCGTCGCCATGGACATCGGTGAACGAAACAGATTTCGACGAGGGTCGCTTCAGCTGGTTCGTTGGCGCCACGTTGAACGCCAGCTACAACTGCATTGATCGACACCTGCCCGCGCGCAAGGCACAGACCGCAATCATCTGGGAGGGCGACAATCCCGACGAGCAGTCGCATATCACCTATCAAGCGCTGCACGATGAAGTGTGCCGTCTTGCCAATGCACTGAAAGCGCGTGGCGTGAAGAAGGGCGATCGGGTTTGTATCTACATGCCGATGATCCCCGAGGCCGCGTACGCGATGCTGGCCTGCGCACGCATTGGCGCGATCCATTCGGTTGTTTTCGGTGGATTTTCGCCGACCTCGCTGAAGGATCGAATTCTCGATTCGGATTGCCGCGTGTTGATCACCGCGGATGAGGGCCTGCGCGGCGGCCGGCCGGTGCCCTTGAAGAAGAACGCCGATGAGGCGCTGCTCAACTGCCCCGATGTGCACACTGTGGTGACAATCCGCCGCACCGGCGGTGCCGTCGATCTGATGGATGGTCGCGACGTCTGGTACCACGAACTCGTCGCGCTCCAGTCCGCCGTCTGCCCGCCGACACCGATGGACGCCGAGGACCCGTTGTTCATTCTTTATACGTCCGGTTCCACTGGTAAGCCGAAGGGGGTTCAACACTCCACGGGTGGCTATCTATTGCAGGCCGCCATGACGCATCGCTATGTCTTCGACTATCACGATGGTGATGTGTACTGGTGTACCGCCGACGTAGGTTGGGTGACCGGACATTCCTACATCGTGTACGGACCACTCGCCAACGGCGCGACGACATTGATGTTCGAGGGCGTGCCGACCTATCCCGACGCATCTCGTTTCTGGCAGGTCATCGACAAGCACAATGTGAACATCTTCTACACGGCGCCCACCGCGCTGCGACAGCTGATGGGCCAGGGCAACGGCTTCGTCGAGAAAACATCGCGCGCCTCGCTGCAGTTGCTGGGCAGCGTAGGTGAGCCGATCAATCCTGAGGCGTGGGAGTGGTACTACAACGTGGTGGGGCAGCGGCGCTGCCCGATTGTCGATACCTGGTGGCAGACGGAAACCGGCGGCATCATGATCACGCCGCTCCCCGGCGCAACAGACCTCAAGCCCGGTTCCGCGACGTTGCCTTTCTTCGGTGTCGTCCCAGCGATTGTCGACGAGATGGGACAAGTCATCACCACGCGCGAGGCGGTCGGCAATCTGGTCCTCACGCGTTCCTGGCCGGGACAGCTACGCACCGTCTACGGCGATCACCAGCGCGCGATCGATACCTACTACAGCATGTACAAAGGATTCTATTTTACGGGTGACGGTGCACGCCGCGACGCAGACGGCTACTACTGGATCACCGGTCGCGTCGACGATGTCATCAACGTCTCCGGGCATCGTATGGGCACGGCCGAAGTGGAAAGCGCCCTCGTGCTGCACGACGCCGTGGCCGAAGCAGCCGTGGTCGGATTCCCGCATGCGATCAAAGGCGAAGGGATCTACGCATACGTCACGCTGATGCGGGACGCAACACCCAGTGCGGAACTGAAACAGTCGTTGCTGGACCTCGTGCGCAAAGAAATCGGGCCGATTGCCAAACCCGACGTGATTCAGTGGGCGCCCGGCCTGCCAAAGACACGTTCAGGCAAAATCATGCGCCGCATTCTGCGCAAAATCGCAGCGAACGAATTGGAGAACCTGGGAGATACAACCACGCTGGCCGATCCGGCAGTGGTTGAAGATCTGATCGCGAACCGACCAAAGACGTGACGAACTCCCACTGAGCCGAGCGCGGCTCAGTGGGATCGTCGGTTATCAGCCGTTTGCCGTTGCCGGCACTTCCTTCATGCTCAGCTTGACGCGGCCCCGCTGGTCCACGTCGAGCACGATGACATCCACTTCCTGACCTTCCTTGAGATAGTCGGTCACCTTCTCAACCCGCTCGTCGGCGATTTGCGAGATGTGAACGAGACCGTCCTTGCCCGGC
The DNA here is from genome assembly GCA_032124855.1 of Gammaproteobacteria bacterium. Classification (GTDB taxonomy): domain Bacteria; phylum Pseudomonadota; class Gammaproteobacteria; order Pseudomonadales; family Azotimanducaceae; genus DATJGR01. The sequence goes on from JAQBCT010000372.1 coordinate 6,431, forward strand.
AGGATATTCACGAACGCGCCGAAGTCGACGATGCGCTCGACACGCCCACGGTAGACCTTGCCAATTTCGGCATCAGCGGCGATCTCCATGACGCGCGCCACAGCGGCATCCTTGCCAGCCGCATCGGCTGCGTAGATCCGAACGCTGCCGTCGTCGTCGATGTCGATCTGTGCGCCCGTCTCTTCAACGATGCCACGGATAACGCTGCCGCCCTTGCCGATGATGTCCCGAATCTTCTCTGGATTGACCTTCAGCACCACCATGGAAGGCGCGTTTTCAGAAATGGTCGCACGCGAGGCCGACAGCACCTTGTTCATTTCGCCCAGGATATGCAGCCGACCCTCATGGGCCTGCTGCAATGCAGCTTCCATGATTTCGTCGGTGACGCCATCGATCTTGATGTCCATCTGTAACGCAGTGACACCACGGGCCGTGCCCGCCACTTTGAAGTCCATGTCGCCCAGGTGATCCTCGTCACCGAGGATGTCGGTCAGCACAGCGTAGCGGTTGCCTTCCTTGATGAGACCCATCGCCACGCCGGCAACCGGCGCCTTGACCGGCACGCCTGCATCCATCAATGCGAGCGACGTACCGCAGACTGTGGCCATCGAACTGGAACCGTTCGACTCGGTAATTTCCGACACGACGCGCAACGTGTACGGAAATGTGTCCTGAGCGGGCAGCACGGCCGAAACCGCGCGCCGCGCAAGCCGGCCATGACCGATGTCGCGGCGCTTTGGACCCGTCATCCGACCCGCTTCGCCGACGCTGAACGGCGGAAAGTTGTAATGCAGCATGAAGCCATCCTTAAAGGTGCCCTCAAGCGCATCGACGATCGCGGAATCCCGCAGTGTACCGAGCGTCGCTACGACGATCGCCTGCGTTTCACCGCGAGTGAACAGAGCCGATCCATGCGTCTTCGGCAACACGCCGACTTCGATCGCAATCGGCCGTACCGAACGCAGATCGCGTCCGTCGATCCGCGGCTCGCCGTTGAGCACACGCTGCCGCACCAGCTGTTTCTCCAGCTTCGCAAATGCGTCACTGACATCCTGCTCGGCAAATCTGGGTGCATCAGGCGCCGCGAGGGTGGCCCGCGCACTGGCACGCAGCTCGCTCACTCTGTTCTGGCGTTCCATCTTGTCGGTGGTCCGGTAAGCCGCACCGAGATCGGCCTTCACCAGCTCCGCAACCGCGCCGGCCAATTCATCGTTGGTCTTCGCGACAGCTACTTCCCAGCGTGGCTTACCGGCTTCTGCGGCCAGCGCCTTGATGGCACTGATTGCGACCTGCATTTCCTGGTGACAGAACAGCACACCACCGAGCATCTGATCCTCGGTCAGTTCCTTCGCTTCGGATTCGACCATCAGCACTGCGGTTTCGGTTCCTGCAACCACCATGTTCAGCAACGATTCTTTCAGTGCGGCATAGCCGGGGTTGAGCAGGTACTCACCAGCGATGTAGCCGACCCGCGCACCGGCGATGGGTCCATTGAAGGGCAACCCCGAGATCGCAAGCGCCGCCGACGTGCCGAGCATCGCCGCGATATCCGGATCCGTGTCGTTGTCGGCCGACATGACCGTACAAACGACCTGCACTTCGTTTCTAAAGCCCTTCGGGAAAAGGGGTCGGATGGGGCGGTCGATCAACCTACAGGTGAGGGTTTCCTTTTCGGAGGGTCGCCCTTCACGCCGAAAGAAACCACCGGGGATTTTTCCGGCGGCGTATGTCTTTTCCTGATAGTCGACCGTCAGCGGGAAAAAATCGGCACCCGGACGACTGGTCTTCATACCAACCACTGTGCAGAGCACCACGGTACTGCCCATCGTCACGAGCACAGCGCCGGTGGCCTGGCGGGCAATGCGCCCGGTCTCCAGCGTCACCTTGTGAGCGCCGTACTGAAATTCCT
>JAQBCT010000373.1:0-15850 GCA_032124855.1 Gammaproteobacteria bacterium
ACCACGCCCCAGAAGTTGATATTCATCAGCCATTCGAAATCTTCGTAGCTGATTTTTTCGACGGTGTTGGACACCGACACACCGGCGTTGTTGAAGATGAGGTTCACCTTGCCGTGGATGCGCACCACCTCTGCAGCGAAGTGTTCCATCGCTGCGCGGTCCGCGACATCCACGCGATGACGCGACACCTTCACGCCAGATGAGGCCAACAGCGCTTCGGTTTCAGCGAGTCCCGCCTCGTCGACATCGGCAATGGCCACGGCACAACCGCGCGCTGCGAGTTCCAGCGCAAGCGCGCGGCCCATCCCGGAACCGGCGCCGGTGATCGCCGCCACCTTGGTCGAGAAGTCCTTCATTGAGCCCGCCGTCTCAGATCCGATGTTCCCAGCGATAGCCCTTGGGTAGATCGGTGCGCGTAATCCTGACGATGTGCGTCTGGGGCGCTTCGCCGAAATAGATATCCTCGCCGACGAGTTTGCCCGCCGGATCACTCGGCCAGACGGTGATCAGTTGCGTGGTGGTGAGAAACAGATCCGCGGGCGCGATGGTCGCGCCGTCGAACTCCGCGCGACCCATCGCCGTCAGCTCTTTGCCCGTGTACACCTGCTTCACCTGACCCTCGGTGATGACGCTGTGGGCGTCTGCAGCGACTCGCTCGATGACAATCTCGAACTGATTGCCGCCGGATGCGATCAGTTGCTGGTAGAAGCCCAGCACCTGCGCACGTCCCGACAACACCATCGGCGCCGCGCCACCCCAGAAGTGATAGACGGGCTCGGCGGTCAGCGTGCCCATCAGTGCATCGATCTCGCCTGCGATCTCGTGCTCGACGTGGTCACGCACCTCTTTGACCAGCCGCTGTATCAGCGGATCACGTTCGGCGCGATAGCGCGCCTCCAGGGGCAGCCAGCTGGCAGTGGGATTCAACAATGGCATATATGTCTCCTTACGCTGCCGAGGCGACGCGGCTGTGAATTTTGTGCCCCTTCAGCTTCGGCATCACCGTTTCGCTGAACAGGCGCATGTTGCGTTCGGCCTCCGCCCACGGCATGCCGGCGTAGCTGAAGACGCCCACGTAGGTTTCGGCGCCGATGCGGTTGGCATTTTCCATGATGCGATCCACGCACATCTCGGGTGTGCCCCACGTCTGAATGTTGAGGAAGAACTCGATCGCCGCATCGGGCCCGTTCTTCTGCAGGTTCTCCGCAAAGCGACCGTAGTACTCATAGCCCTTCTGATTCTTCAGATGGTCGCCGGCGAATTCGTAGTGATCGAGCACCGTCTGCCAATAGCCGCCGATGTAGCGTTTGGCCAGTGCGTAGGCGCGCTCGCGGTCTTCATCAACGAATGTCCAGCCGGCGAGAATCGGCGCCGGCGGTTCCTCGCCGTTGAGTTGTGCGTAGAGCGTTTTGTATTCATCGATTTCTGCTTCCACTGCATTCCATGGCTTCTGTGGAATCACCAGCAGTCCGACGCCGAGCTTGGCCATGATGGGCATCGACTCTGGCGACACGGCAGCTGCATACGTGCGCCCGCGGAACGTCAGATACGGCGTGGGGCGGATGTCGGCGCGCGGCTGCTGCACGAACGTACCCTCATATTCACAGTAACCCTGCTCGAGTCCCTGCAGCACGCACTCAGCGCTTTCGATGAATCGCGGCCGCGAGTCCGCCATATCCTGACGGAAGCGATCGAACTCGACCCGTCCGGCGCCGCGCCCCAGCCCCAGAATCAGGCGCCCACCCGACAAATGGTCGAGCACGCTGATCTGCTCCGCGACGCGCATCGGGTCGTGCCAGGGCAGCACGACGACCATCGAACCCAGGCGCACACGGGTGGTGCGGCCGGCCATGTATGTCAGGAACTGCAGCGGATCCGGCGACATGGTGTAGTCGGTGAAGTGGTGTTCCACGGTCCACACGGAATCGAACCCTAGCGGTTCGGCGAGACACGCCAGGCGCAGATCCTGTTCGTACACCTCGCGATCGGTGGTGTGCCTGCCCGGGTTCTGGAATATCGCAGCCATGCCGATTTGCATTGGTTTCCCCGTTCAAATGGATAGATTGAGAGGCGCTCAACCGAGGGCTTTGTACACCGCGCGTAGCAGCGTGTGTGCACGATCGTCGCCCACCGTGCCCTGTCCCATCCGGTTCATCACATACGCCATGGTGAATCCCGCATCGACGTCGTTCACGACTAACGAGCCACCCCAGCCGCCCCAGTAGCACAGTCGCGCACTCGGGCTGATGGGATTGCGTGGTGAATTCAGGCCATAGCCCACACCGAAGGTGACGCCGATGCCGAGCACCAGGTCGCGGCCTGCTGCCTGCACGTCGAAAATTCGGTCGATGGTGTTGCGCGACAGCAATTCCACACCACGCAGCGATCCACCGTGGGATACGGCGGCCTGCGCGAGCGCCACGCCGCGTGCGTTGCCGTGGCCACCGGCGGCGGGAATCTCGGCGCGCCGCCACGGAATTTCCCAGGATTGTTCTGCCAGCAGGCGCGGGTTCGAGGCGCGGTAGGGAATCGAGTCTTTATCCGGCGGCCGTGAGCCGTCACCGCTGCCAAATTGCAGGGGCGGTGCGGGGATGACGCGCGCCACCCGCGCATCGTGTTCGGCAGGCAGGCCGATGTGGAAGTCGGCGCCCAACGGCTGCGCAATCTCTTGCGCAAAGAACGCCCCGACACTGCGGCCATCCACCCGGCGCACGACCTCGCCGACGAGATTGCCCTGAGTGAGCGCGTGGTAGCCGGACTTCCACCCCGGGTCCCACCACGTGGCCTGCGCGGCGAGCAGATTGACCACCTTGTCCCAGTCGTACAGATCCGTGGCATCGATGCGCTGCTCCCATGCGGGCAGACCCGCCGTATGCGAAAGCAGATGTCGCACCCGCACGTTGGCCTTGCCGTTCTGGCCGAATTCCGGCCAGTACTGTTCCACCGGCGCATCCACATCGACCAGCCCGCGACTGACAAGTACCAGCAGCGAGAGGCAGCTCATGGTCTTGGTGGTCGAGAATACGTTGATGATCGTGTCGCGCTGCCACGGTATCGCGCGTGCTTCGTCCTGATGGCCACCCCACAGGTCGATCACCAGTTCGCCGCCCATGACCATCGCGACCGAGGCGCCTACGTCGCCGTTATCTGCGAAATTGCTGGCGAAGGCATCCTTCACGGCGCCGAGCTGATCGGTGCAGGTTCCGCTGATGTCGACGCTCATAACTGCCCCTTTGTGGTGTTGGTGGCGAGCGCCGCCGGCGCGATGTGGTACGTTTCCTCATTCGCCAGTCCGCGATAGAGCTGCCCGGCCTTCATGACGCTCAGGCGCGATGGTTCTTGCAGCACCGTGATATCCCGCAGCGGATCACCGTCGACAATCAGCAGGTCCGCATGACTGCCTGGCGCGATCGTGCCGGTGCGTCCGCTCGGGTCTGCCGCCTCGCCACCCGAGCGCGTGGCGCAGATCAGCGCCTGCGCCGGGGACATGCCGAACAGTTCGACGAAGTACTGCAGATCTTTGGCGTATGTGCCGTGCGGCGCGATGCTGATGCCGTAGTCACCGCCCACCAGCAACCGCACGCCCGCGGCACGCAGTTTGCGCACCGCCACAACAGTGGCGTCGATTTCACGCTGATAGCCCTGCGCGATGACGGTTTCTCGTCTGATGCCCAGCGATTCGCATTTCGCGACGTAATTGATTTCCCAGGCGATCGCCGGCCCCACGAATATCCTGTCGCTCACGCCCGCGAGCAGATCAACCGCTTCGTCGTCGACGTAGTTGGCGTGCCCGACGAAATCCACGCCGGCGCGCACCGCCTGCTTCACCGCCGCAGCCGAGCGCGCATGACAGGCCACGCGCAGCCTGCGCCGATGCGCCTCATCGACGATGGCGTGGACTTCTTCGTCCGTGAAGGACAGCTCCCCCGGCGGATTGGTGGGGTTGATGGCCTCGCCGTCGATGAAGATCTTGACGATGTCTACGCCGGCTTTGCGTTGCTCACGAACGGCCTGGCGCAGCGCCCACGGACCATCGGCAATGCGACTCAGACCGCCGCGCGCATCCACGTTGCTGGCGGTGGCGCCCAGATCCTGGCCAGCGGCCAAAAGTCGCGGGCCGACGATGCGCCCGGCTCGAATCGCCTCGCGTAATGCCACATCAATCTGGAAGGTGGAACCAAAACTGATGGCGGTGGTGAATCCGGCGCCCAGCATCACGCGCGCGTTGCGCACTGCGGTGATGGTTGCCGATTCGACATCCGTGGCACCCAGCGCAAACGGACTGGTGTCGCCGAAGGACAGATGCGCATGCGCCTCGACCATGCCGGGCATGACGAAGCGGCCCTCGAGATCGTGGTGCTCCTCCGAGCGTGCCTCGCGCGGCAGATCCGCTGAAGCGCCCGCGTAGCGGATGGTGTCGCCGTCAATCCAGATGCTCGCGTCGTGCAACGCGGTTTCGGTGACGGCGCTGAAAAGGGTTGCGTTGCTCAGAACGAATGCAGACACGGCACTATTCCCTGGCTAGCCATTCAACCGCAGCAGACGTTCGGCGTTCGGTGTGAGGCTTGCGGCGAATGCATCGGCCGTTGAGGGCGTATCCCAGCCGCCGAAGTTGGTGCCGTATACCAGGCGTTGCGTACCCAGCTTCTCAACCAGCGTGCGATGCGCTGTCTCACCATCGACATGCGCGTCGAACCACAACTCGCGCAGCGCCCCCTGGAAGCCTCGTTCGCGCACCCACTCGGACGCCCAGCGCCCGAATTTCATCATGCCTTCGAAGCGGTCGACGAAGTAGGGCAACGCGCCGCCGCCGTGCGAGATGCAGATATCTACCGCGGGATGTCGCTCCAGCACACCGCCGAAGATCAGCGTGGCGGCGGTGACCATCTCTTCGTAGGCGTAACCCAGCAGGATGGTGAGATTGAATCGATTCAGGCGCGCATCGTCCGGGCCGCGGTCGCCGCCGGTGGACGCCGGGTGAAAGAACAGCGGCAGGTCCAGCGCAACCAGCGTGCGGTAGAAGTCATCGAGCCGCGCATCGTCCACTGCGAAGGGAAAGTTGGTGCCCGTGTAAGCCGCAACCAGACCCAGTTCGTGCTTGCAGCGTTCGAGTTCCCGCATGGCCGCGTCGACATCCTGCATGGGCAACGCGGCGGACCCGAGCAGCTTGCCGGGGTGTTTCGCGACGAGCTGCGCCATTGCATCGTTGTGGATCTTGCAGAAACGCACGGCCACGTCGGCGGGGATATGGTGGTACATCGTCAGCGGATTGGGCGACAGCAGTTGCAGATCGATGCCGTGTTGTTCCATCTGCTCCAGACGCTTGCTGACATCCATGAACACCGAACCGCGGTAGTTCATCGGCTTCATCTGGTATTGGCCGATGCGAAAGAACGGCACGCCCTTGTCGTCGGTGGCGAGTTCCGGGCCGTAAACACCGGCCTGCCCGAATCCCTCTTCGAGAACGACATGCGCGTGCAGGTCGATCACTCTCGCATTGGCTGTCATCGTAAGTTCTGCCGGTGGTCAGTTTTCAAAGTATGCGGTCTTCATCTCGCCGTTCGGTCCATAGACCGGTTCATCCTGCTCGGTGAGATAGGCGCGGTTGACGCTGGTGAGAACGCCCGCGTCGCCCAGAATTTTCACCATCTTGCGGTAGTTGGCGTGCTGGAAGTGGGCCGCGAGTGATGCGCTGTCCTGCCAGAGCTCATACACCTGGATACGTGTTTGTATCGCCGGGTCGGGTGCGAAACAGTAATCGACGCAGCCCGTTTCCTCCTCGCGCGTGGCAAGTTGGGTAGCGGCACAGGCGGCCGCGGCACGATTGCGTGCGTTCTCATCGGCGAATTCCAGGGCGGCAACAACGATGATCATCCACTTGGCCTGACAGGGTATTGCGCCGAATCGTAAACCACGCGCGTGGATCCGTACAAAGAAAGATCGGTGCGCGCGCTTGCCACCGTGGCTGCAAAACTTGCAAGGTACGAAGCAACGCATGTGAGTAATGCACAAGACAGGGTGGCGGATATGGATCGAGTGGAAGTTGTCGAATACACCGATTGTGTGTGCTCCACGGCGTGGGGCGCCGAGCCGCTGTTGCGGCTGCTGGACTGGCGTCATGGCCATCACCTGACGTGGCGCAAAGTGATGGGCGGCCTGGTTGGCAACCTGGCCGCGGGTAAGGAGGACTGGAGCCGCATCGCGGCCGCGGGTCCGATGCGCGCGTACTGGAAGCGCGTGTGGCATCTCACCGGGATGCCGTATCCCAACCCCATGCACCTGATGCTGCAGTCGACCGATCCAGCGGGTGCGGCCGTGAAGGCGGCGGAGCGGCAGGGCATCGAGCTGGCGCACGCGGTGCTGCGGCGGTTCCGTGAACAGATTTTCGTCTATGGCATCGCACCCGAGACGCCGGACGAATTCGATGCCGCGACCCGAGGCGTGCCTGGACTCGATCACGCGCGCTGGCGGGCGGATCAGTCGCTGCCGGACGTGGCCGCCGCGTATCAGGCGGACTGGCGCGAGACCCGCGCGCCGAACGACTACGTGCGCAATCTCAAGCACGACAGTCCGATGAACGGCGAATTGAAACACTCCGAGGGCCACGACCGGTACGCGTTGCCGACGCTGATCTTTCGCGGGCCGGGCGGCGATCATACCGTTGCGGGCTGGGTGCCCTATGAGGACTACGTTGCCGGCCTCGAGGCCGCGCTGCCGCTTTCCACCGCGGACCCCCGACCCGACCCGACGCCGGCGGAAGCGTTCGCGCGCTGGGGCATGCTCACGGCAAAGGAACTTGCCGTGCTGTGTGGTGAAACCGCACGCCCCCCAACGGATGTGGTGAGTCACGATTGGGGCGATGGTGTGGTGTATTTCTCGGCAGCCGAGGCGTGTGCGCGCGGGATTGAACGATGAGCGAATCAGGAGCCGCGCAATGATCAGCTACAGCACGCTGGGGACCTCGGATATGCAACGCTCGATTGCGTTCTACGATCCTGTGTTTGCGGCACTGGGTGGACAGCGCACGACCACGAGCGAAACCTGGACGGGGTATGGGCGTAAGGGTGAGCGTGGCTTGTTCTTTCTGACACGACCCTTCGATGGCGCCCCGCCGACCTCGGGCAACGGTGCGATGCTCGCGGTGCTCGCCGCCGATCGTGTTGCAGTGGGTGCTTTTCATGCCGCGGCGCTGGCCAGCGGCGGCAGCTGCGAGGGGCCGCCCGGCGTGCGTGAAGGTATGGACCCCGTGTTCTATGCGGCGTACGTGCGCGATCCGGACGGCAATAAGTGGTGTGCGTATGTCCGTAAGTGATTCGATATATATTCTATAAATCAATATGATACATGATATTGGTTATTCTCTAATTAAGAGATGCGACGCCTAGCCTTGGCGCCGAAGTAATCCTTCTGCGGCCTTCTCGCCGATCATGATGCAGGCCGCGTTGGTATTGCCTGAAACCACAAACGGCATGACGGAGGCGTCGGCGACATAGAGATTGTCGATCCCCAGCACCTTCAGCTGCGGATCCACCACCTTGCCGATGCTGCATGTGCTGGTGGGGTGATAGGTGGTGCTGGCGTCTGCACGGATGTAGTCGAGCAGCTCGTTGTCGTCGGTGACGTTGACGTCGGGCAGCGGCGCGAGACGGCCCGTGACCAAATGGCGCATCGCGCGCGTTTGGAAAAATTGATCTACCAGGCGTACGCCACGCAGCAGCGTCCGACGATCCAGTTCAGTCGCCAGATAGTTGGCCTGGATGCGCGGCGGGGCAGCCGAGTCACGGGACTGAATGTGTATGCTGCCGCGCGATTCGGGACGGCTCTGATTGGCGATGCCGGTCATTGCAGGGATGGGCATCGCCTGGATTCGCCCTTCGTTGTTGTACAACGTGGCGCCCGACGCGAAGTGAATCTGCAGATCGGGCGCCTCAAGCCCGTCACGTGTGTACCAGAATCCGCCCACGGGGGCTGAGCCCGTGGACAGTGGTCCACCGCGCGTGAACAGCCACTTCAATGCGGTGGGTATCAGGCGCCAGCCTTGTACCTCGCGGTTGATCGACGCCTGTGCATGTGTGCCGTAGACGACCTTTGAAAACACGTGATCCTGCAGATGCTCGCCGACGCCGGGCAGGTCATGAACCACGGTCACACCCAGCTGCTGCAGATGGTTCGCGTCCCCCACACCGGACAGCTCGAGCAACTGGGGTGAGTTGATTGCGCCGCCGCACAGCACCACGGTGCGCGCGGCGATGGTCTGGCGCGTGCCGTTGCGAAGCACCACAGCCCCGGTAGCGCGTTTATCGTCGAATACGATCTGCTGTGCCAGGGCTCGCGTAATGATGGTGAGGTTGCGGCGCCGGTCGGCGCGCCCGAGATACGCCGTTGCGGTGCTGCAGCGCAGGCCGTTGTTCTGCGTGAACTGGTAGTAGCCACTGCCCGCCTGATCGGCGCCGTTAAAATCTGCGTTGCGTGGAATGCCGCATTCAACCATTGCGTCGATGAACGCATCGTGCGCACTGCGTTTGTCGCGCACATCCTGCACGTGAAGCGGCCCGTCCGTGCCGTGAAACTCATCCGGATGTGTCGTCTGATGCTCTGCACGTTTGAAGTACGGCAACACTTCTTCCCAGCTCCAGCCGGTTGCGCCGGCCTGGGTCCAGTCGTTGAAGTCCTGCGGCACGCCGCGCACATAAACCATGCCGTTGATCGCGCTCGAGCCGCCCAGCACCTTGCCACGGGGCCAGTAGATTTCCCGATTGCCCAGATGTGGTTCCGGTTGCGTGTGATAACCCCAGTCGACGCTGGGGTTGTTGAAGTTGGCGGCCCAGCCGGCCGGAATGTGCAGGAACGGATTCCAGTTGGAGCCGCCGGCCTCCAGAAGACAGACGCGAGTTCGCCCGTCGGCCGACAGGCGATTGGCGAGCACGCAGCCGGCCGAACCCGCACCGATGACGAGGTAATCGTAGGGGTCGGCCATGTCACTCTCCAAGCGCTGACGCGCGATGCGTCTAGTGTGCTTGGCCGGCGGCCGCGCGGAAAGTACGGATAGCCACGAGGGGTGGTTGTTGGCAAAAGGATTCATCTTCGCACTTGGAAAGGGATCCTGATGGAATTCGCAATCTCTGAGGAAGCGCGCATCGTCGAAGAACAGGTGGTGCGATTCATCAACGAAAAGATCATCCCGGCCGAGCGGCGCTACGCAGTTGAAGCGCACGAGACACCCAACGGACAGGACCCACCGTTGATGAAGACGCTGCGCGCCGAAGCGAAGTCGTTGGGGCTTTGGAATCTGTTTCTGCCCGACAAGGAATATGGCGCCGGTCTGTCCAATCACGATTACGCTTTGCTGTGCGAACACATGGGTCGCTCACCCATTGCGTCGCGCGCGTTCAATTGTCAGGCGCCGGATACGGGCAACATCGAGATCCTGGTGGAATTCGGCACCGAAGCACAGAAGGCGCGCTATCTGCAGCCGCTGCTCGACGGTGACATTCGCTCCTGCTTTTCCATGACAGAGCCCGATGTTTCGGGCGCCGATCCGACATTGATCCGCACGTCGGCCGAGCGTGAGGGAGACGAATGGGTGATCAATGGCCACAAATGGTTCACCAGCGGTGCCATCGGCGCCGAGTTCGCCATCGCCATGGTGGTCACCAATCCAAAGGGTGCGCCGCATGAACGCGCCTCGATGATTCTGGTGCCAACCAACGCACCGGGCTTCAACCTTGTGCGGCCCGTTTCGGTGATGGGACATGTCGGCGGGGGCGGGCACTGTGAAATTCAGTACAACAACTGTCGCGTGCCGGCGCAGAACATCCTTGGACCATTGAATGGTGGCTTCATGATCGCCCAGGCGCGCCTCGGCCCGGGTCGCATTCACCACTGCATGCGTGCTATTGGCACGGCCGAGCGCGCCTTTGAGATCATGTGCCGTCACGCCAATGAACGTGAGAGCGCTGGCTCGAAGCTCGCCGACAAACAGTTCGTGCAGGAATGGGTGGCCACCTCACGCATGGAGATTGATCAGGCGCGCCTGCTGACCCAGTACGCGGCGTGGAAGATGGACACCGTGGGCAAACGCCTGGCGCGGCAGGAACTGTCGATGGTGAAGGTGGTGGTGCCCAACATGATGATGAACGTGCTCGATCGCGCCATTCAGTGTCTGGGCGCGCTGGGCGTGTCGGATGACACCCCGATCGCCGGCATGTGGCGCAATGGTCGCGCATTGCGCATTGCTGACGGCCCCGATGAGGTGCACAAGAGCGTGATCGCGCGGCGGGAGCTGGGGCGTTTTCGATAGAGAGAGATGATGGGGTCGGAGTAAATACTCCGACCCTTTACTCCGACCCCGGCGGCAGCCAACGCTCCATGACCACGCACGCCGTCAGATCGCCCGTGACGTTCACGGCCGTGCGCGACATGTCGAGAATCCGATCCACCCCGATGATCAATGCGATGCCGGCCGGCGGCACGCCGATGCTCTGGACGATGGTGGCGAGCACCACGATGCCCACCCCCGGCGTGCTGGGAGTGCCTATGGAGGCGCCGACGGTGGTGGCGGCCAGTAACAGCAGTTGCCCCGTGCTGAGGTCGATGCCGTAGACCTGCGTCAGGAACAGCGCAGCGATCACCTGATACAACGCGGTGCCGTCCATATTCACCGTGGCGCCCAATGGCACGATGAATTGCGCGACGGCGCCGCGAACCTGCAGGGGTCCTCTGGCCGTATTGATCGACAGGGGCATCACGGCGGCGGAACTCGATGTCGAAAACGCGAGCAGCTGCACCTCGCGAATCGCGCGCAGAAAGGCGCGCGGACTGCGCTGCGCCATCACACCGACCACGGTCAGGTAGAACGCCAGGAGAATCGCAAGGCCGGCCAGCACCGTACCCACGTAGACCGCCATCCCCACGATGGCGTCGAAGCCGATTTCAACGCTGATCTGCGCCAGCAGACCAAAGACGGCGGCAGGTGCGAGAGCCATCGCCCAGCTGACGATCTTCATCGACACTTCCTGCAGCGCAATGCATAGGTCGAGAATGGGTCGCGCGCGCTCGGGTTTGATGGATACCAAGGCAACGGCAACGAGAATGGCCAGCACCACGATCTGAAACATCGCGCGATGCAGAATTGCAGTGGTTGGATTGCTGGGGATGATCGCCACGATCTGATCCGGCAGCGTACCCGGATCGATGGCCGCGGCCGGCGCGGTGAGCACATCGCCCACACTGGCCACGGTCGCGACCGACGTGGGCAACTCGATATAGCGGCCGGGCTCGATCCACAGCGCGAGCGCCGCGCCGATGCACACCGCAACCGCGGTGGTACAGACGAAATAGGGCGCGATGCGCACGCCGGCTTTGCGCACGAAGTCGGCATTGCCCGCACCCGCGATGCCGAGAATGATCGACGACAGCACCAGCGGCACGACGATCATCTGAATCAGCGCCAGAAAGATCTCACCTGGCAGCGCGAGCCACGCTGCGATCGTGTAGGCGTTGGACTGCGCGACCCACGCACCGCCGCTGGGCGATAGACCCATGCCCAGCGTGATCCCGGCCACCATTGCGATGACAATCTGCAACCACAACCGCGAGCGCAGCAGATAGTCCAGGCGTCGCGCCAGCGCATACGTGCCCGCTGGTTGCAGCTCTGGGGTATCCGGGGTGGTCACAGCACGACGTGAAAACCGCTGCTGCGGTAGCAGAACAGATCTGCGATGGCGGGGTCGAGCGCAGCCAGACGCTGTGCACCGCTTGAGACCGCAAAATTCTCGATGGGGCGCAGCCAGCAGGGGATGTAGCCAACGTACAGCCCGATGCGCGGCTCAGTCGTCTTGTTGGCGCCGCCGGAGTGCACGATGCGCCCGCCGTAGAGGAGTGCGGATCCGGCTGGCATCTCGGCGAAAGTCGTCTCCGATGGCTCGGGTTCGCGCGCCGCTTCCCAGCGATGGCTGCCCGGCACGACGACCGTGGCGCCGTTGTCTTGATTGAAATTGGTCAGCGCAATGTTGGCGCTGAAGAGAATGTCATCGCCCAGCCGTGCGCGGCGCCAGGAATCGCCGTCGCGATGAAACTGCTGTTTCACCTCGCCTTCGCCGATGGCCATCAGTTCTGCTGTGGAGACAATCACCCGATCGCCAAGTCGCGCGCGGGCGAGCGCGAGCAGGCGGGCTCCTGTCAGCACGTCCGTCACCGCGTCGGAATATTTCAGCAGGCCGTGAAATCGCTTGGTGGTGAAACCGGAGAAGGATTCCGGTTGGGCCTCGTCATTGTGGCCCCACGCCATGCCCGCCATGGCGCGCTCGAAGTCGCCGCGCAATGTTGCAACGGTCGGGGGTGGCAGGAAGTCCAGCGCAATCACGCCACCGTCGCGCTCGATCGCTGCGAGCTGGCCCGCGCGATCCGATGCGGCCACGCGCTGTAGTTCTGCCATGCCAATGCCTCGTGCTGCGATGTTCGGCAGGTTCGCGTTTCGACGCCCCTGGTGCAAGGGTGATTGCGCTACATCTGGCGGAAAAGCCCGGTGTAGGCAGCGCTCACTGTTAATGCGGTGCGGTGATGCTTCAGCTTGACCACAATGCGGCCACGAAAATCCTTGCGCGCCTGGGCGATGGCGGATGCGTTGACGAGGGTGCCGCGGTGAATGCGCCAGAACAGTTGCGGATCGAGCTGCGCTTCGAGATCTTTCAGGGGCACACGGATCACGTGTTGGGCATCCGCCGTGTGGGCGCTGGTGTATTTCTGGTCCGCCTGGAAGAACAGCACATCATCCACCGCGACCAGCGTGACGCTGTCCGTCTTGCCCACCTTCAACCAGCGCAGATATTTCGGTGCACCGCCCTGTACCGATTCGAGCACGCTCGTCAACGCCGCGAGGTCGATCGATTCACGTCGCGCCAGCCGCGCCTGTAAGCGTTGCACTGTCACGGCGAGGCGCCGCGGCGTGACGGGTTTCAGCACGTAGTCGATGGCGGCGCGTTCGAATGCTGCCACGGCGTATTCATCGTGTGCCGTGACGAAGACGATCTGGGTACCGGCCGGGCAGCGCCGTGCAACGTCCAGCCCCGTTGCGCCCGGCATGTGAATATCGAGAAAGACCACATCGGGGTGCAGCGAATCGATCAGCTCCATCGCGCGTCGGCCGTTGGGCGCCGTGCCCACCACCTCGAGGGCGGGCCAGGCGCGCGTGAGCAGATCTGTCAGATAGTCGACCAGTGTGGGCTCGTCGTCCGCGATAATGGCGCGCGCTTTCACGCAGCGTCCGGCAGCGGGATCTGAATGGTTGCAATGAAGCCGTGGGGACGATTTTCGGCGACTTCCAGGCTGGCTGCCGCACCGTAGAGTCCCGCAAGGCGCTCGCGCAC
The DNA here is from genome assembly GCA_032124855.1 of Gammaproteobacteria bacterium. Taxonomy (GTDB): domain Bacteria; phylum Pseudomonadota; class Gammaproteobacteria; order Pseudomonadales; family Azotimanducaceae; genus DATJGR01. Next base: position 13,368 of record JAQBCT010000373.1, read on the forward strand.
GTTACGTAGCCCCGTGCGCATGCCGGCTCCCATATCGCTCGCCCCGACGCCATCGTCTGCCACACGCAGCGCGAGATGTGCCCCGGCGCGATAGGCACTGATGACGATGTTGCCGCCGGCTTCGGCCGGGTCGATGCCGTGCTTCACCGCATTCTCCACCAGCGGCTGCAGCAGCAGCGGCGGCAGCGGTGTCGTCTGAAAAGCCTCGGTGCCCAGCACCTCGTAGCGCAACCGTGCGCCCATTCGGATGCGTTGGATCTCCAGGTACGCACGCACGATTTCCATCTCGTCCGCAAGGCTGGACGGCGTGCTGCGGGTGCGCTGCAGTGCGGCGCGCAGCAGCGTGGTGAGATGCTCCAGAGCGCGCGTTGCCGTTTCGGGATCGGGCCTGATGAGGCCCACGACGTTGGATAGCGTGTTGAACAGGAAATGCGGTTCGATCTGGGCCTGCAGCAGTTTCAGCTCCGTCTCGAGCAGCTGCTTCTCCTGGGTCAGCTGGGTCACTGCGGCCTTGGCCAGGCGTTCGCGCAGATCCGCAATGCGTTGCACGGTCGTGAAGACGGCGGTGCCGAGCATGCCGAAGAAAATACCCACGACGAGTGTGCTGGTGTCCTCGACGAAGAAGAACTGCGGCGAGCCCGTGACGGCCCAGCCACCCAGCGCGAGTCCAATCACGAGGCCGATGGAGAGGGTCAGCAATTCGCCGACGCCGGCCGGCAGACGATCCTGCAGTCGCGGCCACAGCAGCATGCTGATGCTGCAGATCGAGTAACCGATGCACAACGAGACGATCAGATTCTCTGCGAAGGTCGATTCGCTGCCCACCGCCTCAAGCAGCCCGGCAATGGCAACGCACAGCACCCCGTGAGCACGAGTGCATTGGTGGCTAGCTTCTTCGGTAGTGCTGACAACCTCATCCGGTGACGAATTTTCCGTGCAGCCCCAGCGGCAAAGCGTAGTCCAAGGTTGCCGTAGCGACTGGGCCGGATGCAATGCTGCGCACGTCGAAAATGTTGATGCCGGTGCGCGCCTCACGCCAATCGAGAAAAGTGCCGATGACGAAGCCGTTGGTTTCCGGCGCGCTGTCCGGTGCGGGCACGAGCAGATGCTCCTCCGGAATCTGATGATCCGGGTAGCGGTACGTGGCGGTAACGCCCGAATCGATTTCCAGCACCGTCACCGCGTCGAGCAGTGGATGCGGTAGCGGAGCCGTGGTATCCCGCGTGAGCACGATGACGCGTCGATGCCTGGTTGTGGCGACACGCGGGTCGATGGCCGGGAATTCACTGCTGATGGATGCATCGAGCAGAAACTCCTCGCGCGCCGTGCGGTTGCGTGTATCGATGCTGTACAGCGCATGCCGGCCGGGATCGGTATCGGGCAGCACCACGCCGCGCATGATCTCGCGGAACTGGCTCAACATCGCATCGGGTCCGGCGGCGCGGGCGCCGTCGAAGCGAATCACGCCGGCGCCATCCTCCCAGGCGTTGCCGAAATGGAAAACCCACTGCGCGGGCAGTTCGCAGAAGAAGAACTGCGAAAAATCGTTCTTATCCACGACCAGCACCTGCGTCGGGCGTTCGGGGTGCCATACATGCGCGCTGAGGAAATCGGTGGCTTCCACATTTTCGTAGTGAAGGGGCGGGATCAGGATTACCAGGTGCTTCTCGGTGACGACGAAGTCGTGCGGCATGCTCATGGGTGTCACCGGAACGCGCCCGGCTTTGACGAGCCGCCCTGTTGCATCGATGTGCCACAGCACGATTAGTCCGGCGCCGGAGACATAGCCGAAGTTCCATAGCGTGCCGTTGGGTTCCACCCGCGGATGCGCGGAGAAGGCCACGCCACGCATTTCGGGGGTGTAGGCGTGGATGCCGCGGGTTTCCAATGTCTGCGGGTCGATCTCATGGGGCGACCCGGCCTCCCACAGGGCCAGCAGCTTGCCGGCATGCGGCAGGACGCTGATGTTGGCGACATTGACGGTGTCTGGTCCGGTGACGGGGCGTGGGTCGGCGGGCAGGGGCCCGAACGCCGGATACAGGGGCTTGCCCGCGAATGTTTCCTCCACCAGTTTCTGCGTGGCGATGATGCGGCCCCGGTGACTGACCCCGTCGTCGGTGAAGCGAAACGCCTGCACCATACCGTCGCCGTCGAACCAGTGGTGATAGCGATAGCCACCGATTTCGTGGCGCGCGGGTCCGTTGCGGAAGAGCGTGCCGCGCAACTCGGCGGGCAGGCGCCCCTCGATGCGTGCGTCAGGTGTGTCGAGCTGGTTGGCATCCGTACCGAGGAAGCCCAGCAGCCACGGTTTGTCGGCCAGTGCGGCATGAAACTGTGCCTGCCAGGTGGCGTCCGCGGTTGCGAGTTGCGCGCGGCCGAGCGCCAGGAGCGCGGCGCTGGCCAGTGTGTTCTGCATGAAGCCTCTGCGGTTCATGGTCGTACCCTAGCAGGCTGTTGAAAAACTATTCTCGCCGCCAAAAATG
>JAQBCT010000374.1:0-8125 GCA_032124855.1 Gammaproteobacteria bacterium
GTGCGCGCCACGGCAGTGCATCCCGGTGGGATCCAGACGGAGCTGGGTCGTCACCTCACGCCGGAACTGATCGCGCAGATCATGCCGCCGGGCGGCCCCGCCGCGTTCAAGTTCAAGACCATCCCGCAGGGTGCTGCCACATCTGTGTGGTCAGCCGTGGTTGCATCCGCGGATGCCGTGGGCGGGCGATACTGCGAGGACTGCCACGTCGCCGAAATCACCGAGGATCCGGCCGCGCGCAACGGCGTGCGGGCCTACGCCGTGAATCCCGCACACGCCCAGGCGCTGTGGGCCAAGAGCGAGGCGATGGTGAACGAGCGCTTCAGCTAAGCACGCCGACCCCCGCCTTTGGCATGGGGCAAATGGTGCCAGGCACCTTTTGCCTCACCTTTCGGCCATTTGGTGCCTGGCACCAAATGGCCGATGTCAATTTCCGCTATTGCAGCCGTCCGCGCACGAACAGCACCGCGCTCGTCATCGTTACGGTAGCGATGATGAGCAGCGGCCACGCGTGATCCCACAGCAGACTGACTGGCGTCGCCTTTAAGAAGCTGCCCAGCACGATGATCAGGAAGTGCTTCAGCGGATTGGCCTCGGCGACGATCTGCAGGAACGCCGGCATGTTCTCCACCGGCGTTGCGAAGCCCGACGTGAGTACCATCGGAATCATCACAGCGAAACTGCCGAGCACCGCCTGCTGCTGGGTTTGGCTGATGGACGAGATCATCAGGCCGACACCGACCACTGAGAGAACAAACAGCACCAGCAGACTGAAGAGTGCGAGCAGCGATCCCGTGAACGGCACGCCGAAAGCGAGAATACCGATCCCCGTCATCACCATACCCAGCACGGTGCCTATCAGCAGCGCTGGCACGGTTTTGCCGATGATGATTTCGATGGGCTGTGCGGGCGATACCAGCAGCTGATCGAACGTGCCCAGCTCCCGTTCGCGTGCGATGGATAGCGCAGTGATGATCAGGGCGCCGAACACCGCGAGCATCGCGGTCAGGCTGGGCACCACGAACCACTGATACTGCAGATTGGGGTTATACCAGTAACGCACCGCGCTGCGCGGCGGGCGCTTGCCGGGCGGGGTGAGCTCCGCGCCGTATTCATTGGCGATGGCGTTGAGAAAGCCGAATGCCACCTGCCCCGCATTGGCGCGACGGCCGTCGATCAGCACCTGTGCCTGCGCGGGCCGGCCGGCCGCGATATCACGTGAGAAGTCACTGGGGAAGTGCAGCGCAAGCAGTGCGTTGCGCCGATCGATCATCGCGGCCAATGCCGCGGGGTTGTCTACGAAGGTTACGTCGTCGACGAAGCCGGCGCCGCGCACGCGCGCCAACAATTCGTATGAGGCGCGCCCGGCGTCTTCGTTCAGAACGGCGATGTCGACGTTGTCGACATTCAGTGTCACGCTGAAAGAAAACAGCAGCAGCTGCATCAGCGGCGGTCCGATCAATACGGCGCGACTGCGCGGATCACGGAACAGGCTCAGCAGTTCCTTGACGATTTGTGCGGAGAGACGTCCGTTCATGTGTCGAGACTCTTGCGCGAATGGCGCGCAGTGATCCCAAAGAAGACGGCGCCGAGGCCGAGCATCGCAGCCATATTCGGCAGCAATACGCTCCATACGTCGCCTGCGAGGAACACCGTCTGCAGGCTGGTGACGAAGTAGCGCGCAGGAACCAGCAGCGTGATGCCACGAATGAAGGCGGGCATGCTGTTGATTTCGAATAGAAAACCGGACAGCAGAAACGCGGGCAGAAAGCCCGAAAGCAACGCCACTTGCGAGGCAACGAACTGATTTTTCGCGAGCGTGGAGATCAGCAATCCCTGGCCGAGCGCCGGCACCAGAAATACGCAAGCAAGCAGCAGCAGTGCAGCCCATGAGCCGCGCAGTGGCACGTCGAAAGCAAGTTGCGCCAGCGCTGCGCAGCCCAGTGTCGCCAGCAGGCCCAGCGCGAAATATGGCGCGATCTTGCCCAGTATGATTTCGACCATGCCGGCGGGTGTGGAGAAAATCGCTTCCATGGTGCCGCGCTCCCACTCACGTGCCACCACCAGCGCGGTGAGCAACGTGCCGATCATGGTCATGACGATGGCGATTGCGCCTGGGATCAGAACGCGCCGGCTGTCCAGCTCCGGGTTGAACCAGAAGCGGGGTGTGAGTTGCAGCGCCGGTGCCGCTGCGCCCGTGCGGTCGGCTAACCAGTTGTTGAACACGCCCTCGGCGTAGACGCCGACGAAGCGGGCCGTATTTGGCTGCGCACCGTCGGCGATGATCTGAATCGGCGCGTCGCCGCGTGAGGTGGTGAGACGACGATCGAAATCCTGTGGAATCACGATGAATCCACGCAGCTCCCCCGCTGCGAGTCGACCCGCTACGTCGCGGCGGTCGCGCGCTGGCGTCACATCGAAGTAGCGCGTGGCGTCGAATGCGGCGCCCAATGAGTGCGCGGCAGCACTGTCGCTTTCGGCCACCAGGCCGATGCGTACTTGACGCACATCCAGTGACACGGCGTAGGCGAACAGCAACAGCAACACGACGGGCAGCACGAAGGCGATGATCAACGCGGCCGGGTCGCGCATCACCTGCAGGCCCTCCTTGGCGACCAGTGCCGCAAGGCGTTGCCTGCGTGCGGCGTGCGGGCGCCTCATCCCGCACGCTGCCGGTCGGGTGTAGCAGCGGCAGCGGCCTTCACCAATGCGATGAATGCCTGCTCCATCGTGGGGTCGGGTTGTTGTGCGTTTGCCGCCCGCGCCTTCAACGCATCGGGTGAGTCCAGCGCAATCACCTGCGCGCGATCCATCAATGCCACGCGATCGCAATACTCTGCTTCGTCCATGAAGTGCGTGGTCACGAGCACGGTGACGCCTTTGCGCACGAGACCATTGATGTGCGTCCAGAATTCCCGTCGTGTGATGGGATCAACCCCCGACGTCGGTTCGTCGAGGAACAGCACGGCAGGCCGGTGCATCAGCGCGCAGGCCAATGCCAGGCGCTGTTTGAAGCCGAGTGGCAGTGTCTCCGGCGACGTCGCCAGATACGGTCCCAGCGCAAATGTCTCCACCATCTCTTCGATGCGCGTGCGTCGTTGTGCGTGATTCAGACCGTAGATGCCCGCGTAGAACTCCAGATTCTGTGCCACGGACAACAGCCCGTAGAGCGAGAACTTCTGCGCCATATAGCCCAGGTTCAATTTCGCCTGTCCTGGTGCGCGCCGCAGATCGAAGCCCATCACGCTGGCCGATCCCGATGTTGGCTTGAGCAGCCCGCACAACATTTTGAAGGTCGTGGATTTGCCTGCACCATTCGGACCGAGCAGCCCGAATACCTCACCGTGCTTCACCTCGAAGCTGACGGCATCGGTCGCCACGAATGCGCCGAATCGTTTGGTGAGCGACGCACACGCGACTGCGACGCCTGCGGTGTTTGTAACCAGCGGCATTCGTTCAGCGATGGCCGAGCGCCCGCCGGGACCGCCCCCCAACAGGTCGATGAAGGCGTCTTCGAAGCGTGGCCGCGCCGCCAGCACGCGGGCGCCGGCCAATTGGGCGACATGATCGAGTTCAACGGTGGTGGCCAGCTGCGCGAGAACCACGCGCACAGCATCGCCCTGGATCACCGCGTCACGAACGCTGCTGACGTCCAGAATTGAACCGAGCAGCCGACGGCGGTCTTGTGGCGGGCCGCTGACCATAAAACTGCGCCCCTCGATGCGTTGGGTGAGCGCTTGCGGTGCGCCCGAAAATTCGAGTCGGCCCTCATTGAGCAGCAATACGACGGCGCAGCGCTCGGCTTCATCCAGATACGCGGTGGACCACACCACCGCCATGCCGGTCGCGGTCAGCGTATGAATCATTTCCCAGAGTTCCTGCCGGCTGACGGGGTCCACACCCACACTGGGTTCATCCAGCAGCAGAATTTCCGGCTCGGCCATCATCGCGCAGGCGAGGCCCAGCTTCTGCTTCATGCCGCCGGACAGGCGTCCTGCGAGACGCTTTACAAACGGTGCCAGGCGGGTGAAATGCAGCAGTCGCTCAAAGGTTGAATTGGCAACGCCGGGTTCGAGGCCGCGCAGTCGCGCGTACAGTGAGAGATTCTCCATGACGGTGAGGTCTTCATACAGCCCGAAGCGCTGCGGCATATAGCCGACACGCACATGGATGTCGTCGCTGTCCGTGGTGACGTCAAAGCCTGCAACGCGAACGGTGCCCGCCGTTGGCGCCATCAGCGCCGCCATGATGCGCAACAGGGTGGTTTTTCCGGCACCGTCGGGCCCCACCAGACCCGTGAGTTGCCCCTCCGCGATCGACGTATCCAGTTCGTCGAGCGCGGTAACGTCGCCGAAACGCTTGATGAGCCCGCGCACCTCGATGGCGGCGGCCATATCAGATCTCGGGCTGGGTCGAACCGACAGATACGCTGACGGGCATACCCTGTCGCAGTGCGGTATCCGGGTCCACGACCACGATGCGCAGGCGATAGACGAGATCGGTGCGCAGATCCACGGTCTCCACCGAACGTGGCGTGAATTCGGCGCGGGGCGATACGAAGCCGATGCGCCCCTTATAGCGTTTGTGTGACGAGTCGGTGGTGATTGTCACGACAGATCCCGGTGCAACGATGCCCAGATTCGGCTCATCGACATAGGCACGCACATACACCGGCGCATCGAGTGACAGCATGTACACGCCAACGCTCGCGCCGACGATGCTGCCGGGTTCACGCACTCGGGCGAGGATCGTGCCGGCGCTGGGTGCGTGTAACACAGTGTCGTCGAGCTGCGTCTGCGCCTGGTCGCGTTGCGCCTGTGCGCCAGCCAGCTCAGCGCCTGCGGCGGCGATGTCTTCGGTGCGAAACCCCTCCTCGGCCAGCGCCAGGGATTCCCGCACAGTGGCTAGACGCGCGGACGTCTCATCGCGGCGGGCGCGCGCGGCATCGAGTGTGCCCTCGCTGGCAGCGCCCTTCGCGCGCAGATCGAGCTGGCGTTCGTATTCGCGATTCGCGTTGGCAAAGCTTGCTTCCACCTCGCGCACCTGGGCGCGCGCCTGTGCCAGCTCCTGAGGACGCAGCCCGCGGCTGAGTTTGTTGTACGCGGCCTGTGCTGCGCGAACACGCGCATCGGCGGCCGCAAGACCCTGCTGATACGGCGCCTCATCCAGCCGCGCGACCACTGCGCCTTCGGCAACGGCGTCGCCCTCTTCCAAGACCATCTGCGTAAGCCGGCCCGGCACGCGGAAGGCCAGCTCCACTTCGCGGATATCGACATTGCCGTACAGCGTGACCTGTCCCGTCTGATCGCGTTCGCGCCATAGCAGCATCGTCCCCAAGGCGGCGAGTGTAGTGAGCACGACGACGCCGCCGACGATGCGTTTAAGGGGTGGTTTGTTCATGGTTGTACACCCAACATCGCGGCGACGTTGCCGCGGATCTGTTGTTGAATCATGCGAACCTGCGCATCGCTCACATCACGCCAGTTGAGATGGCGCAGCGCCGCCGCCCGGGCTGCGCGAAAGATCAGCACCTGCCCCATTACGGTGAGTGCGGTCAGGCGATCGGCTTCGGTTGCTTCATCGCGTCCTCGGATGCAGCCAATGAGCCTGGTCATCGTACCCAGTCCCCGGCCCATGATGTGTTCATAGAGAATGTCGAACGCAGCCGACGGCGCCTGCTGTTCGTGCAGAATCAGCCGTGCCCATTGCGCCGTTTCATCGCGCAGCAGCATCGCGACGAAACCGTTCACCAGATTCATGAGCTGCGGCGCCGCGGTTGTGGCTCGCATGGGCTGGGCCTCGATGCCGTCCAGGATCGGCCCCATCAGTGCCTCCATGCGGCCGGCGATGTATTCGAAGACCGTGAGATACAGGCGCTCTTTGTTGCCGAAGTGGTAGCCGATCAGCGCCTGATTGACCTGCGCCGCCTGCGCGATGGCCCGGGTACTGGCGGCATGAAAGCCGTCGCGACCGAAGACCTCCATGGCGGCGTGAAGGATCGCCTCGCGAGTGGCGTCGCCACGTGCCGGCTTTGATTCGGGGCTCTTCATGCCGGGCACACTAAATTAGTCAATTGACTAAATCAAGTGACTAATTTGTATTTGGCCACTTTTGTGGCCTGCCCATCCTCCTTATGCTCGCATGCTGATCCACACCTGAAGGCCATCGATGAGCAACGCCCCGTACATCCTGATCACCGCCGACACCCACGCGGGCGGCAGTCACGCGCAATACCGCAGCTACCTCGACCCGCAGTACCGCGACGCCTTCGATCGCTGGCGCGGCGGCTACAAGAATCCGTCCGAGGAGCACTACGGCAGCAAGAAGATGCGCAACTGGGACTACAAAATCCGCACCGAGGATCAGAACAGTCAGGGTGTCGTGGGCGAGGTGGTCTTCCCCAATACCGTGCCACCGTTCTATCGCAAGAGCATCGTCACGGCCCAGCCGCCGAAGCCGGACCATTTCGAACATGCGCTCGCGGGCATCCGCGCGCACAACCGCTGGCTGAAGGATTTCTGCGCCGAGGATCCCGACCGTCGCGCCGGCATTGGCCTGATTCTCCCCAACGACCTCGATGAGGCGATCAAGGACATCGAATTCATCGCGAAGGCCGGCTTGCGCGGCGGCGTGCTGCTACCGCTGATTCCGCCCGATTGCACCTGGCTGAAACCGTTGTACGACCCCGCGTGGGATCGAGTCTACGCCGCGATCCAGGACCACGACCTCGTGATCAACCAGCATTCCGGACAGGGTTCCCCGAACTACGGCGAAGGCCCGGTCCCCGAAGCGATGTGGATTTCAGAAGTGACGTTCTATTGCCAGACCGGCTTCCGGCACCTGCTGATGAGTGGTGTCTACGAGCGCTTCCCCAGGCTGAAATACATCCTCACCGAGAGCGGCTGCGCCTGGGTGGGCGATATGCTCAAACAGCTCGACCGCATCGATATGGGCTTCAAGGCCGGCGCCATCGGTGAGATGAACTACAAGGGCATGCAGTGGGTGCTGAAGGACAAACCCAGCGAATACGCGGCGCGCAACTGCTATTACGGCGCCAGCTTCCCGAGCAAAGCAGATCTCAACGGCATCGATGTCATCGGCGAGGACCACGTGCTGTGGGGTAACGACTATCCGCACTACGAAGGCACATTCCCGTACAACCTCGAATCGTTGCGCCTCACCTTCGCGGATATGCCGGAGACACGGCGCCGCAAACTGCTGGGCGAGAACGCGGCGAAGCTCTACAAATTCGATCTGGAGAAGCTGCGCCCGTTGGCAGAAGCAGTAGGCCCCACGCCGGAGCAGGTGAGCGCGCCGCTGCCGCAGGACGAAATCCCGCGCGATTCCATGTGCTACCTCTTCACCAACGCCCTGTACGGAATCTGAGCGATGGCACTGCCCGCCGACGTCGGCATCATCGACACGATGATCGGTTTTCCCGCCGATGATTTCAAAATGTACGACTTCATCCGCGAACAGCTGAAAGATCCGTCGGCGAAGTTCGATTTTCCCGTGGAATATATGTTCAAGAACGTGCCTAAAGAGCTGTACGGCACAGGTGATCCGCTGTCGATCACGCTGCACGAGATGGACAGATACGGCGTCGAGATCGGCGTGATCGGCGTGGGTGGCGACGTCAGCCGCAAGGCACTGAAGGATCATCCGGACCGGTTCGTACCCATGGGACAGGTGGATCCCAACAAGGGCATGGAGGGGATCCGCCAGATGGTGCGCGATTATGAGGCGTTCGGCGTGCGCGCATTCGGCGCCTTCAACGCGGGCTACAACCCGCAGGTGGGCATCAGCGACCCGCTGATGTATCCCATCTATTCAAAGTGTGTGGAACTGGGCGTGCCCATATTTTCCTGCGCCGGCGTACCCGGGCCGCGGTTTCCCATGTGGCCGCAGGAAGTGCGGCTGATCGATCAGGTGATGTACGACTTCCCGGAGCTGGTGTTCGTCACGCGGCACGGTTGTGAGCCCTGGGAGGAGCTGGCGGTGAAACTGATGCTGAAGTGGCCGAATCTGTACTACTCCACGTCCGCGTTCGCGCCAAAACACTATCCCGAGGCGATCGTGCAATACGCGAACTCCCGCGGCGCCGACAAGATCATCTACGCCGGCT
>JAQBCT010000375.1:0-31698 GCA_032124855.1 Gammaproteobacteria bacterium
CTATCTTTGTTTGAGCAGCCTCGAACAGAAATCGGGGCTGAAGAGGGTGTTGTTAAAGTGCCCTGCTAGCCTGTGGGAGAGGCTTCAGCCGCGATCAACTAATTGATTTTATGTAAGTAAAACGCGACTAAAGTCGCTCCCACAACCTTCGATCAGACTTTTGCGACACCCTCTGAAGCCCCTCCCACATGCCAAAATCAGGTGCGATATTCCGCGTTGATCTTCACGTACTCGTACGAGAAGTCGCACGTCCAGATGGTTTCCTGCGCCGTGCCGCGTCCCAGGTCGATGCGAACGGTGAATTCGTCGCGCGACACCACGGCGGCGCCAGCGCGTTCCGAATACTCCGGCGCCATCATGCCGCCGCGCGCCACACAGACATCATCCAGATACAGCGCGACACCATCGACATCGAGTTCATCGACACCGGCACGACCAATGGCCATGCAGAACCGCCCCCAATTGGGGTCGCTGGCGAACATTGCGGTCTTGATCAGCGGTGATTCGCCGACGGTGTAAGCAACGCGCAGACATTCCTCGGCATCACGACCTCCGCCCACAGTGATGGTGATGAATTTCGTCGCACCTTCGCCATCGCGAACAATCCGCTGGGCCAATTCCCGTGCCACATCACTGACGGCGTCGGCCAGCGCGCCGTAGTGTCGATGTGCGGGTGAGTCGATCAGATCGTTCCCAGCGGTACCTGTGGCAATCACGATGAACGAATCGTTCGTCGAAGTATCACCATCGACGGTGATGCGATTGAAGCTCGCATCCGCCGCCTGCCGGACCATTCGATCAATGCATTCCCGTGACACGGATGCATCGGTGCCGATGTAGGCAAGCATCGTTGCCATATCCGGCCGGATCATGCCGGCGCCCTTGGCGATGCCTGTGAGCGTGATGGTCGAATCGCCCAATTGAAGCGTACGCGACAGCGCCTTCGGGCCCGTATCGGTGGTCATGATGGCGAGCGCCGGCGCATCCCAGCGCTCGTGCAGTTGCGCGCATGCCGCGTCGATACCGGCCTCGAGTTTCGGCAGCGGTAAGCGTTGGCCAATCACACCCGTGGAAAATGGCAACACCTGCTCCGTTGCCACACCTAGTGCAGCGGCCACCCAACCACAACACTGCAGCGCATCTTCCAACCCGGCGGCGCCGGTCGCCGCGTTCGCGTTGCCGCTGTTGATCACGATCGCGCGGGGTGCGCCGATGCTCAGATGCCGTTCACACAACTGCACCGGGGCGGCCTTGAAGGCGCTTTGTGTAAATACACCCCCCACTTGCGTGCCCACAGCAAGCAGCATCACTACGAGATCGTCGCGCTGGCTTTGTTTGATGCCCGCTCGCGCCGTGCCGATGCGGATACCTGGGATGGATGCCAGTTCGCCCGGAGGCGGCAGATTGACACTCACTCAGGCCGCACTGCCGTGACAGTGCTTGAACTTTTTGCCGGAACCACACGGACACGATTCATTACGGCCCACCTTGCGCGCCTGTCGAACGAAGGTCTCCGGCTTTGCAGCGCCGGGTTCTGGCTCCGGTTCACCGTTGGCCGCGGCGGCGTCCTGGTGAGTGAAGCGCATCCGTTTGGCAAGTTCTTCGCGGCGCCGGCGCTCGGCTTCCTCGACGCTTTCGGGGCGTTCGATCTGCACGCGGGACAACAATCGGATCACGTCACGCTTGATGACGTACAGCAGTTCCTGAAACAGTTCGAAGGACTCACGCTTGTACTCCTGCTTGGGCTGCTTCTGCGCATAAGCGCGCAGATGAATGCCCTGGCGCAGATGATCCATGGTCGCTAGATGTTCTTTCCAGCGCTGGTCTAGGATTTGCAGCATCACCTGCTTTTCCACCATGCGAATCGCAACACCTTGCTGCTGCCACATCGCTTCCTTGGCGTCGTACTCAGACAGGATCTGATCGAGTACACGCCGCCGCAGACTGTCTTCAGCGAGATCGTCTTCGCTATCGAGCCAGCGTCGAATCGGCTGTGTCGAATTGAATTCCGTCAGCAGCGCTTGCTCGAGTCCGCTGACATCCCACTGTTCCTCGAGACTCTGGGGCGGGATGTGCTCCGACACGACGTTGGTGACGATTTCCTCGCGCATCCCGCGGATCATGTCCGAGATATCGTCCGCGTCCATCAGCTCGTTACGTTGCTGATAGATCACCTGGCGTTGATCGTTGGATACGTCGTCGTACTCGAGCAGATTCTTGCGGATGTCGAAGTTTCTTCCCTCTACCTTGCGTTGCGCCTTTTCGATGGCGTTGGTCACCATCCGGTGTTCGATCGCCTCACCTTTCTCCAGCCCCAACGATTGCATGATGCCGCGGATACGATCCGACGCGAAAATGCGCATCAGATTATCTTCCATCGACAGATAGAAACGCGACGAGCCGTTGTCTCCCTGTCGCCCGGACCGTCCGCGCAGCTGATTGTCGATGCGCCGCGACTCGTGGCGCTCCGTACCAATGATGTGCAGTCCGCCCGCCTCGACCACGGCATCGTGGCGCGCCTGCCACGCCGTCTTCACTGCGTCGACCTGAACTTGTGTCGAATTCTCCAGTGCCGCAACTTCGGCCTGCCAGTTACCACCCAGCACGATATCCGTACCACGACCCGCCATGTTGGTGGCGATCGTCACCACACCGGGTCGTCCGGCCTGGGCAATGATCTCCGCCTCGCGTTCATGTTGTTTTGCATTCAGAACGCTGTGCGGAATCTTGCGGCCCTCGAGTTCGCCTGCGAGCCGTTCGGAGGATTCAATCGACGCTGTACCGACCAGGACGGGACGACCCTCCGCGATCCGTTCGTTGATATCCTCCACGATGGCATCGTATTTTTCATCGATGGTCAGGTACACGAGGTCGTTGGAATCGACCCGCACCATCTCGCGGTGCGTTGGAATCACCACCACATCCAGCCCGTAGATCTGATGGAATTCGAATGCTTCGGTATCGGCGGTGCCGGTCATGCCGGCGAGCTTGTCGTACAGCCGAAAATAGTTCTGAAATGTGGTAGTGGCGAGCGTCTGTGTTTCGTTCTGGATCGCGACTCGTTCTTTCGCCTCGACCGCCTGATGCAATCCTTCTGACCAACGTCGACCCGGCATCGCGCGGCCGGTGTGCTCATCGACAATCATGATTTCGCCGTTCTGCACCATATAGTCGACGTCGCGGCGGAACAGATTGTGTGCCCGCAGCGCCGCGTGAACGTGGTGCAACAGGCCGAGGTTGGTGGCGGCATACAAGCTGTCGCCTTCGCTGAGCAGACCCAATCGAGTCAGTTGCTCTTCGACAACGCTGTGACCGCTCTCGGTGAGTTCGATCTGCCGGTTCTTTTCATCGACGACGAAATCGCCAGGTTCCGTAATGCCGTCGGGTTCATCCTCTGTGCCCACCTGGCGTTTCAGCGTGGGCGCGAGACGATCGATCTTGGCGTAGAGGTCAGTACTCTCCTCCGCTGGCCCAGAGATGATCAGCGGTGTACGCGCCTCATCGATGAGGATCGAGTCCACCTCATCGACCACGGCAAAGTGCAGGGCCCGCTGGAATTTATCTTTCAGCGTGAAGGCCATGTTGTCGCGTAGATAGTCGAAGCCGAATTCGTTGTTCGTGCCGTAGGTGATATCGGCCAGATACGCATCGCGTTTGGCTGCGGAATCCTGCCGCGACTGGATCACACCCACGCGCATCCCAAGCGCCACAAATACCGGCGCCATCCACTCTGCATCGCGCCGGGCCAGATAATCGTTCACCGTTACCACGTGCACGCCGTGGCCCGTAAGTGCATTCAGATACGTCGGCAACGTCGCCACGAGCGTCTTGCCTTCACCGGTGCGCATCTCTGCGATGCGACCTTCATGCAGCGTGATCCCACCGACGATCTGCACGTCGAATGGCCGCAATCCAAGCACACGGCGCGCCGCTTCGCGTACGGTGGCAAATGCCTCGGGCAGCAGCGCATCGATGGCTTCGCCGGCGGCCAGACGCTGACGGAACTCATCCGTCTTGCTGGTGAGCGCGACATCGGAAAGCTGCTCTATTGCCGGCTCGAACGCATTGACCTTGGCGACCAGCCTGCCCATGCGTTTGAGCTCTCGCTCGTTTTTCGAGCCAAAGAGTTTCCGGAAAAAATCACTGAGCATTGTGACTTGGGGCGTGAGAAAAGCGGCATGTTACCGCGTTTGCATCGGCTTTTCAGAGCGCCTAGCTCGCGCGGGCAACGTACCTTGCAGGATCAACGGGGCGACCATCTTTGAGCACTTCGAAGTGCACATGGGGTCCGGTCGATCGACCCGTGCTACCCATGCGCGCGATGGTCTGTCCTTTCTTCACCACGTCACCCGGTGCAACCAGCAAGCTGCTGTTGTGTCCGTAGCGGGTGACATAGCCGCCACCATGGTTGATGTCGATCATGCGGCCATAGCCACTGCGCGAATCTGCAAACGTGACAATACCGGATGCCACTGCAACGACGTCTGAGCCCGATTTGCCAGCGAAGTCGAGACCCGCGTGCCATGCAATCCGTCCCGTAATCGGGTCGGTGCGGCGGCCAAATCCGGACGACATCCAACCTTTGAGGATCGGCCTGCCTGATACAGCCGCCTGGTCGTGGTACTGCTGATTGGCAAGCAGCGACTCAATCACTTCCAACTGGTCTTCACCCGATCTGATCTGAGTGGCGAGCGTATCGATCGCTGCGAGATACTCCGGCACCGGCTGCGGCAATTCATCCGAGGATTCGGGACCACCCAATGCGGGCGGTTCACCGAAACGAAATTCGCCCTCATCGAGGCGGGCCACTTCGGCCACCCGTTCGCCAAGGGCTTCCATGCGCAGCAACCGCGCCTGCATCGATGCCAGGCGTCGACCCACCGCTTCCATTTCTACGCGCGCCTGATTCTGGATGCGCTCCAGATCCGATCTCTGACTCGCCAGGCGGGCCTGCCATGTCGTAAGGAGCTGCTGGTCGAAGAGCTCGCCGTCGATGAAGCGGCTGACTGCAAAGACGTTGCCGATCATGCCGATGACCACCAGCACCGCCACCGCAACGACCAGCGCGGCCGGGATATGGCGGGGCTGAGCTCGACCATCGAGCGCTCGGAAGAGTATGATTTGCATTGGTTTTAGGGCATCCCCAGTTTGGCCAACCGTACGATCGATTCACTTCTCGCGACTGGCCGATCTCAGCCCTCTGCGCTCGCCCGCCTGCTTGGCCACGCATCCCGTCAGGATGCATGGACTGCACAACTGCGTGCCCTGCTGCCGCAGGAACTGGCGTCACAGTGCCGAGTCGGGAACGTACGCGATCAATTCCTCACTGTCCACATTAACAACGCCGCGTGGGCAACCCGTTTCCGGTTCTTTGCGCCAGATCTGCTCCTGGCCCTTCGTCACCTCGCCGATTTCAGCGGCATCACAGATATTCGCGTCAAGGTGGTGGCCATCCCAGCCCCGACAGCCTTTGCAAATGTCGGCGATATCGAACTGAATCCGGCAGCCCGGCTGCCACTCATTGAACTCGCTTCCAGGGTCGATTCTGAGGAATTGCGGATGGCGATTCTGAGACTTGCCGCGCATGCGCAGCCCGCCCCGGGGGGCGAGCCATCAGGCGCTTCGTCAGCGCAGGGCTAGATGCCCTGGCGGCAGGCACAACCGCCGCAAAACTGAGACGTGCATCCCACTCCGTGACGCGGCAACCATTCAGCTGCGCATCACGGAGTTCAGCGCCGGCTCAATCCGCCTGGCGGCGCAGAAACGCCGGAATATCCAGATAATCCAGGTCGCGCGCTTCACTTGTATCCACCGAGCGGTCGTGACGAGCCGCCTGCTGGCGCATCACCGTTGGTCGATCCAATTTGGCGTAGTCGATATCGCCGTTTGTTGCACGGGACGAGGTGTTGTCGACGATCACGTTGGGACGCATGGCGCCGCCCAGTCCGGTCGCAACCACCGTGACCTTCAGCTCTTCGTCCATATCCTCATCGATCACGGTGCCGACGACGACGGTGGCCTGTTCGGAAGCGAACTCCGCAATGATGTCGCCCACGTCCGAGAACTCACCGATGCTGAGATCGGGACCCGCTGTGACGTTCACCAGGATGCCGCGTGCGCCGTGCAGATCGATATCTTCCAGCAGCGGACTGCGAATGGCCGCTTCGGCTGCATCGCGTGCCCGATTTTCGCCGCGGGCACGGCCCGTGCCCATCATGGCCATCCCCATCTCCGACATGACGGTCCTTACGTCCGCGAAGTCGACGTTGATCATGCCCGGGCGAATGATCAGATCGGCAATCCCCTGCACCGCCCCCAACAGTACATCGTTGGCCGCCGCGAATGCCGCGAGGATCGGTGTGCGCTCGCCCAGCACTGCCATCAGCTTTGCGTTGGGAATGGTGATCAGGGAGTCCACGAACCGCGACAGCTGGGCGATCCCTGCGTCAGCAACGTCCATCCGATTCTCGAATCCGAACGGTTTCGTCACTACGGCCACCGTCAGAATTTCGAGCTCGCGCGCCACCTCGGCCACCACGGGGGCTGCACCCGTGCCGGTTCCACCACCCATGCCTGCGGTAATGAAAACCATGTCGGCTCCCGTCAGCACCTCGGCGATCCGATCGCGATCTTCCAGAGCCGCCTGTCGGCCGATTTCCGGATTCGCACCCGCACCCAGGCCCTTCGTAAACGAGCCGCCAATCTGCAGCGTCGTTTTCGCATCGAGACTCTTCAATGCCTGGGCATCTGTATTCAGCGCAATGAAATCCACGCCTTCAACGCCCTTTTTCAGCATGTGCTGAATGGCGTTTCCGCCACCCCCACCCACACCAACCACTTTGATGATTGCGCTCTGCGCTCCGCCATCGACAAGTTCAAACATTTTTCTACTCCTGATCCCTTAGGATTGCCGAAAGGTTCTGTCAAAAATTCTCGCTAACCCAGTTTTTCAAGCGTTTCATTGCGCTCGACGTCCGTCCGCCCCGCGCCCCCCGCATTTCTTCTTCGCGTTGTTTTCCATACAGCAGCAATCCAACGCCCGTTGCGTAAATCGGATTCCTGACGATGTCTTTCAAACCCGTGACATGCTTGGGCGAACCAAGACTCACGGGCATGTGAAATATCTCCTCCGCCAACTCCACCACTCCCTCCATCTTCGAAGACCCGCCCGTCAATACGATGCCAGCGGCTATGAGATCTTCGAATCCGCTTCGGCGAAGCTCGGCCTGCACCAGCGTGAACAACTCGTCGTAGCGTGGTTCAACCACCTCCGCCAGCGCCTGGCGCGACAGCTCCTTGGCGGGCTTGTCCCCCACACCCGGAACCTTGATGGTTTCATCGGCGTGCGCCAGCTGTGTCAACGCACAGGCGTACTTAATCTTGATCTCTTCGGCATACGGCGTGGGCGTACGCAGCGCCATGGCAATGTCGTTAGTCACTTGGTCACCCGCAATTGGAATGACCGCCGTATGGCGGATGGCCCCGTCGGTGAACACCGCGATATCGGTCGTGCCGCCGCCGATATCCACCATACAAACGCCGAGTTCCCGCTCGTCATCGGACAGCACCGCATAACTCGATGCCAGCTGCTCGAGAATGACGTCCTTCACTTTCAGCCCACATCGCTCGATGCATTTCTCGACGTTTTGCGCCGCGTTCACAGCACACGTGACCAGATGCACTTTCGCTTCGAGACGCACGCCCGACATTCCCAGCGGCTCACGCACGCCTTCCTGGTTATCGACCAGATATTCCTGGGGCAGGATGTGCAATATCTTCTGATCCGCGGGAATCGCCACCGCTTGCGCCGCATCGATCACCCGTTCGATATCCTGCGGAAACACTTCCCGGTCCCGGATTGCCACGATGCCGTGTGAGTTGAGGCTGCGTATGTGGCTGCCTGCAATGCCGGCATATACCTCGTCGATGCGGCAGCCAGCCATCAGTTCCGCCTCTTCGATGGCGCGCCGAATGGATTGCACCGTGGACTCGATATTCACGACAACGCCCTTCTTCAAACCGCGCGAACGTGCCGAACCGATGCCAATGATTTCGATATCGCCTTCCGGTGTGATTTCGCCCACGATCGCCGCCACCTTGCTGGTGCCGATGTCGAGGCCCACGATTCGTCGGCGGTCGTTGTCAGTAGCCATCTAGTGAGTCATTCCGTTCGTACCTGCAGCCGACGCCAGTTGCGGGCCACGCGGCAGCGTCACACCAGGGGCACGCCAATCCACGGCCACGCCATTGCGATATCTCGCATCAACCCGTTCAACCTGATCGATCTGATCACTGATGACTGTCTCGAATACCCGATGAAACCTTTCCGCTCTCGCCAGAAGATCTTCGTGTCCCAGCGACACGGTGAGACTGTTGGAAAACGTCACGTGCCACTCACCCAGCGCGTCCTCTTCCACAGACGCCATCTTCAGTGGTGTATGGGCAAGCACCTGTCCCAGCATTTGAAAAATTTCCATCGCGCGCGCGCCCGTGGCGTTCGCGCAACGAATCATTGGTAGCGCGGGATCCGGCGTACCCACCCCTGCGATCACCTCGCCCGCGCTGTTGAGACTACCGCCCGCACCCCAGCGCGCGACGATTGCATCCTTGGCAACCGACACGTCAACGACACCCGGGAATACTCGGCGCGCGCGAACGTCGCGCGGCCAGCCGAGATTCAACACACCATCCACCACCGCATCGAGGTTGACACCGATCAGGCCGCCGTTGAGCTGAGCAATCACAGCCGCTTCGACTTCGGCGCGTTCGGCGCCGCTGAGATCGCCGCTGACCCGCACCACTCGCACGGGTCCATCAATAGCGACGCAGATCGCGAGTACCGCAACGCAGACAACCACGAGAAGCACGCCGGCCATCGCCCGACGTATCGGTGACATTGCGTGACTAACTTTCATTGTCGCCCCGCAAATGTTTTGACACCTGATTGACATTGCCCGCGCCCTGGACCAGCAGAACGTCGCCCTGTTCCAGAATCTGCGGCAGTACCGTCAATGCTTCATCGGAATCGGTGGCGTAGATCGGATTAATCGAACCGCGTTCACGAATGCCCGCACAAAGCGCGTGCCCGTCCGCGCCAGCGATGGGCGCTTCGCCGGCGCTGTACACCTCCAGCAACAGCAGCTTATCGACGCTGGACAGCACCTTCGTGAAGTCGTCATACAGGTCGTGTGTGCGCGAATAGCGATGCGGCTGATACACCATTACCAGACGCCTTTGCGGCCAGACCTGGCGCGCTGTAGCAATCACCATCGCCACTTCCGTGGGGTGGTGGCCGTAGTCGTCCACGACCGTTATGCGTTTACCTGCGAACACCACACTGTCTGCCACGTCGAACCGCCGCCCAACGCCGGAGAAGTCGCGCAGCCCGGTGAGAATCGCCGCATCCGATACGCCTTCCTCGGTTGCCACGGCGATGGCGGCCAAGGCGTTCTGCACGTTGTGCGTGCCCGCGAGATTGATCTGCACATCCAACGCTTGCGCGGGCGCCGGTCGTTCGACCCGGAATCGCCATGCCAAACCCGAGGTTTCGACACGGGTGGCACGAAAATCGGCATCTGTCGAAAAGCCATACGTCAGCATCGGCCGCGAGACACGGTCCAACAAAGCGCGCACGTGGGTGTCATCGATGCACAGCACCGCCACGCCGTAGAAGGGTAGCCGGTGAACGAATTCGACGAACGTCTGGCTGAGCCGTTCGAAGTCGCCGCCGTAGGTGCCCAGATGATCGCGATCGATATTCGTCACCACGCCGACCATCGGCTGCAGAAACAGGAACGACGCATCGCTCTCATCCGCTTCGGCGATGAGATATCGACTCGCCCCCAACTGAGCGTTGCTGCCCGTGCTGTTCAGACGTCCGCCGATGACGAACGTGGGATCAAGATCGGCTGCCTGGAAGATCGCCGTGATGAGACTGGTGGTGGTCGTCTTGCCATGCGTCCCTGCCACGGCAATGCCATGCCGGTAGCGCATCAGCTCGCCCAGCATTTCGGCGCGCGCCACCACCGGAATGCGCTGCGCGCGCGCCGCACGGAGCTCCGGATTGTCCGGGGTCACCGCACTGGAGACGACCACAACATCGGCGCCATCGACGTTGTTGGCGCAGTGCACCGCAGAAACGTTTGCGCCCAGGCGTACGAGGCGATTCACGACTGCGGAACGCGCCAGGTCCGAGCCACTGATCCGGTAGCCCTGATTGAGCAGGACTTCGGCGATTCCGCACATGCCGGATCCGCCGATGCCGATGAAGTGAATTTGCCGCACGCGACGCATTTCAGGTACGTGCATCATCGCGCACGCCCCCCACGCTCGAGTTGGACGCGCAGAACGATGCCAATCAGCGCGCAGCACACCAGCAAGCTGTTACCACCGTAGGAGATGAATGGCAGCGTCAGTCCCTTGGTGGGCAAAGTGCCGGTGTTTACACCGACATTGATGAGGCACTGCAAGCCCAACAACAAGGCGCAGCCATACGCCACATAACCGGCGAAGGCGCGCCCTTCCAATAGCGCCGTCGCCGCCACACGAAAAACGCGCATCACCAGGACAATGAGCAACGCGAAAACCAGCAGCGCGCCCACCAATCCGAGCTCCTCGGCGATGACAGCAAAAATAAAGTCGTTATGCGCCTCGGGCAGATACAACAGCTTCTGGATACCCTCGCCAAGACCCAGACCAAATAAATCACCGCGCCCGAACGCAATCAGCGCCTGGGTGAGTTGATAGCCACTGCCGTAGGCGACCGACCAGGGGTCGAGGAACGTCACAAGGCGCTGCACACGGTAAGGCTGCAGCACCGACAACAACGCCAGCGCTGCCGCGACAATCAACAGGATGAGCAGGAAATGGCGCAGCCGCGCCCCTGCCACGAACAGCAAACCGCCGGTGACGCTGATGAGAACAACCACGGAACCGAAATCCGGTTCGAGCAGAAGCAACGCGCACAGGCCGCCAACCAATGCCAGGGGGCGCACCAGCGCAACCGGATTGGTTTGCAGTGCGCCCTGGTAGCGGGCGAGGTAGCCGGCAAGATAGATCACGAGAACGAACTTCGCGATTTCCGCGGCTTGCAGCGAAAACGGGCCCAACGCAATCCAGCGCCGCGCGCCATTCACTTCGTGGCCAATGCCGGGAATCAGAACCAGCACTGCCAGCACCACCGCGCCCACCAGAAGCGGGCGGTGGCTCACCTCCCACCAGCGCAGCGGTATCGCGAGACACATCAGAAGCGCCACAGTGCCGGCGAACAGATACGCCGCGTGCCGCACCACGAATCGTCCGGGGGCACCGGCATCAGCACTCAACGGAAATGAAGCTGACGCAACCATGATCAGCCCGATCGTCACGGCGGCAAGCCACAGCGAGATCAGCGCATAGTCCAGCTCGCGGGTCATCGTGCGTACCCCAGCACGGCGTCTGCGAAGTCCCGGCCGCGAGCCTCGAAGTTGGTGTACATATCGAGGCTGGCACACGCCGGTGACAGCAACACGAGGTCGCCGGCGCGGGCAATCTCATGGGCCGCCGCAACAGCCTCGTTCATCGTGGCAACGCGTCGAATCGGCGCCGCATCGCCCACGGCGTCCGCCACGGCGGCGGCATCTTTGCCCAAAGTGATGATCCAACGCACGAATCGCCCAACGACATCGCGCAGCGGCGCCAGATCAGCGTTCTTCGCATCGCCGCCAGCGATCAGGACGATGTGGCGGCGCGCTTCCCCAAGGCCCTCCAACGCGGCGACGCAGGCGCCGAGATTGGTGGCCTTGGAATCGTTGATAAAGGTAACGCCCCCGATCACCGCCACTGTCTGGCAGCGATGCTCGAGTCCTTTGAAGTCACGCAGCGTTTCGTACCAGCGTTCCCGAGCGCAACCCGCTTCGTGGGCGAGCGCCAGCGACGCCAGCGCATTGAGTTCGTTGTGCCGTCCGCGAACGCCGAGTTCAGCCACCGCGAGCAATGCGGCGTCCGCGCTCGCGAGGCTGCGAGACCCGCCGGTTTCGACTATTCCCCATCCGCCAGGCGGGGGCGCATCAAGTCCGATCGATACGCGCCGACAGGCCGAAGTCACAGGCGGCGCAGTCAGCGCATCGGCACGATTGAAAATGGCAACGTCGCAGCCCACAAAGATGCGTTGCTTGGCCTGCGCGTAGGTCGCGACATCGGGATAGCGGTCCAGATGATCCGGTGTGATGTTCAGATTCGCCGCAATGTCGAAGTGTCCGCTGCCAAGCCGTTCCAGCTGGAAGCTCGACAGTTCCAGTACATACAGTTCACGACTTGCATCGAGCAGATCCAGCGCAGGCTTGCCTAGGTTGCCGCCGACGCCCACGTTGCGTCCCGCGGCCTGCAACAGCGCACCCGTCAGCGCCGTGACCGTGCTCTTGCCATTTGTCCCAGTGATGCCAAGCACCGGCGCTGTTGCATGGGTGAGAAACAGTTCTATGTCGCTCAGCAGCGGGACGTCGCGTTCCACGGCCCGTCGCAGCAGACAGTGATTGGTGGGGACCCCGGGACTGACGACGATTCGATCTGCGTGGGCGAGATGCTCTGGCGCAACCGGGCCGAGGATCAGTTCGACATCCGGAAATTGCGCACGTGTGGCGGCCGCAAACGGCGGTGAGGCTCGCGTATCGACCACCGTAATGCGATCCGTCGCGCGCAGAAAACGCAGACACGAATAGCCCGTGATGCCGAGGCCGAAGATGACTGTGTGTCGCGCTGCGCTACCCACCGCTCAGCTCCCTAGAATCCGGGTGACGACATCGACATCGCGAAATGGCAGGCGGCGATTCCCAATTTCCTGGTAATCCTCGTGCCCCTTGCCCGCCACCAGCACCACATCGCCGACCGAGGCCGATGCAATGGCGCGTTCGATGGCCGCTGCGCGATCGAGCTCGACAACTACCGCGATTCGATCGGTGAACCCGGCCGCAATTTCCGCGGCAATCAGCGCCGGCGCTTCGGAGCGCGGATTATCGGTAGTGATCCAGGCACGATCCGCCGCCTTCTCGACCGCCTGCGCCATCAGAGGTCGTTTGCCACGATCGCGATCGCCGCCACAGCCAAAAACGCAGATCAGTTCACCGGCACAGTGGCGGCGCAATCCTTCGAGCACCTTCGTCAAGGCGTCCGGGGTGTGCGCGAAGTCGATCACGACCGTCGCCTTGGCCGGGCTGCGCACAAACTGCGTGCGCCCCGGTGGAGGCATCAAATGAGCCGCCGCGTCCACCACCGCGTCGAGCGATGCCCCGGCAAGGCACGCCGCTCCCGTGGCTGCCGCGAAGTTGGCAACCGAAAATTCGCCGTAGAGCGGAAGGCGGAAGTCGCGTCGTCCCCAGGGGGTCGTCAACACACCGCTGATGCCGACCTCGTCGAAGACGAGGCCTGACCACGCGACATCCGCCCCAGGGCTTGTGCCGAAGCGCAACAGGTTGATCCGGCTGTGTTGTTCGTTGAACAGGATCCGGCCCTGCGGATCGTCCCAGTTCAGCACGCCGCTCGTCAGTGTCGGAAACGCAAACAGGCGCCGCTTGGCCTGTGCATAAGATTCCATCGTGCGGTGATAGTCGAGATGGTCGCGCGTCAGATTGGTAAACACGGCGATGTCATACGCAACCTCGTCCACGCGCCGCTGATCCAACGCATGCGAACTCACCTCCATCGCCACCCAAGTCGCACCCAACACGACCAGGTCCGCGAGGCGCCGCTGCACGACGACGGAATCCTCAGTGGTGAGCTGCGCATCGCACTGATGCTCGGCAAATCCCCAACCCAATGTGCCGCCATATCCGGCGGGCTGCCCGGCACCGCTCAATAGCGCCGCCGTAAACTGCGCGACCGAGGTTTTGCCGTTGGTACCGGTGACACCGATACAGCCGAGCGTGCGACTGGGGTGATCGTAAAATGCCGCCGCCACGCGACCCGCGGCAAGCCGCGTATCCGCCACTTCGAACGTCGGCAAGGTCGAAGCCACTGGTCGCTGCACAAGCGCCGCGACCGCGCCGTTCGCCACAGCGTCACCGAGAAATGCGTGCCCGTCGTGCGCGCCGCCATGGGTTGCGACGAACAAATCGCCGGGGCGCACTTTGCGAGAGTCTGTGGCGACGCCAGTGATCCACACCGAATCCGCGCCGCCT
Source organism: Gammaproteobacteria bacterium (assembly GCA_032124855.1). GTDB lineage: Bacteria > Pseudomonadota > Gammaproteobacteria > Pseudomonadales > Azotimanducaceae > DATJGR01. The sequence continues at coordinate 14,154 of JAQBCT010000375.1, forward strand.
GGAACTTTCGCCGCGTCGCTCAGACAATCGCTGAGTCGCTTGCGTCGGAGCATCGCAGCACCCATTACGAGGCGACCTCCGGCTCCACATTGAGCACACGTAACGCCCGAGTGACCACGCGCGCGAATACGGGTGCAGCAACGTCCCCACCGCCGAATTCTTCGCCCTGCGGTTCATCCACCACCACGACCACTACAACACGCGGGTCATCCGCCGGCGCGATGCCAGCGAAGAACGCCACGTGGCGTTCATCGTCGTAGCCTTCGGGTCCGACCTTACGCGCGGTGCCAGTCTTGCCCGCGATCTCGTAGCCGATTACACGGGCCTTCGGCCCCGTGCCATGCTGCGAGTCGACCCCCTTCATCATGCGCACGATCGACGCCGCCGCACGCGCATCGAAGAGCCGCTCGCCAGCTGGAATACCCTCGCGGCGCAAGATCGTGATGGGCAGCCGGGTTCCGTCGTTGGCGAGCATCAGATACGCCTGCGCCAGCTGCAGCGGAGTGATGGTGAGCCCATAGCCATACGCCAGCGTCGCACGCACGATGGGATTCTTCAGCTGCCTATCCGTGAGTTTTCCCACGACTTCACCGGGCAGACCGCTGGTGGTCAGATTGGCGAAACCGGCACGCACGAATGCGTCGAATACAGCGCGCTCATCCAGCGCCAATGCGATCTTTGCAACTCCCACCTGACTCGAGCGCGCGAGCACATCCGGGAGGGCGAGCCTGCCACGATTGATGGGATCCTCCACGAGCTTGCGACCCACTCGCATGTATCCGGGTGAGGTGTCGATGATGGAGTCTTCCTTGAATCGCCCCGATTCGAGGGCCGCGAGCAGCGTCAGCGGTTTTACTGTAGAGCCGGGCTCGTAGACGTCCGTCACGGCACGATTACGCATCGCAGCCGAGGTGACGCGCGTCAGATCATTCGGATTGAAGGACGGCTGGTTGGCCAATGCCAGGATCTCGCCGGAGCGTGCGTCCAACATTACGATCGAACCCGCCTTCGCGCGGTGTTTGACCATCGCGGACTTGAGCTCGCGATAGGCGAAGAACTGCAATCGCAGATCCAGGCTCAACACAAGGTCGTGTCCAAAATGCGGCGCAGTGACGTATTCAACGTCTTTCACCACCTGGCCACGTCGATCCTTGAGCACCAGCTTGCGTCCCTGCACGCTCCGCAATTCACCTTCGAACGCGAGCTCCGCGCCCTCCTGGCCCTGATCGTCCACATTGGTGATACCCACTACGTGAGCCGCGGTCTCGCCGGCCGGGTAATAGCGCCGGTATTCACGCACGAACCGCACTCCATCGATGCCGAGCGCTTCCACTCGATCGGCGACCTGCGGCGCAACCCGCCGTTTGACGTACATGAACTCACGCTGGCGCGCCTGGCGCAGCTTGCTGCCGAGTGCGCGCCGATCCAGTCCAACCGCCAAAGCCAATCGTGCGATGTCTGCGTCGGTCAGTTGTGTCTGCGTCGGGTCCACCCAGACGGAAACTACCGGCGTACTCACCGCAAGCGGTTCGCCGTTACGATCAAAGATGATCCCTCGATTCGCGGGCAGCGTTTCGAATCGCAGCGAGCGGGCGTCGCCTTGCTCCTGCAGAAATGCTCGCTCCGTGACGTTGAGGTAGATCATCCGCCCCGTGAGCCCGAGCGCCAGCAGCGCAAAGACACCAACGACCGTGAAATGGCGCGAGCGGCTCACGGTGCCACCCGCTCGACGAGCTCTGGAAAGCGCATCGCGAGTTGGCGCTCAGCGAGTTGGTCTACGTTCTGGTACGAAGCCAGTGTGCCTCGTTCAATCAGCAGGCGGCTGTACTGTGCCAGGATCGCGTCCTGGCTCTGCTGGTTCTGCTCGATTGCAACGAACAGGCCGCGCACATCATGACCGAGCGACGCGATCCACACCCCCGTCAACGCAACGCCGACATAGATCACCGCCGTGGCCGCCATCCAATGCCAGGTTCCTTCCTTGCCGCGCGCAGACCGGGTTCGCTTCACGCAGCCTTCTCCACTACCCGCAGCAGCGCGCTGCGGGCTCGCGGATTAACCGCCACCTCGGCAGCGCTCGCGCGCTGCGCACGAACCACCAATCGCCCCGCCGCGACGGGGCGTCCTGGTACCGGCAGACGGCGCGGCAGTTCTTCACCACTCGCCCAGCGGCGAAACGCTCGCTTAACAATTCGATCTTCGAGACTGTGGAAACTGAGCACGGCAATGCGTCCACCGCCGCGCAACAACGCAAATGCGGCATCGAGGCCGACGCGCACTTCATCGAGTTCGTCGTTGATGTGAATCCGAATCGCCTGGAACACCCGGGTCGCAGCGTGTTTGTGCGGGTCGGGACGCGGTTGCGCGCGCGCAACGATCGCAGCCAGATCCGCGGTGCGCTCGATCGGAGATTCCTCGCGCCGCTCGACGATGGCGCGCGCGATGCGCCTCGCGTGTCGTTCCTCGCCAAGCTCGCGAAACACGATACCGAGCTCTTCCTCGCTGGCGCTGTTAATCCAGGCCGATGCCGAAACACCGTGGTCGGGATCCATGCGCATATCCAGCGGTCCATCACCGCGAAAACTCATGCCACGCATCGGGTCATCGATCTGAGGCGACGAGACACCCAAGTCCATCAAAACGCCAACAACATCGCTGAGTTGCGCATCGTGGACATGTCGGGCTATCTCGCTCATTCGACCGCGCCGAACGAGAACGCGCGCGTCCTGACGAGCGAGCTCCGCCGCGACGGACACGGCGGCGGGATCGCGGTCAATGGCAAGAATGCGCGCACGCGCGTCAAGTCTGTCCAGCATCGCGCGGGTGTGCCCGCCGCGACCAAATGTCGCATCGACATAGACGCCACTGGGATCGGTGCACAGCGCATCAGCAACGGCCGCGACCAAGATCGGGCGATGCCCACTCAAGGCATCAAACCGAGAGGCCGGTGAACTCATCACCATCATCCACCACATCAGCCGAGCGCTCGGCGAGCCACTCGTCCAGGCGCCGTTGCCACAACTCCTCGCTCCAGATTTCGATCTTGTTACCTTGCCCCAGCAGCACCAGCCGCTTCGTCAGACCAGCAAACTCTCGCAGCATGGGCGGCAACAGCAGGCGGCCACTGGCATCGAGGTCGACGTCGGTGGCATGACCGATCAGCAACCGCTGCAGCTGACGTGCCGAGCGTTTCATGTTGGAAAGGGCTTCCAGACGAGCCTGCACCGCCTCCCATTCGACCAGCGGATACAGTAGAAGACACCGTTCGCGACTATCGATAGTGACCACTAACTTACCGTTTTCGCCAGCAAGCATCTCACGATGGCGGGTAGGGAAGGCCATGCGCCCCTTGGCATCCAGATTGACGCTGTTGATTCCTCGAAACATGAACCCCGCCTGTTGACAGTCGGGCCACCCTGCCACCTCAGATCACCGAGACGGCACGAGTTGCCCAACAAATCCACAATTCCCCACAATTTCCCAGTGATCGACACTATAGATCGGGCCAAACCCCTGTCAAGACGGGCTCATCGGCCGATTTGGGCATTCAGAAATCGATGGCGCTGCTGGGCGGTGCTGGCAGGTGCGGCGGGTGAAATTACTAGATAACTTCCATGCAGAAGATTCGAAAAGCTCGAAACTACATGAACAGTTAGACTATTTCTGGATTAAGCGATCAGTCATATAGACGAATTGGAAATAACGAGTCGGCCGATAAGCCGGGTTCTGTCTTGAGCAGCCATTCATCTGGGACATTCGTCGCCGAACGCCTCTAGCAGCCTACCCGGATCCGGTGCGGACGACACCGTAGGATCCCTATTTGGCCTTGCTCCGAGTGGGGTTTACCTAGCCGCCGCGTGTTACCACATGGCGCGGTGCGCTCTTACCGCACCGTTTCACCCTTACCGCCCGCGGGCCGAAACCTGCGGGGTTGGCGGTCTATTCTCTGCTGCACTTTCCGTGGGCTCGCACCCCCCAGGCGTTACCTGGCACTCTGTCCTATGGAGCCCGGACTTTCCTCTGCACACGAGTCGCCTCGTATGCAGCGGCTGCCTGGCCGACTCGCGGTGCCAGCATAACGCGAACGTCACCGCCGCTGCAGCGTCATGGCGAATTCATAGAGCTCTCGCCGCGGCCGCCCGGTTATTCGGGCCGCGATGCGCGCGGCCTGCGCGGGCGCCAACTCATCGCACAGCACCCGCAGCAATGTCGTCGTCGCAACGACCTGTTGATCCGGTGCGCTACTCGCTGCGACTCCCAGGATGCAGACGAACTCGCCGGCATCGAAGAATTCGTCACCGTCCCGGCGCTGGAGGAGCGTTGCGACCGAACCGCATTCGATTCGCTCGTGGATCTTCGTCAATTCCTTCGCAAGTACGATCTGACGATCTGCATCCACCAGCGGCAGCAACGTCTGTAGACACGCCCGCAGACGCCGCGCCGCTTCGAAGAACACCACGGCAACCGGCAACGCCACCAACTCGACGAGCCGTTTGTGACGCGCTTCGGCGCGGGCGGGCAGAAAGCCTTCGAAGAAAAAGCGGTCCACCGGCAATGGCGAGGCAGATAATACCGCCATCACCGAACTCGGGCCCGGCAATGGCACGACGCGTATCCCCTGCTGCGTCACCAGACGAACCAACTCGAAGCCCGGATCACTGATCAGCGGCGTACCCGCGTCGGATACGAGCGCGACATCGTGGCCCTGTTGTAGCAACGCCAGCAACTGCGTGGACCGCTCAGTTTCGTTGTGATCGTGTAGTGACAGCAGCCGCGCGGGTTTGGCGCCGATGTGCGCTAACAGCACGCGACTGCGTCTGGTATCCTCTGCCGCCACAATCCCTACTGTCTTCAGGACTTCTACCGCTCGCAGTGTAATGTCGCCGAGATTTCCAATAGGCGTCGCAACGACGAATAGCGTGCCAGCAGAAAGACTCTCCGCCATGAAATTTTCCAACTGGTTCGAACTGGGTCTCGTGGTGCTCGTCATTGTGACCGTCGCTGCTTGCCAGGTCACGCAAACCGCGGCTCCGAAACATCCCAAGCCCGCGCCGATGGCACAACTAGATCCGCCGGCCAAACTGGCGCGCGCCTCGCACAGCTCGGCCAGCGAAGCATCGCGCCTGCGCCTCGAGGCGGCGCTTGCGTACTTCGCGAATGCCGAACCGGGTCCGGCGCGCGGCGCGATCGACCTGGTCACACCAGACGAACTCGATAACAAAAGCCGGTTTGACTACTACGAATTACAGGCGCGACTCGCGCTGCAGGAAGCGCAGTACGATGCAGCGCGAGAAGCGTTAGCGATGGCGGTGCCAACCGGCGCCGCGCAGCGCAATCGTTACGCAGTGACCAGCGCAGATCTCGCCGAAACGGAACTGCGTTTCCTCGATGCCGCCATGGCGATGATGACGATCGACTACGGCAGTCGCGATGCAGCGCGGGACGCGCAGGTCTGGGTCGATCGAACCTGGACCGACGTCAACCGGATCGACCCAGACCGCATGAGCAGCCTCGCCGTGGGGGACATCGATAAAACGTCGGCCGCCTGGTGGGACCTCGCCATCTCGTTGCAACGCAGCTTCGATCTCAACGCGGAACGCGCAGCGATCAGCGCGTGGCGAACGCAGCATCCGCGTCATCCCGCAGCGCTCTGGCCACCCACGTCAGTGCGCGCGATCGAGATTGGCGCGGCGGCGCCGTCGCAATTCGCGCTGCTGCTGCCGCTAACGGGTCCGTTGGAATACGCGGGACGCGCTGTGCGCGATGGCTTTCTAGCGGCGTATTTTCACGCAGACGCCAACGGGACCGTGCGGGTGTACGACGCCAACAATGCGGATATCGGTAGTCTCTATGAACAGGCTGGCAGCGACGGCGCGCAGGTAATCGTTGGCCCGCTGCAGAAGGCGAGCGTGGTTGCAATGAACGCCCTCGCCTTTCGCACGATCCCGGTCATCGCGCTCAACTATCTGCCCATCGAGCTGCCGAGCGACCCATCGAACGGCGCGGCGTCTGGGCCCAGCCTCATCCAGTTCGGCCTTGCGATTGAAGATGAGGCGCGCGCCATCGCGCAGCGTCTTTCAGCGGATGGCTTCACGCGAATCGTGCTGCTGCAATCCGACGTCGACTGGTCAGACCGCGCCAGCCATGCTTTTCGCGCCAATTTCGAAAACGCAGGCGGCGTCATCGTTGCCACCGCGGTGATCAGCGACCCCCGCAGCATCACAGATATCGTCGGCACGACGATGGGCGTCAGCGCCAGCGCGGCGCGCATGGAGGCACTCGCGCAGACGATCGGCACCAAACCTGAATTCATTCCGCGGCGCCGTGCGGATGTAGATGCAGTGGTCGCGTTCGTCGATCCCTCGCAGGCGCGCGCACTGAATCCAGCGATGGCGTTCTACTTCGCATCGGAACTACCGATCTACGCCACGTCACAGGCGACGACAAACATAGGCGCGACCGGCCTTGCCGAACTCGACGGATTCCGTACCACACAGTTGCCGTGGCACGTATATCCCAGTGCGGTTCGCGACGAGGTTTTTGCCGCGTTCACCAACATTCGCACGGATCTATCGGCGCTGTACGCGCTCGGTGTGGATGCGTACCGCCTGGCCGATCGCGCTGGCTTGTTGGCTCAGCACGCAACTGGGGGTTTGCTCGGTGAAACAGGACAGCTACAGATTCAAGGTTCCGGCGCCGTCGTCCGCCAACCTGCGTGGGCCGTAGTGAGCAATGGCCGCCTGGTGGCGCTGCCTTCCGTGGCGTTCTGATTCAACGCGCGACACCGGCCGGCGCGTAGAAAATGCCGCTGCCCGTTATCTCGCCCGGCGCGGTCTGCGCATCGTGGAGCGAAACTATGCGATACGCAGCGGTGAAATTGACCTGATCATGCGCGATGGGGGCGAACTCGTTTTCGTCGAAGTGCGTTTCCGCGCCAACGACGCATTCGGCGATGGGGCCGCGAGCGTCGATTCGCGTAAGCAGCACCGTTTGTTCCGGGCGGCGAATCACTACATCGCTCGGCATCACTGTCACGAACGCTGTCGGTTTGACGTCGTGTCAGTGTCCAGACCAAACTACCGCCTGCAGTTCAACTGGATACGGGACGCTTTTTCGTCGTGAATAGAATCCCCGCTGGTCTCTCCGTAGTGATCCTCGCGCTGCTCGCAGCCTGCTCGTCGGTGACAGCACCGGGCACCCGAAGTCCAAACACGATACTCGACGACGATCAGATCGAGTACCGGGCCAACCGGGACATCAAGCTATCGGATGCCGCGTTCAACGACAGCCATATCGTAGTCGTCAGCCACAAGGGTGTGGTCCTGTTGGCAGGCGAGGTGCAAAGCGAAGCGCTCAAGGAAAAAGCCGGCAACGTCGTCGTGCAAATGGAACTCGTGAAGGCCGTGCACAACGAACTGGAGGTGGGTCCAGTCACGTCGTTGACCACTCGCACCACCGATGCATGGATCACGACGAAGGCGAAATCGAAGATGATCGCGCACGGCAACATCGACGTGGGCCAGATCAACGTGACTACTGAGAACGGCACGGTATTTTTGATGGGCGTCATTCCGCGTGCACAAGCCGACGCGGCAGTCGAAGTGGCGGGGACCGTTTCGGGCGTAAAAAAGATCGTCAAGGTATTCGAGTACACCGACTAACGGTGCGATCCAGCCGCCGTCGCAGCGGGCTACTTCACTACGCGCAGATGCCCGCCCGGTGTGGGCTGCTGGGGTGCTGGTGCTTCGGACATCCCATCCGCCGCAGCTTCGGCTTCGAATGCCATGCCCTGGCCCGTCTCCTTGGCATAAACCGCCATCACGGCGGCCGCGGGCGCCGTGACATGGAAGGGTCTGCCGCTGAAACGCCCATCGAAGTCGAGCGTCTCGTTACCGATTACGAGACTGCGAATCGAATTAGGGCCGATATTCAGCACGATTCTGCCATTCTCGCTCAGCCCATCCGGGACGCTCACGCCGGCAATCGTCGTGTCGACGATAATGTACGGGGTGGAGTTGTTGTCCACGATCCATTCGTACAGCGCGCGCACCAGATACGGCCGATGCGATGTCACTCGTTCATTTCCAATTCGGCCTCGGTGAGGCTGTCGCGGAACGCCGGGCGCTCGAACATCGCCTGCATGTATTTCTGCATCGCCTTGGTCGAACGTTCGGGCAATTTGATGTCCAGCGCCTTCAGACGCCAGAGGATCGGCGTGACGCAACAGTCGACCAGCGTGAACTCGTCGTTCATGAAGAACGGCTTCTCCCCGAAGATGGGTGCAACGCTGATGAGGCTTTCGCGCAGTTCTTTGCGCGCGCGCGTCAACACGGTCTCGCGCCCCTTGCCGATCATCAGCAGATCGACGCGATGACTCCAGTCCTTCTCGATGCGGTGAATCAGCAGGCGGCTCTGCGCGCGCGCTACTGGGTACACAGGCAATAGCGGCGGATGCGGAAATCTCTCGTCGAGATATTCCATGATCACCGTCGACTCGTACAACACCAGATCGCGATCCAGCAGCGTGGGGACACTGTTGTAGGGGTTGATCTCAGCGAGATCCTCAGGCTTGTTGCTCGGATCCACATCGACGATATCGACCGTGACACCTTTCTCGGACAGAACCATTCGAACCCGGTGGCTGTAGTGGTCTCTCGGGTCCGAAAAGAAGGTCATCGACGATCGTCTTGTCACAACGCTCATTGCGGCGCCTCATTCATAGGTTGGTGGATGGCGGCCGTTTTGAAGGCCATCCGAAAAGCAAGATTCCGAATGCGCGGGCACCGGATGCGATCAATGCTCAGCGAATTTCCTTGTTGTATTCGCGGCCTAACAGTGCGGTGAAGACATACAGCACCACCAGGAACAACAGCACGTACACACCCAGGCGTTCGCGGTGGCCTCGCGCGGGCTCGGCAACGTAGTACAGGAAGTTGGTAATGTCGTAGGCCGCGACGTCAAACTCGCTCGCGGTCAATCGACCTGTGCCTTCTACAACATCGATGAAGCCGCATTGCTCTTCGGTGACCGCGACACCCGGCACGAGCGGGTCGCGCATCTCGCCGCCATTCGCTGCGTGTTTCGGAACCTGGTGACACGCGGAAGCAGGAACGCCCTGCAGCTCGAGTAACACGTGCGGCATGCCCACATTGGGGAATACCTTGTTATTCACACCCAGCGGTCGTGTGTCGTCGACGTAGAACGCTTTGAGGTAATTGTAGATCCACTCACCGCCGCGCACCTTGGCCACCAAGGTGAGATCGGGCGGCGCGGCGCCAAACCACGCCTTGGAGGGTTCGGTCGGCATCGCGCTAGTCATCAGTGAACCGATTTTCTGGTCACTGAAGATCAGATTCTCCATGGCGATGTCGTGCGGAATTTTCAGATCATCCGCAGTGCGTTCGTAGCGCTGGAACTTCAAGGAATGACAGCCCAGACAATAGTTCACATACAACGCCGCACCGCGCTGAAGCGATGGGTAGTTCTGCGCATCGGGTTCGAACGGCGCCATCTTCCAGTCCGTGCCTTCGGAACCCATGGCCAGCAACGGCATCATCAACAATGCCAGCGCCGCTACTCGTGTCGATGGACGATTCATCGCATGGTCACCCTGTCCGGCTCGGGTTTGGTCTTTTCGGCGCGCGTATACCAGGGCATCAAGGCGAAGTACCCGAAGTACAGTACGGTGCAGATCTGCGCCAGCGCCGTAGCACCCGGTGACGGAGCAATGGTGCCCAGATAGCCCAGAATGAAAAAGCTGATGATGAATATGACCAGCGCAATCTTCGATGCCGATCCTTTGTAGCGCATCGACTTCACGGGGCTGCGATCAAGCCACGGCAACACGGCCGGCAGGACGATGGCACCCGCCATGACACCGAAGCCCCAGAATTTTGCATCCAGTCCAAACATCGGATAGGTCGCGGCACGCAACATCGCGTAGAACGGTGTGTAGTACCAAACCGGCGCAATATGGTCCGGCGTCTTGAGTGGATTGGCTTCTTCGAAGTTCGGCTTTTCGATGAAATAGCCGCCCATCTCAGGCGCGTAGAACACGACCGCACAGAACGCGATCAGGAACAACACGATGGCTGGCAGATCGTGGCCAATCGTGTAGTACGGATGAAACGGAATCCCGTCCAGTGGGATGCCCTCGGCGTTCTTGTGCTTCTTGATCTCCACGCCATCCGGATTATTCGAACCGACGTGATGCAACGCCACGATGTGAACGAACACCAGCATCACCAGCACCAGAGGGATTGCGATGACGTGCAATGCAAAGAAGCGATTCAACGTGATCTCTGAGATCAAAAAGTCGCCTCTGATCCATTCCATCAGATCCGGCCCGATCAACGGAATGGAACCGAACAGTGACACGATTACCTGGGCGGCCCAGTAGGACATGTTGCCCCACGGCAGCAGGTAACCGAAAAAGCCTTCCGCCATCAGCGCGATGAAGATCGCCATGCCGATCAACCACAACAGTTCGCGCGGCTCACGGTAGGAACCGTAGAGCAGGCCGCGGAACATGTGCAGGTAAACGACCACGAAGAATGCCGATGCGCCCGTCGTGTGCAGGTAGCGCAGCAACCACCCGAATTCGACATCCCGCATGATGTACTCGACCGATGCGAAGGCACCATCACCGCTCGGAACATAGCTCATCGTCAGCCAGATGCCGGTGATCAACTGGATCACAAGAACGATCGTGGCGAGGACGCCGAAGTAGTACCAGAAATTGAAGTTCTTCGGCGCGTAGTACTTCGACATGTGGTATTCGAAGGTCTCCGTGGCCGGGAACCTTCGATCCACCCACGCCATGAAACCGCTCCACATGGCGGGGAAACGCGACTGCGGCTCTTGCATCACGCCGTCTCCTCGTCAATGCCGATCGTCACGACGGTGTCACTGACGAAGCTATAGGGGGGAACGATCAGATTGTCCGGCGCGGGTTTGTTCTTCGCGACGCGTCCAGCGAAGTCGAACGTCGAGCCGTGGCACGGACAGAAGAAGCCACCTTGCCAATTGGCATCGAACGGTTCGGGCGTTACCACAGGGAAAAATTTTGGTGAGCAGCCCAGATGGGTGCACAAGCCGACGTACAGGCCAATTTCCGGACGTCTGGAGCGGTACTCGTTCTTCGCGTAACCCGGCTGCATATCGCGATTGGAGTCTGGATCTGCGCGAGTTGCGTTCTGCGCCTCGATGCCATCGAGCATGGTGGGGGTTCGATTCAGAATGAAGATGGGTTGCCCGCGCCACGCGGGAATCGGACCCAGCATCTCACCCGGTTCCAGCTTCGAAAAATCAACAGTCACTGGCGCACCCAACGCGCGCGCCTTTGCACTTGGACTCCAGGAGCTGACGAAGGGTATTGCTGCGCCGACGATACCGACGCCGCCGACCACTGAAGTAGCACCGATGAGGAAGTAGCGACGCTGTTTGTTGACCCCGTCACCACTCATCAATCTGCTCCCTGTACCGGCCCCACTCAGGCCGGAAATTCTATCACATGAACGCGCGGCTCTGAGTGGGAGTCAGCGTGCGCAAGACCGTTTTACCTAAGGGGCGAGTCCAACGCTTCGAAGCAACGGACGCCACGCGCAGCACCGGCTCGATCGTCCGCGAACGTATCCGCGGGCGAATGAAAGCGCGATGCACGAACTCGATTGGCTGTTAACGCTTGGAGTACTGCGGACGCTTGCGCGCTTTGCGCAGACCGACCTTCTTGCGCTCGACTTCTCGCGAATCGCGTGTCAGAAACCCCGCGCGCCGCAACGGCTGACGTAACGTTTCGTCGTATTCCACGAGCGCACGCGCAATACCGTGACGAATGGCACCGGCCTGCCCAGATCCACCGCCACCGTGCACGGTGACAAATATGTTGAAGCGATCCTCGGCCTGCGCGACCTGCAACGGCTGACGCACAACCATCCGCGCAGTCTCACGCCCGAAGTAGACATCGAGTGGTCGATCGTTGACCAGAATCTGACCGTTCCCCGATGTGACAAAGACCCGCGCTGTGGAGGTCTTGCGCCGCCCGGTTCCGTAATGTTGCGACAGTGCCATGAATTAAAATTCCAATGTCTGGGGTTGTTGAGCGGCGTGGGGGTGTTCCGGACCGGCGTAGACCTTCAATTTGCGATACATCGCACGGCCGAGCGGATTGCGCGGCAACATGCCCTTCACGGCCGTTTCGATCACGCGCTCGGGGTGGTCGGCCTGCAGATTCTGGAATGGGATCCCCTTGATTCCACCCGGGTAACCCGTGTGGTGGTAATAGACCTTGTCGGTGAACTTGCGGCCGCTCACCTTGACCTTGGCGGCGTTCACGACGATCACGAAGTCCCCGGTATCCACGTTGGGCGTGTACTCGGGCTTGTGCTTACCACGCAGCCGGCGAGCGATCTCGGTTGCCATTCGACCCAGCGTGCGGTCGGCGGCGTCAATCACGAACCAGTCGTGCCTCACGTCCTGCGCACGAATACTCAGAGTTTTCATATAGATAGGATCGGGATGGGGATTTTTGGAGCGCGAATGTTAGCCGAGCAACCTGTCTTTTACAACAGATCGACGCCATCAGGCGCGATGGCTGCGCGCGAGATAGTCATGCGAACGCATTTCGAACAGCCGGCTGCGCGTGCGCTCGAATTCGAATCCCAGCCGCTCGCCTCGATACAGATCTTCCACCGCTGCCTCCGCCGAGACAATCAGCTTCACATTGCGATCGTAGAACTCATCCACAAGGCTGATGAAGCGACGCGCCGGATCTTCGGAGCGAGCATCGAAGATCGGCACATCGCTCACGAGCACGGCATGGAACAGCCGAGCCAGCTCGATGTAGTCATTGGCGCTGCGCGGCCCATCGCACAAAGCGGCGAAGTCGAACCAGGCCACATCGTCGGCGCAGCGCCGGCAGCGAATGAATCGCCCTTCTATCTCGAGGTCCACATCCACCTCGATGCTGGAACGATCCGGCGCCAGCGCCGCAAATCGCTCCGACAGCCATTGGGTCGCGCGAGTATCCAGCGGCGCGAGGTAGGTCGCAGCCTGCTCGAGCAGCCGCAACCGATAGTCCGTGCCCCCATCCAGATTCATCACCTCCGTGTGACGCTGCAACGCCTCAATGGCCGGCAGGAAGCGCTGCCGCTGCAAACCGTTTTCGTACAGGGACGCGGGCGGAATATTCGATGTGGCCACGAGTGTTACGCCCCGGTCGAAGAGATGACCCAGCAGTTCGCCAAGCAACATGGCGTCGCCGATATCGGAAACGAAGAATTCATCAAAGCACACCACACGCGCTTCCCGCGCCAGCCGGTCTGCCACGACCTCGAGCGGATCCACCTGACCCGACAGTGCGCGCAACTCATGATGGATGCGCTGCATGAAGCGGTGAAAGTGGGTGCGCAATTTCTCTGGAAACGGCAGCGAATCGAAGAACAAGTCCATCAGAAACGTCTTGCCACGCCCCACACCGCCCCACAAATAGAGTCCAGTCACAGGACCGCGATCCTCACCCCGCAGCCGCATCTTCAGACGTCCGATGGCGGACGCTTCCGCCGCGCGCTGAGCAATCAGCCGCTGTGCCACGTCGGTCAAACGGACGGCCGCGTCGCGTTGCCCGGCATCGTCGACAAATCCAGGTCGCGCGACGCACGCGACATACTGCTCCAGGGGCGTCATTGGCAGCGTGCCCGAAAAAGACTGCACTTTACGCATCACGTCGCCGAAGACAATCACGCACCGCGACTTTCAGACGCAGCGACGGGCGCTGCTAGACTGCGTTCGGCGAGATAACCCTTCAAGCAACAGGGATGACCATGCCGCGCATCGTGAATTTGCTGCTGCTATCCACGCTGTGTGGTGCCGTGATTGGTCTTGGCGTGCTCGTCGCACGTGACCGCACGCAAGCCACAGCCAACGGCTATGCCAGCGCCGTCGAAGCCGCCGCATCCTCGGTGGTGAATATCTCCTCCACCAAGCTCGTCCGCGCCCGCCGGCATCCGATTTGCGAATTGCCGCGGTACCGCGAGTTGTGTGATGCATTGGAAAGCGCCAATCCGCGCCTGCAGAATTCGCTGGGCTCGGGCGTGATCGTCAGCGAGGACGGCTACATCCTGACCAACGCCCACGTAATCGCCAATGCCGACGAAATTGCCGTGGCATTGGCGGACGGGCGCATCACGTCCGCGACAATCGTGGGTACCGATCCCGAAACCGATCTGGCCGTTATCCATGCCGATGCCACCGGCTTGATCCCGATTCAAATCGGCACATCCGATGCGGCTCAGGTTGGCGATATCGTGCTTGCCATCGGCAATCCATTCGGCATCGGTCAATCCGTGTCCATGGGAATCATCAGCGCAAAAGGTCGCGCCGGATTCAGCTCAGGCCCGTACGACGATTTTCTGCAGACGGATGCACCCATAAATCCCGGCAATTCCGGGGGCGCTTTGATCGACGTGCAAGGCCGCCTCGTTGGCATCAATTCGCTGATTTTCAGCCAGACGGGAGGCTACCAGGGCATCAGCTTCGCGACCCCGGTGAAGCTGGCACTGCAAGTGTTCACCGAAATCATTCGCGAGGGGCGCGTCATTCGCGGCTGGCTCGGCGTTGAGGTGGCCAAGGTCGCCGGTGCGAACGCAATACCCGGGCTGGTCGTAGCCACCGTCGTCAAAGACAGCCCTGCGGCCGCGGCCGGGCTATTGCCGGGCGATCGAATTCTTCGCATCAACGAACAACTCGCGCTCAGCGCACACGCCGTGACGCAGCAGATCGCATTCACCACACCCGGCAGTGACGTGGTGATGCAAGTGATCCGCAACGACACGCCCGTCGAGATTCACGCCACCGCAGGCACGCGGCCCATCCCCGCGCGCTAAGCAACGACCGCGAGAGAAGTCATCGATTGTGGTCGATGCCAGCCATTCGCGCCTGCGCCGAGCGCGCATGCGCTGGAAGTCGTTCACCCGTTGCGAGCGTCGCGGCGAACCGTCCCAGGACCTCGGCGCCGGCTACCGAGCATCGAATGATGGACGTGCGCTTCTGAAAGTCTGCCACCCCCAACGCAGATGCAAACCGCGCCGTTCCAAAGGTCGGTAGTACATGGCTCGGACCTGCCACATAGTCACCCAACGCTTCGCTGCTGGCGCCCCCCACGAAGATGGCACCCGCATGCCGAATGAGTGGTAGCAGCCGATCTGCATCCGCCACAGCGAGTTCCAGATGTTCAGGTGCTATTCGATTCGCAATCGCCGCGGCTTCCGCCAGGTCCTTCGTCAGAATCAACGCGCCACGCTGGTCAAGCGAGTTTGCGATGATGTCGCGTCGCGGCATGGTCGGCAGCAACCGCTGCATGGATGCGTGCACCGCGTCGAGGTGCGCAGCATCGTGCGTCAGCAATATCGCCTGCGCTGCAGCGTCATGCTCGGCCTGCGCGAACAAATCCAGCGCGAGCCAGTCCGGCGCGACCGAGCCGTCCGAGATGATGAGGATTTCGCTGGGACCCGCAATCACATCGATGCCGACCGGGCCGAATACCAGGCGTTTGGCGGCGGCAACATACGCGCCACCGGGCCCAACAATTTTATCCACCCGCGGTATCGTCGCAGTACCGTATGCCAGCGCCGCAATTGCCTGCGCGCCACCAATTGTGAATACCCGATCCACACCCGCAATGTGCATGGCCGCCAGCACCAGAGCTTCGCGGCGTCCGTCGGGCGTGGGCACGGTGACGATGATCTCCCCGACGCCGGCCACTCGCGCGGGAATTACCGTCATCAACACCGTGGATGGATATGCCGCCTGCCCGCCAGGCACATAGATCCCGACTCGATCGATCGGCGTGATCCGGTTGCCAAGTAAATTGCCCAGATCATCGACGTACTCAAAGCCATCCTGACGCTGCGCTTCGTGGAAGGTGCGGATGCGCTGCGCGGCGAGTTGTAACGCGTCGTACTCATCGCGCGGCAACGCTTCAGCGCATGCGGCGAGTTCGCTGGCGGGGATCTCCAGCGCCGCGGCGTCACGGCATTCGAACCGATCGAAGCGCCGGGTGAATTCGAGCAGGGCAGCGTCGCCGCGCGCACGCACGTCGCGCACGATGTCAGCGGCGCCGCGCGCAACTGCATCCTGCGGCGACACATCCCAGTGGGTTAGTTGCGCAAGCGCCGCATCGAAGGTCGCGGCGGTGCTGGCGAGTTTGCGCACGCGCAGATCAGGGGGCGGGTCTACTGCCACTTTCCACCACGCTGGCGAGTTTGCGCAACAATGCTTCGATCTCATCGAAGCGCATCTTCAACGACGCCCGATTGACGATCACGCGCGTGCTGATGTGCGCGATAACGTCCTGCGCCTGCAAACCGTTCGCCCGCAATGTGTTGCCGCTCTCAACGATGTCTACGATGCAGTCTGCCAGGCCCATCAGTGGTGCGATTTCCATAGCGCCCGACAATTTGATCACTTCCGCCTGGCGCCCACGCGCCGCGAAATAGCGCTTGGCAATGTTGGGGTACTCCGTCGCCACGCGCAGCACACCGGTGGAAGGTTGTACCCCCACGGGCGTGGCCGTCATCAAACGACACGCTGCAATCTTCAGATCGAGTCGCTCATAGAACGCAGTGCCGCCGTATTCGAGCAACGTATCCTTGCCAGTGACGCCGAGATCGGCAGCGCCGTATTCGACGTACGTCGGGACATCGGTGCCCCGGACCACCACGAGCCGCACATGGCCGCCCACCGTGTCGAATATCAGTTTGCGGCTGGTGCTGATGCGCTCGGCAGGATCGATGCCTGCCGCAGCAAGGATGGGCAGAAACTCATCGAGCACGCGCCCCTTCTTCACCGCAATCGTGATGGGTTTTCCTGGCATCGGTTATCGACCCGACACGCGTTCGACCCGGCCACCGAGTTTCGTCAGTTTTTCTTCGATACGTTCGTAGCCTCGATCGATGTGGTAAATGCGATCCACGACGGTTTCGCCCTCAGCAACGAGGCCGGCGATCACCAGACTGAACGAGGCCCGCAAGTCTGTGGCCATGACGGGCGCGCCCTTCAATTTCGCAACGCCAGTCACAATCGCGGTGGTCTTGCCGTCCAGGACAATGTTTGCTCCGAGCCGATTGATCTCAGGCACATGCATGAAGCGGTTTTCGAATACCGTCTCGTTTACCCGGCTCGTGCCTTCAGCGATGGCATTGAGCGCCAGAAATTGCGCCTGCATGTCGGTGGGAAACGCGGGATAGGGGGCGGTGCGTATGTCGACCGCACGCGGGCGCCTGCCGTGCATATCCAGCTCCACCCAATCCTCACCCTGGCTCAGACTGGCACCGGCTTCGGCCAGCTTGATGAGTACCGACTCCAGCGTATCTGGCCGCGTATCGAGCAGACGCACGCGACCACCTGTGGCCGCAGCGGCGATGAGATAGGTACCCGTTTCCACGCGATCCGGCATGACGCGATACGTGCAGCCGTGCAGGCGCTCCACACCTTCGATGACGATCGTATCGGTGCCATGGCCTTCGATGCGCGCGCCCATGGCGTTGAG
>JAQBCT010000376.1:0-53181 GCA_032124855.1 Gammaproteobacteria bacterium
TGCCACCCGTAGCTGCATGACCCTTCCCCTCCCACCGCCGCGTTGAGTTGGCATACTAGCCTGGACCCAGTGCCCCAGCGAGACGACGCCTTGTCTTCGATCCACGACCTGCTCGCCGATATCCGTGGTACCCAGAGGGGCTCGCATGTGGCGGCGTTGTTCGACATGGATCGAACGCTGATCGAAGGTTTTTCGGCCCAGGATGTGCTCGTCGAGCGGTTGCAGCGGCGCGAGGTGACATTGCCCCAGCTGGCCACCGGCATCGGCGCGGCGCTTCAATACGGCGCCGGTCGCATCGCCTTTGTCGAATTCGTCAATCGCACAGCCGCCTTGCTGGCAGGCCGCAGCGATGCCGAGAACCGTGCGTTCGGCGCTGAGCTCTTCGAAAAGCGGGTGGCGCGCCGCATCTATCCGGAAGCGCGACGATTGATCGAGGCGCATCGCGCGGCAGGACATACGCTCGCGGTGGTGTCTTCGGCAACGCCGTACCAGGTCGAACCCGTCGCCGCCGCGCTGGGCATCACCCACGTGTTGTGTACGCAATTGCAGGTAAACGATGGCATCTGCACTGGCCGCGTGCTCGAACCCGCCTGCTTCGGCCCGGGGAAGGCGGATGCTGCTCGGGACCTGGCTGAGCGGATGGCATGCGATCTGAAACAGAGCTACTTTTACAGCGATGGCGCCGAGGACCTGCCCCTGCTTGAGATCGTTGGGCATCCGCGACCGCTCAATCCAGATGGCACGCTTACGACGATTGCCAGGCAGCGCCGCTGGCCCATCACCCGATTCAACAGCCGCGGTGTACCCACCGCGCTGCAGTTGTTGCGCACGGGTCTCGCCTACTCCACCGCGCTGCCGGCATTGGCCTTTGGCATTGCGGATCTTGCTTTGAATGGTTCGGTGCGTGACGCGCGCAACCTGACGGCGTCGGTGTGGGGCGATCTGGCCGCTGCAGCGATCGATCTGAAGCTGGAAATCGTGGGTGAGGAGAACCTGTGGAGCCACCGCCCGGCAGTTTTCGTCTTCAATCATCAAAGCGCGCTCGATGCAGTCGTGCTGGCGAAACTGCTGCGCCGGGATTTCAGCGGGGTGGCCAAACAGGAGCTGCGCGATCAGCCATTCGTGGGCCAGCTGGCGCAACTGGCAGGGGCGATCTTCGTCGATCGTGGCGACACGGCGGGCGCCATCGACGCCTTGGACGCGGCGGTGGATGCGCTGCGCGCCGGCACGTCAATCGTCATCGCGCCTGAGGGAACGCGCAGCGCGACGCATCAGCTCGGGCCGTTCAAGAAGGGTGCCTTTCATCTGGCGCGGCAAGCAGGTGTGCCGATCGTGCCGATCGTGCTCAAGCACACTACCGATGCACTGCCTAAAGGCGCATGGATCGCACGCCCGGGCACGGTCGAGGTGATCGTGCATTCGCCGATTGACACTGCCGGGTGGCACGAAAGCTCCATGAACACATACGTCGCGCAAATCAGACAAATCTTCATCGATGCCTTGGCAACCGAGTAATCTGGCGGTCGGGATGGCCGGATTTGATGCCCGTCACAATTTGCTGGCAAGGCGCCGGTGGATGCAGATAACGCCATGCCGATAGTCGCCGCGGGTGAGACCTGTCTAACCGATTTTGCGCAGCGAAACGGCGAGCATGGGTCCGGCGTGCGTCCAACGCAGCGCTGCCGAGGCAAGGTTCAAGCCGAGGCTCTCAATTGATGCACAGGGATTGCGGCTCACATGTTCGACCCGACCCGACACCCCGGACCCCGCGTGGTTGATCGATACCCTCGACGAATCCGCCGCGCAGGCATGCGATGACCTTCTCGATCGCCCAGGTTGTCGCCATTCTCATTCTGGCCTGCTCCAGCTTCGGAGCGGGCTGGTTATTGCGCCGCATCCAGGCCAAAACCCGTGAAGCACAGCTGCACAAGAGTCTGCAGGAAACACGGGACATCATTCCGCAGCTCGAAACCAATGTGCGCAAGCGGGACCAGCGTCTGGCGGTGCTGAGCGCTGAGCTCGTGGACTGGAAAGACAAGGTTCCGCAGCTGGAAACGTCAGTCAAACGCCAGGCAGGCGAGGTGCACGCTAAAGAGCGCGAACTGCGACTCGTGCGCACGGAACTCAGCGCGGTCAAGGATGCGCTTGCAGAGGCGCCGCGCCTGGCCGAAGCCGAACGGGCACCACTGCGCGAGGCATTGAAGACGTGGCAAGCCCGCTGCGATGAGCTGGTGAGTGTGCTGGCCGCAGTGGAGGCGCACCCGCCTCGCCTGGATCAGCCTGGCGATGGTAGCGACGATCGGGCGGCTCTTGCCGCACAAGCGGCACGCTCGGACGCTATGGGCGCTGCGCTGCGAGACCGTGAAGCCACGATCAATGAGCTGCGCACGCATCTGGACAGTGTGGTCGCGCGACGCGACGCGATGGAGATTGAAGCGAGCGAGCGCGCGAACGAAGTGATGAAACTGCGCGATGATGTGGGCAAGTGGCAGGCCCGCGTACCCAAGCTGCTGGCAACCATCAAAGCGCGCGAGTCGACGATTGAAGCCCATGCGACAACGTTGGCCGACCGGAATCAGCAGGTCAAAGATCGCGACGGTGCGCTCGCTCAGCGCGAGATTTTGGGGGCGAAGCGCGAACTCGTGCTCGCCGAGCAGGCCGTGAAACTCGTCGAAGCCGAACGGGCAATCGAGGTGCTGCGCGGTGAACTCGCCATTCAGCGTGTCGCGGAACAGAAGCTGCACGACGAACTGCAGGTAGCGTCGCAGCGGTTCGCCATCGAAAACACGCGGGTTGCCGAACTATCCGCGAAGGTCGACGCGCTGGTCACAACGGTGGCAGAACGTGATGCCACGAACGCAGAGCGCCATACCGCGCTTCAGGAGCGCGATGCCGCGCTCGAGGGACAGCGGCAGGCCAGCGAACACCAGACCGCCGAATTTCAGGCCTCGCTGGCCCACACCAACAGTCAGCTCGCCACTGCGCTTCGCGTTGGCCGCGACGAGCAGGCGAGTCATCGCGATATGGTCGAATCGTTGGTGGCGGAGCGCGATGCCGTCGCGGCCCGCGTAAGAAGCGTCGAACAGGAGCTGGATCAACTGCGCGCGCAGCAGAGCCAAGCCCTGGCTGCAGAGCAGCTGCGCGCCGAGCACGAATTTGGTCAGCGCACGGAACTTTCGGCGGCGCGTGACCAACTGACGGAACGACTCAACTCGCTGCAGGCGCAGCTCGCCATGGGCGAACGCCAGCGGGCCGTGGTGGAGGCCGAACGTTCTGCGCTGGCGGAGCGCGCCTCGGCGTTCCAGGAGCAGCTCACCCAACAGCAGAACGAGCGCGAGGCATTGCAGCGCTCGCACGATGCGACACGCGGCGAGCTGGCAGAGTTGCATACAAAACTCGCCGAGGCCGAAGCGGCGCAGCACGCGGTGCAGTCGGGCGCGGCGAACATGGATGCGCAGATCGTTGAACTGCAGGAACAGCGCACCGCGCGTGAATCGGATCTGACGACCGTGCGTGCTTCGCTTGATCAGTCCCACGCGCAGAGCAGCGAGCTGCAAAGTGCGCTGCAGCAGCGCGATGCGGAGATGGTGGTGCTGCGAGCCGAACTGGCCACAGGACCTGCGCGGGTCGCGCCATTGGAGAGAATGCTCAAAGCACGCGATGCGGCCATCGTGGAGCGCAGCGAGCGCATCGACACGCTCACCAGTCAGATCGAGACCTTGGATGCGACGTTGCGGCAACGTGCGAGTCGCATCAGCGAGTTGGAGAAGCAAGTCACCGATGCAGCCGCGGTGGAAGGAGACGGCGACGTTCGAAAAACCGAATACCTCGAGCAGCGCGTTGCGGCGCAGATCGAAAAGAACCGGGAGCAGTCCCGATTGCTTGACGAACGCGATCGCGAAGTTGCGGCCTTGACCAAGCAGCGCGATCTCAATGACAAGTCGCTGACGGTGCTCAAACAACAGCTCGACGGTGCGCGCGACTCCGAAGCGCGGCTTGCAGAATTGCTGCGGACGCTCAAGAGCGAAGCACTCGCAGGTGCTGCCACGGAGCCCTCCGAGTCCGCAGCGATCGCGCCTAACGGACTGCTTCAGGCGCGTCCTGAAGCAGTGGATGACCTGCAACAGATTCGCGGCATCGGTGAGGGGTTCGAGCGGGGCTTGAACAAGCTTGGAATTTACCGCTACAGCCAGCTGGCTGGGTTGTCGGCCGCCGAGATCGTATGGATCGAAAATCAGCTGCCGACATTCCGTGGCCGCATCGAGCGCGACGATTGGCCCACCCAGGCGGCGCAACTGCTCGCGCAAGACGGCGGCAATGATTGGACGTTGCGCGCGCCGGATGCCCCGACCGTGCACGGGCTCAACTAACCTGATAGGCGTACACTGCCGAACCCGCCCGAGTTCGGAGTCCCTGTGACCACCACCACTGCAGCGTTCGATGTCGCATTTCGCGCTGAGCAATTCATAGACAGTCTGAAACGCGATGGCGTCGCTGGCCGACTGTTCGGCCACAGCCGCGAACGCACCGAACTCGCCAGCCACACGCTGTACGGCGGCAGTGGCGGCATCATTCTCTTCTACCTCGAGTTGTACGCGGCCACCGCACAGACCCGGTATCTCGATGTCGCGCGCTCGGCAGCGCGCGAACTCGCCGCGTATGTGCGCTCCACCCAGCGGCAATCGTGCGCCATCTATACGGGCTGGCCGGGCCACGCGTTCGTGCTGAGCCAAGCGGCAAAAGCGGCGGGTGATGCGGATCTGCGCCAGGCGGCGGTGCTGTGCCTGGATCGCCTGCGCGAAAGCGCCCATGAACTTGGCGCTGGCATTGGCTGGATTGAGCCCATGCCGTTTTCCGATATCCACGGCTTCAAGGGCGACCGCGAAATCTACGATGCGTCCGTCGGTGCGGCTGGCGCGGGCTTCGTGCTGCTGCGCGCCCCACGAGATGATCTGCATCCCCAGGCGCTTGCGTGGGCAACGGGTGTGGGCGATCGGCTGTTGGAGGTCGCGGATGCGACGCCGCACGGCTTGAACTGGGCGCTGATGTCCGAGATGCCGTTTGCCTGGACGCCGTCGAACTTTGCCCACGGCGCCGCGGGTGTCGGTGCGTTCATGGCGATGTTGTACGAAGCAACCGGACACGCCCGCTTTCTCGATGCGGCGCGCGCGGCGGCGGCGCATCTGATGCATCTCTCAAGCCCTGCAGGCGACGGTCATCTTGTTCACCACCATGACGGCGATGGTGAAAACCTGTTCTATCTCTCGGTATGCCACGGACCACCGGGCACCACCCGCCTGTTCTACCTGCTGCAGCGCATCACTGGCGAGGCTCAGTACGAACAGTGGCAGGACGGCGCATTTCGCGGGCTGCTCAGCACAGGTGCGCCAGAGACGCGCTCGGCGGGATTCTGGAACAACGTGTCGCAGTGTTGCGGTGATGCGGGGGTGGGCGACTACGCGTTGCAGAGCTATCACGCCAATGGTGATGCGCGCTATCTGGAACTTGCGGAGCGCGAGGCGGCCGAGCTGGTGCGGCGCAGTGTGGCCGTTGGCGACGGTCTGTGCTGGCCGCAGGCGGAGCATCGCGAGCGGCCGAAATATCTGGAGGCTCAGACGGGCTACATGCAGGGTGCAGCGGGTATCGGCAGCTTCTTTGTGCACCTGGCAACCACCCGAGCGGGTCGGCCTGTGAAGATCGCCTTTCCCGATACGCCGTTCGCCGACGCGCCCGGGGATTGACAGTGATGCGCATCGGTTTGATCGGCGACATCCACGCCGAACACCGGCGCCTCGACGCCGCGCTGGCGTTCCTGCACGGACAGAGCGTGACGTCGATCCTCAGCACCGGCGATATCGCCGACGGCGATGGTTGCGTCGACACCTGCTGCCGGCTCCTCGCCGACGCATCAGTCGTCGCGGTGGCGGGAAATCACGATCGCTGGCTGCTCGCGGATCGTCTGCGCGACATTCCCGGGGCGCACCGCGCCGGTGATTTGGCCCAGAGCAGTCGCGACTATCTTGCGGCGCTGCCCGCCACCCATACGTTCGACACGCCGTTCGGGGAGACGCTGCTTTGCCACGGCGTGCTCGAGAATGACCTGCGCAAGGTGTGGCCGGGTTCGCCACGCATGCCCGTCGAGCGCAGTCCGGAGCTCGACCGTCTCATCGGCACGGGGCAGACACGCCTCGTTATCAACGGCCATCTGCACTATCGGGTGGTGGTGAATTTCGAGGGTCTGACGATGCTCAATGCCGGGACGCTGCGCGGCGATCATCGCCCAGGGGTCACCATCCTGGATCTGGCGAAGGCCGAGGCCAGCGCATTCGAATTCGATGCGGCACTTGCGCTGCACCGTGTCGCTGAGGCGTCGCTGCAGGGTGACGGGGAGCGCCGGGTGTGGCGCGACACCCAGGAATTCGACGGTCGCTGGTCACCGGTAACGTTGTACGCGGCCTGAGGCTTCGGCGTTCGCCTGGAGCCCCAAAACTGACCAAAAATTGGGCATTTGGGCGGCGAAGGTAGATACTGTCGACTTCCACTTTTGACCGATGAGAATCCCCATGGCGATCAAGCCCAAGACACCTTCGTCTCCAGAAGCCCGTAAACAGCTCGAAAAAGACGTTGCCGCATTCCTGAAATCCGGCAACAAGATCCAGCGCATTCCCACCGGCGTCAGCGGCCAGGACGGGCTGGGTAATCGCAAGCAGCTCGTGCTCGGCCCCAGCTCCAAGGCGAAAGCCGGCAAAGCCAAGAGGTAGCGGCACGGGGCCGCGTCGCAGATGGCTGCCTTCGCTGAATACCCCCAATACGACGCCATCGGCCTGGCTGCGCTGATTCGCGCGGGCCAGGTGTCGGCTGCCGAGGTTCTGGACGAAGCCATCGCGTGCACCGCGGCCGCGAATCCGTCCCTGAATGCGGTGGTCGCCACCTGCTACGAGCCGGCGCGACGCAGCGCCGCGCTGAAGTTGCCCGACGCGCTGCTGGCTGGCGTGCCCTTTCTCGTCAAGGACATCACCTACATGCAGGGACTTCCCTGCACGTCGGGCAGCCGCTTGTTCGCCGACTATGTGCCAGACCACGACGCAGAGATCGTGGCCCGCTATCGTGCGGCGGGACTGGTGATCTTCGGCAAGACCAATACACCGGAATTTGGTCTCAATGTGTCCACTGAATCGGTGCTGTTCGGTGCCTGTCACAACCCGTGGGATCTCGGGCGGACCACGGGCGGATCCAGCGGTGGTGCGGCTGCGGCTGTGGCGGCAGGCCTGCTGCCTGCAGCCCACGCCACCGACGGCGGCGGATCCATCCGTATCCCCGCCGCCTGCTGCGGCCTGGTGGGACTGAAACCGACGCGGGCCCGCAATCCCCAGGGCCCTGATGTGGGGGAAGGCTGGAGCGGTATGTCCGCCGGACATGTCGTATCGCGCAGCGTGCGCGACAGTGCCGCCTTTCTCGATGCGACGCATGGGCCTGCAGCCGGGGATCCCTATTTCGCACCGACCTTTTCGGGCTCGTATCTGGCGCGGCTGGTTGAGACGCCGCGACAGCTGAAAATTGCGCTCGATAATTCGAGCCTCACCGGGATGCCTACCGATCCCGAATGTGTGGCGGCAACGCACGCAGCCGCGCGCCTGTGCGAATCCCTGGGGCATAGCGTCGAGGTGGCCTCCCCGCAATTCGATCGCTCGGCGTTTCGCCACGCCACCGGTATCGCGATTTCGGCCAATGTGGCCCATCTCGTGGACGGCCGGCTGGCAGTGCTGGGCCGGACACTGGATGACGGTGACGTCGAGCCCCAGACCCGCCGCACGGTGGAGTACGGGCGCAGCCTGGCGGCGACGCAACTGACCGCGGCGCTGCATACCATCCACCGCATCGGCCGCGCGGTCGGGCGATTCCACGACACCTACGATGTCATGCTGACACCCACTCTGGTAGCGCCACCGGTGCCGCTGGGCTGGCTGGATACCGTCAATCTCGATGCGGCGACCTTCGCCGATCGCTTCGCCCGGTTCTGGGGATTCACCAATCTGCAGAACGCCACAGGGCAGCCCGCGATCTCCCTGCCGCTCGCCTGGAGCGAGGCGGGGCTGCCGGTGGGCGTGCAGTTTGTGGGCCGCCTTGGCGATGATTTGCTGCTGCTGCAACTAGCGGCGCAGTTGGAGCAGGCCCAGCCATGGTTCGATCGACGGCCCGGCTGAGGCCGACCCGCGCCGGCAAGCCACGATGTTGATCACGCACGCGGCCAAATCCCCCGACGTTCATCCCAGTGCCTGGGTGGCACCCAACGCGGTGGTCTGCGGCGATGTGACCATCGGACCGGGCTGTCGCGTACTGCACGGCGCACAGTTGATCGCCGAAGGCGGGTCAATTTCGCTGGGCAAAGAAACCATCGTGCTGGAAAACGCGGTGCTGCGAAGCACGTTCCGGCATCAGCTGGTGGTGGGCGATCATTGCGTCATCGGTCCGCACACCCATGTGGTGGGCTGCACACTCGAAGACGAGGTATTCATCGCCACGGGCGCGGCCGTTTTCCACGGCGCCCACATCGGCAAGGGCGCCGAAGTGCGCATCAACGCCGTCGTTCACCTGCGCACGCGACTGGCCGGCGGGACCACCGTGCCGATCGGGTGGGTCGCGGTTGGCGATCCTGCGCGCATACTCCCCGCGCATGAGCACGATGCGATCTGGGCGATTCAGCAACCGCTGAATTTTCCGCTCACGGTTTATGGCATCGAACGTGCCGACGCGAATATGGTGAGCATCACACAACGGTTGTCGCAGGTGCTGGGCACACATCGTGATGACACGATCAGCGAGTGACGTAATGCGGGGGATGCGTTGAGCCCGAAACGTGTGCTGCTGCTGCGCCGCGCGCTGGCAATCCTCTGTGGATACATCGCCTGGTCGGCGCTGTGGCTGGGTTATGGCGCGTTGCTGCAGATGCTCGCCGTGCTCCCCGCCGACCCGACGCTCGCGATCCAGCGCAATGCGACGCTGGTTGCGCTGCTGTCGGGCAGCGTCACCGCCTCGCTGATGGCTGGCTTCATCACCGGAATGATCGACCGCACGAATTCGTACCGCTCTGCGGTATGGTTGGGTTGCGCGCTGCTGGCGACAGGAATTTTCGTGCAGGTGCAATATTGGGGGTTGATGCCACTGTGGTATCACCTGAGTTTTCTGGGACTGCTGCTGCCAATGAGTCTCGGCGGCATGCACCTCTCCCGTTGGAGGTGAACGCGATGACACAAACTGATCTGGTGATGCAGTCGTTCGAGGTTGCCGCCGAGCGGGACGGCGATGTCACCCAGCCCGTCTACGAGCGCTACTTCGCGAGCTGCCCAGGTTCCAGGCAGCTGATGAGTCATATCGACGGCTATGTGCAGGGCCGCATGCTCGAGGAAGTCATTGAGTTGCTCTTGACCGCAGACCCCGCCGGCCTGCGTGACTATCTGCGCTTCGAAATGAAAACCCATCTGTCCTACGGGGTGGAATCGACGATGTACCGCAATCTGTTCAGCGCGGTGCGCGACGTGGTGCGCGATGCGCTCGACTCGGACTGGGATGCAGCGTACGAGCAGGCGTGGGCACAGCGTACTACCGCGTTGTTGGCAGAGATTGATGTCGCAGCCGAGGCCGCCGCAGGTGCAACTTCCTGATGAATAGCCCGAGGCGGGTGCTGGGCTTGCCCGGCCGCGACGCCGCAACCGAGGCATGGCTGACCGCGCTGTTGAACTCGCTCGACATCGGCGCCTGTGATATCCGAGTGCAGCGCTATCGGTTCTGGGCAGATCCATCGTTGCCGCTGGATCCCGCTGTGGAAGCTGAAATCGCCGCGCAGTTACCACCAGATCTGCTGGTCGCCAAGTCGTTCGGCACCATCGTTGCAGTCACCGCGCACGTTGATCACGCGTTGCGTCCGCGCGCGAGTGTGTTCATCGGCACGCCGCTGGTGGCCTACACCGACGACCGATTGCGCGCATTGCGCAGCTATTGTGCCGCTGCTCGCGTGCTGTTCATTCAACAAACCAACGACATGACTGGGTCGCATGCAGACCTTGCCGCGATCGTCGCAACGCAGCCCGGCTGTGTTGTCGTCGAAGTGCCGGGTGGAGACCACGTGTACAGCGATATCGGCGACCAGAGCGCGGTGATCTCGGCATGGTGCAATCGCTAGCTGTGACCCTAGAACCCGTTTTCGGCTGACGGTGGCGTCAGCGCATGCAGCGACGCAGCGCGCTGTGCCTCGACCAGTTCGCGCACGGAGTCTGTGGGCAATCCCATTTTCTCTAACAACACCTGGCCCAGCTGCAGGCCCGCTTCCAGCACCTCGGGAATGACGGCGGTTGCGCCCGCGGTGAGCAGCTCTGCTGCGTGGTCGCTGTCGTGTGCGCGCACCAGAATCGGCAGCGTTGGCACCAGCGCGCGCGCCAGACTCAGCACGCGTTGTGCCGCGTCGGGGTCGTCGGTGGTGATGACGAGCGCAATCGCCTGGGGCAAGTGCAGGCGCTCCAGCACACCCGGCCGCGTCGCGTCGCCGAAGTAGACCGGTGAACCCTGGGTTCGCCAACGACTTACTCGAGTCGCGTCCAGATCCAATGCAACGTAAGGAACCTTCTGCCGGTCGAGCAGCTGCGCGATCACTCGTCCGGTGCGGCCGTAGCCGACGATGACCGCGTGGCCGTCCACGGCGTCCACCACCAGCTCGGGGGTTTCCGCCGGCGCCGACGATGCTTCGAATGCGGCGCCGATACTGCGCGCCAGCTTGGCCACCAGCGGCGTCAGCAGCAGCGTGGCGCTGACCACGATCAGCATGAACTGTGCGGTGGCCGCGGGAAACAGCGTCAGACTCACTGCCAGCCCAATGGCGACGAAGGCGAATTCACCGCCCTGCCCCAACAGCAGCCCCATCTCCGTGGCTTGCCCCCACGTGTACCCGAACGCGCGTGCAATCAGTGTGGTGATCACGGTCTTGAGGATGAACAGACCCGCTACGGATGCGGCGATCATCAGCGGATCCGCAGCGATGGCGGCCAAATCGATCGCCATGCCCACGGTGATGAAAAACAGGCCGAGCAGCAGACCCTTGAACGGTTCGATATTCACTTCTATTTCGTGGCGGTACTCGGTTTCCGCCAGCAGCAGCCCCGCGAGAAATGCGCCGAGTGCCGCCGACAGCCCTGCCGCATGCGTTAGCGCAGCTGTTGCAAGAATCACGAGCAGCGTGACGGCCATGAAGGGTTCCGGGCTGCGGGTCTCGCTGGCGAAGCGAAACAACGGACGCAACACCAATCGGCCGATGCCCAGAATCAGTGCAACGGCAAGCGCAGCTGCACCGAGTGCGTAGCCGATTGAAAGGGCCAGATCATGGCTGCGCGCGCCGAGCGCGCCGACGAGCAACAGGATGGGTACCACGGCGATATCCTGCGCCAACAATACCGCGAAGCTGCCCCGCCCGACTGGGCTGCCGAAACGACCCTGCTCGGTGAGCAACTGCATCACCACGGCCGTGGAGGACAACGCCAGACAGGCGCCGAGCACAATCGACATCTCTACGGGATTGCCGAAATGTGCGGCAATCACCCCGATCACCGCGGCGGTGAAGATGATCTGCGCGAATCCCATGCCGAACACGAGCCGCCGCAATGCCCACAGGCGCTCCAGTGACAGCTCGAGGCCGATCATGAACAGCAGGAATACCACGCCGAGCTCGGCTAGCGCCCGCACCCCAGCGGGGTCGGTGATCAGCACGACGGAGAGCCAGCCGAAGCTATCTGCGAAACGCGCGAGCCCAAACGGACCCACGGCCAGGCCCACCAGCAGAAAGCCGAGTACACCGCTGATGCGGAATCGTTTGACGATGGGAATGATGATGCCGGCGGCAGCGAGAAATACGACGGCGTCGTGCAGCTTCAGTTCTTCCATGGCGCCACTGTACGACACTCCGGACGCAATGCTGTGTTGTGATAGCCTGCCGCAGGCCCGTTGTTCGTCGCGTTGCGCCACCGCTATGAGAGCAGATCAGCCATGAGCCTCACCGTCAGAATTCTCATCGGCATGGCCGTTGGCGTGACACTCGGCATTGCCGTACAGCAATCGGGAGTTGGCGCCGATCACTGGCTCTACACCTTCTTCATCAACGGCGTGATGTTCGTGGGTGGCAAGGTCTTCATCGCCTCGTTGATGTTGATGGTGGTGCCGCTGGTATTCGTTTCGCTGGTGTGCGGGTCGAGCTCACTATCGGACGGCGCCAGCATGGGACGCCTCGGTGGCAAAACCCTGGCGTTGTATCTGGTGACCACCGCATCGGCGATCACGCTTGCGCTGGTGTGTGCATTACTCATCGCGCCAGGCAAAGGTGCGCACAACGCAGCGTTACCCAGCGACTACACCGCACCCCCCGCCCCGCCGCTTACCCAGGTGATCATCGACATATTCCCCACCAATCCCGTGGCGGCAATGGCCGAGGGCAACATGCTGCAGATCATCGTATTCGCCATTCTGCTGGGCATTGCGATGGCGCATGCCGGCGAGCGCGGCGCGCGTCTGCGCGGCATCTTCGACGACCTCAATGAAGTGCTGATGCGGCTCATCGCCATGTTGATTGAACTGGCGCCCTACGGGGTCGTCTGCCTGATGACCAAACTCTTCGCTGAAGTGGGGTGGGAGGAAATTCTCAAGCTCGGCAAATATTTCGGCACTGTCGTGCTCGCGCTCGTCCTGCACATCACGATTGTCTATCCACTGCTGCTGTTGCTGCTGGGCCGGCTCAATCCGAAAACCTTCTTCAGCAAAATGCGCCAGCCCATGCTGGTGGCGTTCAGCACATCCTCCAGCGGTGCGACGCTGCCGGTGACATTGCGCACGGTCGAGCATCGTCTCGGCGTGCACAACGAGGTGGCGGCGTTTGCCATCCCGCTGGGCGCCACCATCAACATGGATGGCACGGCCATCATGCAGGGCGTGGCCACGGTGTTCATCGCGCAGTTCTTTGGTATCGGCTTGGAGCTGAACGACTACCTCATGGTGATCCTGACGGCGACACTCGCATCCATCGGCACCGCGGCCGTACCCGGTGTCGGATTGGTGATGCTGGCGATGGTGCTCAAGCAGGTGGGTCTGCCGGTGGAGGGCATCATGCTCATCATCGGTGTGGATCGCCTGCTCGACATGATGCGCACCGCCGTCAACGTCACCGGTGACTCCATGGTCGCCTGTCTGGTGGCGAACAGTGAGGGACGCCTGGACCGGGCGAAATTCGACGACCCCACGGCGGGCATTGAGGACGAAGCCTGACGCGCTGATCGTGCCGACTGGGTCACGGTTTCGTTACCACACGTAGCGAAACGTGGACATCTGCGCCCGAAGCCCTAGTATTGGCCGGACCAAATTGGTCCGACCAAGCGCCATGAACGAAACCCGCCACGAATCCATCGCGGATGAACTGACCGACGAGATCCTGCGCGGCCGCTACCGGCCCGGTGATCGTCTGCCGTCTGAGCGAGAGCTCGCTGCTCGATACGGCGTCAATCGGGGCACGGTGCGCGAAGCGATCAAAAAACTCGAACAGCTGGGCCTGGCCCACGTACTCCCCGGTGGCGCGCGCGTGCTGCCGCTCGAAGAGGCCAGCCTCGATGTGATCGGCCCGCTGCTTGCGCTGAACGAGCTGCCCGATGCCCAACTCGTGGAGCAGATGCTCACGGTAATGAGCGCGCTGATGAAGGTAGCCGCCCAACAAGCGATGCACCGGGCCAGTGATGAACAGATAGATACGGCTCGCGCACTCATCGCGCGGCTGCGTGACAAACGGCTGGGACCTGACGAGCGCATTCAGATCCGCCACGAACTGGGCCGTCAGTTCATGACGATGAGCGGCAATCTGGTACTCATGCTCATTGCGCGCGCGCTGCGGATGCAGATCTTTGCCGGCGACGCCCGCACGGCCAGCCTGATCCACGGCGCCGACGACCAGGACGTTTATCTGCAGCGTATGGATGAGGCGCTGTCGTCGCGCGACGCCGACGCTGCGGTTGCGACGCTGCAGGCAGTGATCGATCTCAACCAGCGACAAGTTCTCAACGCGCTGCGCGCCGCGCACGCGAACGGCAACGGTGTCGATGATGGTCACAGGAAGCTCGCATCATGATCCGCAAATTGATTATCCCCGCCGCCGTTGTGGCCATATCCATCTTTGGCGCGATGACGCTGCTGGCGACCAGCCCGAAGCTGACGCCCACGGCGCCGACGCCCATTGCCACCACGGTGCGCGTGATCACGGCAGACCCTCATCCCGTGGTACTGCAGGTAAATTCCCAGGGCACCGTCATGCCCAGCACGGAGTCCGATTTGATTCCCGAAGTGTCGGGCAAGGTCAGCTGGATCTCCCCTGCGCTCGTGGCGGGTGGCTATTTTGAGCAGGGCGACGTGCTGCTGCGCCTGGAGGACAAGGACTATCGCGCCAACGTCGAGCGCGCACGCGCTGGCGTGAATCGCAGCAAGGCCGAGTACGAGCACGCACGTTTCGAATACCAGCGCCTGCAAAGCCTGGAGGCGCGCCAGCTGGTATCACGTTCGCAACTCGAAAATTCGCTGCGCGCCTATCGCGTTGCGGAGGCGACCGTGCGCGACAGCGTGGCGGCGTTGGAGCAGGCCGAGCGGGATCTGACACGCACCGAGCTGCACGCGCCATTTGCCGGCCTCGTGCGCAGCGAAGCGGTCGACATCGGTCAGTTCGTTGGCCGTGGCGCAGCGATCGCAAAAATCTACGCCACACAGGATGTCGAAGTGCGTCTGCCCATCGCGGACCGCCAGCTGGCCTATCTCGATCTGCCGGTGGGGCACCGCGGCGAGCTGCCGCTGGATGCGCAACCCAACGTGACGCTCACGGCCGACTACGCCGGACAGCAGTTGACCTGGCAGGGGCGGGTGGTTCGGGCGGAGGCGGCGATCGACATCAAAAGCCGGATGGTGCATGTCGTTGCGCGCGTGGACAACGTCGCCCAGGCCGCGCCGTTGAGCGTCGGTCTGTTCGTGGATGCGCAGATTGAGGGACGACTTGCTCAGAACGTGGTGGTGCTGCCGCGCATCGCATTGCGCGAAGGTGATCGCGTGCTCATCGTCGATGCGCAGGACAAGATGCGTTTTCGCGACGTGACCTTGCTGCGGCTGTGGGGCGATGAGGTGCTCATCGACGGTGGCATCACGGCCGGTGAGCGTGTCTGTGTGTCGCCCATTCAGACCGCCATTGATGGCATGTCTGTCGCGCCGATTGAAGAGCCGGCGGCGCGCGCTGCAGCCGCTGCCGCCACCTGATCTCGAGTTCAACCGATGTATACCGCCATCTCCTGGTTCGCACGCAACAGTGTCGCCGCCAATCTGTTGATGTTCGTATTTCTGGTCGCCGGCGGCATGGCGATGCTCACCGTACACCAGGAAGAGTTCCCGAATATCGACCCGGAAATCGTCACAATATCCGTGCCCTATCTCGGTGCCGCGCCCGAGGAAGTGGAGCAGGGCGTATGCATCCGCATTGAAGAGGCCGTAGAAGGCATTGACGGCATCGACAAGATTTACACCACCGCCAGCGAGGGCGTCTGTTCGGTGCGCATCGAGTTGACGGAAGACGCCAATGCCACCCGCACGCTAAATGAAATCAAGAGTCAGGTCGATGGCATCAATACCTTCCCGCTGGAAACCGAAAAGCCCATCGTCTCGAAGCTGGTGATCCGCAGCGGTGTGGTGCAACTCGCCGTGTCGGGCAAAACCGATGAACGAACGTTGAAGGAACTCGGGCGGCGCATTCGCGATGACATCGTGGCGATGGATGGCATCTCGCAGGTGGATCTCGCCTACGTGCGTCCGTATGAGATTTCCATCGAAGTATCGGAGTACACGCTGCGCCGCTATGGCCTGACGATGAATCAGGTGGCTGAGGCGATCCGGCGTACGTCGCTCGACATGCCAGGTGGTGTCATCAAAACCGAAGGCGGCGAGATTCTGCTGCGAACCAAGGGGCAGGCCTATCGCGGCGAGGAATTCGCAAGCGTCGTCGTATTGACGCGCGACGATGGCACGAAGGTGACGCTGGGCGAGATCAGTTCGATTCTCGACGGATTCGAGGAAGGCGATCTGCGCGCCCGATTCGACGGCGGTGATGCCGTGGTCGTGAAGGTCTCGCGGGTGGGCAAGGAAGACGTCATCGACATGGCGAAGCAGGTGCGTGCCTACGTTGCCGAATTGCAGGCGACGCTGCCCGCCGGTCTGGATATCACGCTGTGGACGGACGAGTCCGAGGAACTGCGTGCCCGGATCAATACGCTGGTCTACAACGCGCTGTCCGGCCTGGTGCTGGTGTTCGTCGTGTTGTCGCTGTTTCTGCGCTTTCGCCTGGCGCTGTGGGTAACCGCGGGCATCCCCATCGCGCTGCTCGGCACGATGGCAGTGTTTCCCTATATCGACTTCTCCATCAGTTCGTTGACAGTCATGGCGTTCATTCTGGTGCTCGGCATCGTCGTGGACGATGCCATCGTGGTGGGAGAACGGGTGCATGCGCACGAAGTGATGGGCAAGCCACCCATCACCGCGGCCATCGACGGCACCTATGAAGTTTCTATTCCCGTGATCTTCGGCGTGCTGACTACGATGGCGGCGTTCATTCCGCTGATCGTCGTGCCCGGTCGTATGGGCAGTTTTTTCAATGTGCTGGGCTGGGTGGTCATCATCAGTTTGATCTTCAGCCTCATCGAGTCGCAGTTGATCCTGCCGGCGCACCTGGCCAACCGCAAGCGCGAAACCGGTGAACGCGGCCACGGTGCGTGGACGCGCCTGCAGGACCGTCTGGGGGGTGGACTGGAACGGTTTGCGAGCAATGTCTACGAACCGTTTCTGGAGAGAGCACTCGAATGGCGCTATGTCACCGCGGCAATCGGACTCGGCATTCTGATTCTCGCCATTGCGATGATCGCAAGCGGCCGGGTGATCTTTCAGTTCTTTCCACCCATCGAAGGCAATCGTCTCTACGCGACACTCGAATTGCCCGAAGGTGTTTCGGTGGAAACGACCATTCGTGCGGCAGAGCGCATCGAAGCGGCGGCCGAGAAATTGCGCGCGGAGTTGGACTCCGAGCACTCAGATGGCCAGCCGAGCACGATCCACCATGTGCTGACCAGCATCGGCACTGCGATTACGCGCGGCGGCCCGCCCCGCTTGAATGGCCCGGGCCGCAGCCATTTCGCGGAGGTCGCGCTTGAACTGGTGCCGCTGGCCGAACGCGACAATCTGAGTGCGAAAGTCGTCAACGCACGCTGGCGTGAACTCACAGGCAGCATTCCCGATGTGGTGGAGCTGAGCTTCACGGCAGATGCGTTCTCGGCGGGAAATCCCATCGACTTTCAGCTCGCGGGACGTGATGTGACCGAGCTGCAGGCGGCAGCGGCCGAAATCCGCGCCGAACTTGGCCGCTACGATGCCGTATTCGACATCAGCGATTCGTTTCGTGCTGGTAAACAGGAAATCAAACTGAGCCTGTTGCCGGAGGCCCGCAACCTCGGCCTGACGCTCAACGATCTCGCCCAGCAGGTGCGGCACGCGTTCTACGGCGCTGAAGCACAGCGTATTCAACGCGGCCAGGACGACGTGCGCGTCATGGTGCGGCTGCCCGAAGACGAGCGCGAATCCATCGGCAATCTCGAGGATATGCGCATCCGCACGCCGGACGGCATCGAAGTGCCGTTTACCAGCGTGGCCGATGTGAGCCTGGGTCGCGGCTATTCGCGGATCAACCGCATCGATGCGCGGCGTGTGGTGAACGTCACGGCCGACATCGATCGTGAAATGGCGAGCCCCGAGGCGATCATCAACGGATTCATGAAAGGTGCATTGCCGGACATCTTGGCGAAGTACCCGGGTGTCTCATTGTCGCTGTCGGGTGAATCGAACGAGCGCGCGAAGGCGATGACAGGCCTGGCGCAGGCATCGATCCTCGCGCTGTTCATCATCTACACGTTGCTGGCTATTCCCTTGCGCTCCTACATCCAGCCGCTGGTGATTATGAGTGTGATCCCGTTCGGTGCGGTGGGCGCCATTCTGGGTCACTACATCATGGGCTGGCCCCTGGTCTTCTTCTCCATGCTTGGCATCGTTGCGCTGTCGGGCGTCGTCGTGAATGCGAGCCTGGTGCTGGTCGACTATATGAACCGGCGCCGTCGTGAGAACGAGCCCCTCTTCGGCGCCGTCAGCATGGCGGGCGTCGCGCGGTTCCGGCCGATCGTGCTCACCTCTGTTACTACTTTCATTGGCCTGGCACCGCTGATGGTGCTGGCCAATCCTTCCACGGCGATGATCGTGCCGATGGCCATTTCGCTGGGATTCGGCGTGCTGTTCGCCACGGGTATCACACTCATCCTTGTGCCGTGTCTGTATCTGATTGCCGAAGACTTCTTCCCCTGGCCTGATCTGGAGCGCGCGCGTGATATCGAGGCGCAGCAGGCGCAGTCGGTCTGACGAAAATCGTAGGAGGGGCTTCAGCCCCGATCCCTGTTGCAGGCTACTCAAACAAAGATCGCGGCTGAAGCCGCTCCCACAACTTTCAATCGGACCTTTTGCGACACCCTCTGAAGCCCCTCCTACGAGACGGCGCCGGAACATTGCAGAACCCGCGTCACGCCCCGTCGTGCAGACACTCAAATACCCGATATTCGACGCCGCTCGGAACCACGCGTCCCTCCGCCACCGCAACAATCGAATTGAGCCAGGCGTACTTCTCGCTGCCGGTTTCGAAACGCGGCTGCGTCATGAAGTACGTGTCGCCGTAGGCCGTCTCGCGACCCGCTGCGAGCGCGGCGGCTGTCGCTTCGTTGAGCCGCAGCTTGCCGAGATACTGCACGTAGATGAACGCGCCGTCGTCGGTCTTCAGGGTTGCGCGCACATCCACCTGCAGCACGCCATCGCTGCCCAGCAGATACCAGTCGGCACCGGGGGTTACCACGGCCCCTTTGAGGCGGGCGCCCTCGAAGGAACCGCCAACCACCTCCGCGATACCGCGTTGGCCGAACGGCGTGGTCCCGACCGCGTCGGCGGGTTGGCGCAGCGTGGCTCGAAATGTCATCAGGTGATCGAGTTTCATTGGGGGCTCCTTGATGCGGTGTTACGGCTTGGAGAATTTCAGCGTCATGCGATCCGACTCACCAATTGCTGCGTAGCGCGCCACGCATTCGGTCTTCGCCGCGCCTTCGTCCATCGGTTGGCAAACCCTGAGGTTTGGCGGCAGGCTCCACACGCCCGCCGGGTGATCGGCCGAGTCCTGCGCGTTCGCATTGATTTCCGATCGGCCCATCAGCTTGAAGCCAGCCTTCGCGGCAAGGTCGATGACATACTGCTCCGTGACATACCCAGACTTCTTCATGACGTCGAGCGACGTGCCTGCCTTGGCGCGGTGTTCGACGATGCCGAGCACGCCACCGGATTTCAACGCGCGATGAAACGCGGCCATCATGGCGTCCGCGTTGCCGGCGGCCAGCCAGTTGTGCACGTTGCGGAATGTCAGCACGAAGTCGACGCGGCCCGGCGGTGCCATGGTGGAGCGCTGCGGTGCATTCAGTTCGGTCATTACCACGTGGTCATAGGCCGGCTTGCTGGCCAGCTTGTCCGCCAGCGCGGTGTTCGCCCGGGTCATGTACTGCGCAGCGTCGGGCAGGGTGGTGGCGAATGCCGCAGCGTAGTACACCCCGCGATCGCGCAGATAGGGTGCCAGTACTTCCACGTACCAGCCGCCGCCGGGCCACACTTCCACGACGGTTGAATCATCACGCACCCCGAAAAACGTGAGCGTCTGAAGGGGGTGGCGATACCCGTCGCGTGCTGCGTTGGCCGCATCGCGATCGGGGCTGGCGACGGCCTCCTCGAGCGTAACGGCGTAGCCAAACGGCGCGGTGGTGAGCAGCAGCAATGCAAAACACGTGAGCAATGACTTCATCGGCAATCCCTGGCTGGTTGAACGGAATGTGGGGCAGTGTAGCGCGCGCCGCACTATCGAAAAGACCATATTGACTAATAATAAGTACGACTTACTATCAGCAAGACCTAACCAGATTTGTAGCCGTGGACGACAACAATCCGAACGTCAATCTTGGCTTTCTCGTGTCCGACGTGGCGCGCCTGCTTCGCGTGCGATTCAACGCCACGGCCCAGAAGTTAGGGCTCACTCTGGCCCAGGCCCGCGTGGTGGTGCACCTCTCACGCAACGAAGGCATCAGCCAGGTGGCGCTGTCGGCGATCCTCGAAGTGCAACCGATTACGCTGCTGCGCCAGATCGACCATCTCGAACGGGCCGGCCTCGTAGTACGGCGAGTCCACCCCACCGACCGGCGCATGCAGCAGCTGTTTCTCACGCCGGCCTCGCAACCGCTGCTGCAGCAGATCTTCGATGTCGGCACGGATCTGCATTTCGACGCGATGACCGGGCTCGACGCGGCGCAGCGCGCTCAGCTGATTGCGGCCCTGTCACACGTTCGCGCGAACCTGGCGCAGGCACCGGCGCAAGTCGCCGCGGGTTCCGACAATGGCTGAAGTACGCCAACTCACAGACGACGGGCACACCCCGCTGGTGAAGCAGGTGCCGGCTCCGAGTGCGCAGCCGGCGCTGCGCGCGCCGCGCAAACGGCCGTGGCTGTTGTTCGGCATTCCCGCACTGGTGGTGGCGGCCGCGTCGTATGCGTACCTGCAGGGTGGCCGCTATGTCGAAACCAATAACGCGTACGTGAAGGCGGACAAGGCCATCGTCGCAGCACAGGTCAGTGGCCGCATCGTCTCCGTGGCAGTCACCGAGAACGAACGCGTCGAGCCAGACCAGGTGCTGTTCACGCTGGATCCGGCACCGTTTCAAGTGGCACTCGACCGGGCTGACGCTGCGCTGGCGCAAACGCGCAGCGATGTCGCCGCCCTGCAGGTTGCGTATGGCACGGCCCTCGCGGAGATCGAACTGGCCCAGACCAATGTCGACTACGCCCAGATCGCCTACAAGCGGCAAACCGATCTGGTGACGCGTCGTCTCGCGGCGGTGTCGGATCTGGATGATGCACACCACTTGCTCGAGTCGGCCGCTCAACAGGTGGTGGTGGCACGACGTCGCGCCGAACAGATCCTTGCCGACCTGAATGGGGACTCCAACAGTTCAGTTGAGGCGCATCCACGCTACCTGCACGCTGCCGCAGATCGCGCCCAGGCAGTACTGGAATTGGAGCACAGCGTGGTCAGGGCACCGTTTGCAGGGATCACCAATAAGAAGCCCGAGATCGGCAACTTCGCCGAACGCGGGATGCCGATCATGAGCGTGGTATCCGAACGCAACCTCTGGGTGGAAGCCAATTTCAAGGAAACCGATCTCACCCATCTGCGTGATGCGCAGCCCACCGAGGTGACCGTCGATACCTACCCGGGCAAACACTGGTACGGTACGGTGCAGAGCATCAGCGAGGCCACTGGCGCCGAATTCGCCATCCTCCCCGCGCAGAATGCGACCGGCAACTGGGTGAAAGTGGTGCAGCGCATTGCGGTGCGTGTGGCCATCGACGTCCAGCCAGGCGACCCACCGCTGCGCGCGGGCATGAGCGCCGAGGTGGTGGTGGATACGGGACACACGCGTACCGTGAAGGATCTGCTGCCGCACTGGCGCTGAGGCAAGCGGTCAGCAAACGGCTATGAATCAAACCGATTCGCCCGCACTGCGCGCCGTTGTATCTGCCACGATCATGCTGGCCACGATCCTGCAGGCGCTGGACTCCACCATCGCGGCGGTTGCGCTACCCGATATGCAGGGCACGTTCTCCGCCACGCAGGAACAGGTCTCGTGGGTGCTGACGTCGTACATCGTCGCATCGGCCATCATGACGCCGATGGCCGGCTATCTGGGCGACCGACTCGGTCGCAAACGGCTTTATCTCATCTCTGTGGCAGGTTTCGTCGGTACTTCGATGTTGTGCGGGCTGGCCACCTCGCTCGAGGAGATGGTGCTGTTTCGTTTCCTGCAGGGCTGCTTCGGCGCCCCGTTGGTGCCATTGGCCCAGGCCACCATGCTGGATACGTATCCGCCGCATCGCCACGGCTCGGCGATGGCGATGTTCGGCATGGGCGTGATGGTCGGTCCGATTCTCGGTCCCAGCCTCGGCGCCTACCTCACCGAGTACTACAACTGGCGCTGGGTGTTCTATATCAACGTGCCACTGGGCGCGCTCGCCATGCTGGGCATTCAAGCAGCAGTGAAAGATCCTGAACGGGATCGCGAACGCCCGTTCGACATCGCGGGATTCGCCTATCTCGGCATTGCGATCGCCGCGATGCAACTGATGCTCGACCGCGGCAATTCCCAGCTATGGTTTCAATCCAACGAAATCGTAATCGAAGGCCTCACAGCCGTGATCTGCCTGTACATGTTCATCGTGCACATCTACACCAAGGCGCGGCCCTTCATCGAACCCGCCATCTTCAAGGACCGCAACTTCAGCGCCGGCGTGATGTTCATGTTTATTGCCGGACTGAACATGCTGGCCACCATGGCGCTGCTGCCGCCGTTTCTACAGAAGCTGCTGGGCTATCCCGTCATGACGACCGGCTGGATTCTCGCGCCGCGTGGATTCGGCACCATGGTGTCGATGTTCGTAGTGGGTCGACTGGTGAATCGCATCGATCCGCGCATTCTGCTGTTGATCGGTCTGCTGATCACTGCGGGTGCGCTGTGGGATATGTCGCTGTTCACCACGAATGTGAGTTTCACCGAACTGGTGCTGACCGGCGTTGCGCAAGGCGTCGGCCTCGGTTTTCTGTTCACGCCGGTGAGTGTGCTGAGCTTTGCCACGCTCGAGGCCCGCTACCGCACGGAGGCATCGGGCATCTTCGCGCTGGCGCGCAACCTGGGCAGCAGCATCGGCGTCGCCGTGCTCACCGGCATGCTGGCGCGCTACGTTGCCGTCAATCGCGCCTGGCTGGTGGAACAGGTGACGCCGTTCAGCGGCGCGCTGCATCAGAGCGAGGTCGCGAGATATCTCGACCCGAACACCATCGAAGGCCTCACCATGCTGAACGCCACCATCATGCGCGAGGCGATGATGCTGGGTTATGCGGATGACTTTCGGGCCATGGTGGTGATCACGTTGTGCGCCGTGCCCATGCTGGCGCTATTGCGGCCGGGCCCGCGCCTGGTGGCGCCCGCGTGAACCATTTCTGAATTGCGCAGGGCTGCAGCACAATGCCGCGATGCACACGCGCGGCCTGATTCTGCAGACCAGCTATCGGATCGCTGCCGGGCGTGCCGTGGTGCATCTCTTCGGCCGTCTCGAAAGTGGTGAAACCTTTCTTGCACGAGACCAACGCGCGCAGCCGCATTTCTATGTTGCGCAGCGCGACGTCGCGCGCGCTCAGGCGCGCGCCGGCATTGCCGCCACGGCCTGCGCACTGAGGGACTTCTCAGGGCGCGCCGTGGCGCGTGTCGAGGTGGCGGTGCCGGGCGACGTCCCCGGCGTCCGCGATCGCCTGCACGCGGCGGGCATCGACACCTATGAGGCCGATGTGCGCTTCGCCACGCGCTATCTCATCGACCGCGATGTCCGCGGCGGCTGCGCAATCGAAGGTGAAGCGCAGCGGGGCGACGGCGTCGACTGGGTTTTTGACGATGCGACGATTACGGCGTGCGATGTGGACGTGCGCCCCTCCGTTCTATCGTTTGATATAGAAACAGACGCCAAGGCCAGCCGGCTGCTCGCCATTTCACTGTATGGCTGCGGTGCGGATGAAGTGTTGATCGTCGAACCGGGCGGGCGGGCGATGCCAGACCACGCCATCGCGTGCCAGGACGAACGTGCCGCAATTGCGGCGTTCTGTCGCCGGGTGAGCGAACTCGACCCGGACATTCTGACGGGCTGGAATGTGGTGGACTTCGATCTCACGGTGCTTGCGCGCATTGCGGCGCGGGTGGGACACCCATTCGACCTGGGCCGCCAGTCGGGTGCGCTGCGCATCCGTCCCGCACGCGGTTACTTCGGCAGCGGAAGTGCGAACATCCCCGGCCGCGTGGTGCTCGACGGCATCGACCTGGTGCGAGGCGCGTTCATGCGCTTTGAAGATCATTCACTGGATGCAGTGGCGCGCGTAGTGCTGGGCGAAGGTAAAGCGCTGGCGGGCGAGGTGAGCAACCGTGCCGGCGAAATCATGGCGAACTATCTGAGCGACCTGCCGGCGTTTGCGTTGTACGCCCGCACGGATGCGCGCCTTGCCCTGCAGATTCTCGAGAAGCTGGATCTCGTCACGCTGGCCGTGGCGCGCAGCCGGCTCACCGGCATGACCATGGACCGCGTCGCGGCGAGCATCGCCTCGTTCGACTTTCTGTATCTGGCCGAACTCAACAAGCGCGGCATCGTGGCACCCAGCGTGCGCACCGACGATGCGCGCGTGC
The DNA here is from genome assembly GCA_032124855.1 of Gammaproteobacteria bacterium. Lineage (GTDB taxonomy): Bacteria > Pseudomonadota > Gammaproteobacteria > Pseudomonadales > Azotimanducaceae > DATJGR01. The sequence continues at coordinate 24,446 of JAQBCT010000376.1, forward strand.
ATGCCGCACAAGCCGGCGGGCATGTGCTGGAACCGCGTACCGGTGTGCACAGTCATGTATGGGTATTCGATTTCAAGAGTCTCTATCCCAGCATCATCCGCACATTCAACATCGATCCATTGGGTTATGTGGCGGCGCACGATACGGCAGTTGATCTGATCGAGACGGAGGGCGGTGCGGCGTTCAGACGCGATCGCGCGATTCTGCCGCAATTGCTCGACGAACTGTTTCCGCGGCGTGAAGCAGCCAAACAGCGCGGCGACGGCGTGGCATCGCAGGCGATCAAAATTCTGATGAATTCTTTCTATGGTGTGCTGGGCACACCGGCGTGTCGCTTCTACAACCCGGCGCTCGCCAATGCCATCACAGGGCAGGGGCGTCACCTGCTGTTGTGGACCAAAAGCTGGTTCGAGCGCGCCGGCTACACCGTCCTGTACGGCGACACGGACAGCCTGTTCGTCGCGTGCGGTGCCAACGACGCTACAGAGGCGGCTGTGCTCGGCGCTGATCTCGCCCAAGCCGTGACGCGCGACGTGGCGGAATATGTGGCTGCGCGCTGGCGCGTCGCCAGCCGGCTTGAACTGGAGTTTGAAAAGCTCTACTTGAAGCTGTTTCTGCCGTCGGTGCGGCATGGCTCGGCTGGCGCGCGCAAACGCTACGCCGGGCAGGTATTCGGTGCCGCAGACGGTGTGATCGAATTCGTCGGTATGGAGGTGGTGCGTCGCGACTGGACAGAGCTGGCCAAGCGAGTTCAGCGCGAGCTGTATCTGCGTCTATTCACGGATCAGCCGGTGGAAAAGTATCTGAAAGACATCGTGCGCCGCGTTCGTGAAGGTGCGCTGGATGGCGAGCTCGTCTATCGCAAAGGACTGCGTAAATCGCTGCGCGAGTACACCACCAGCACGCCGCCGCACGTCGCCGCCGCGCGCAAGTCCGCGGCGGCACCAGGCCGGCTCATCTCATACCTGATGACCACCGCGGGACCGGAGCCGCTCGACAATCTGCAGCATCCGCCGGATCGTCAGCACTACGTCGATAAGCAGATCCGCCCCGTCGCCGAACCGGTGCTGGCGACACTTGGATTCGAATTCGAGCAGGTCATCGGCGACGATCGGCAGATCGGGTTGTTCTAGCCTGCCGCCTGTGCCTCACCTGGCTTGCCTTGAGTATCCTGCAGACGCTTCAGTTCTTCCCAGCCGAGATACGAGGTGAAGCCATCGTCATTGAAGAACAGCACCGGACCGTCGCACATGAACAGATACTCGGTGTCTTCGAGCGCCGTTGTTGCGCCATGCAACACGCCGTTGGGTTCGTAGACGTGATCGCCTGTGTTGAATATGCCGTCGCGCACCTGAAGTTTGCCGGACAGCACGAAGGTATGTGAGGCGGCCAGGTGTTTATGCGGCGCCGCGACATAGCCCTTCTTCCATTTCAACAACACGGCCCAGCGGCCGCTCTCGGGGCCGAGCCAGAGGATTTTCATGTACGCGCGCCCGGGATCGGTTTCGATCCAGGGCATCTTGCTCGACTGTGTAATGGTGTCAGCGAGCCCCGTGTTCACCGGCGAAATATCCTGCGGTAGTGCCATGGTCGATCTCCTCAAAACGTCGGGTCAGCTAGATTCTGTAGGTACGCGCCGCGGTGCCGTAGCACATCGCGTCGCGTTCATCGGGAGTGAAGTCGGCGACTATCTTCTTCAGGCCGTTCCACAACACGGCGTACGCAATCGACCACTTGTCCACGGGAAAGTTGCTTTCGAACATACACCGATCGGGGCCGAAGCACTCGATCGTGTGCAGATAGTAGCGTTTCTGCGCACCGACGAATTCATCTGACGAGGGCGGTGTGGCGCGCTCATGCCAGCCGAAGCCGTTGTCCGGCATGGCCAGGCCGCCGAGTTTCGCCACCACGTTCGGGCACTTCGCGATCTCGGCGATATCCTTCTTCCATCCAGCGAAGATCGCTTCCCGTTGATCCTTGTAGCGACCCACGCCCAGTGGCGTGCCGAAATGATCGAGCACCATGGTGGTCTCGGGCACGGCACGGGCGAGTGCGGCGAAATCTGCGTTCTGATGGTGGTAGTGCCAGGTGTCGTAGGTCAGGCCGCGACGGCCGAGCGCGCGAACGCCTGCGCGGAAGTCCTCGCGCGCATACAGCCCTTCCGGTGCACGACCACCGATTGCGAGATCCCCCGGGTGCGGGTCGCGCGCGCCTGCATCGCGAATGCCGCGAAACAGGTCGCGTCCCGCGTCTTGGTGTGCATCGAGGACCGCTTCCAGATTTGCGCTGTCGCAGAGGTCGGCGTGGGCAACGATCGCGGCGATGACAGCCTTGCCCTTGCCGCCCTTCGCGCTGGCTGCGGCGACGCCGGCGACGAATTCGGTTTCACCGATGCAGCGCAGGTGTTCGGGTCCGTCATTGCGATACTCCGAGTGGCATTCAACGAATACGGTTTTGACAACGTTGTGCCCCGCGCCGGTGTCGCTCGAAAGCTCCGGCAGCAGATACGCACCGACGCCGCGGTCGTGCCAGAGGTGATGATGCGGATCGATGATCCGCTGCGCGGGATCGACGATGGGTTCTTCCACCTGCGCGAGCCAGGCAGTGTCGATGGGTTTGAGTGTGGGCATGAGCTCTCCTGCGTGCGCGGTGTCCGATCATGCCATCTTCCGCGGAGGATGGGCCACGGCGTCGCAGCGACCTTAGTGGGAGGGGTTTCAGCCGCGATCAACTGTCTGATTCCATGAGAATCAATCGCGCCTGAAGGCGCTCCCACAAGTTCCAATCAGACTTTTACGACACTCACTGAAGCCCTTCCTACACAGCTCTCCGCCGCCGAAGCGCGCTACTACAAAACAGCGCGGGCGCTCGCGCATGGCAACGACTACGTCGACTGGGGTGGGGTGAGCAAACGAACCATGAATGACTGGGTCAGCGTCAGGGCGCTGACGGCGTTGCACGCGGCCGCGCCACTGCTGAAGCGGCACGGTCCACTCGGGGTCTCTATTCGTCTATGATCGAACCCGCCAATACGGAGGAATCAAGCCATGGCCAAGTTCAATGACCTCACGATGAAATCCATCACCGGAGAGGCTGTCGCCTTTTCCAGTTTCAAGGACAAGGTCTGCCTCGTCGTCAACGTCGCGAGTCAGTGAGGCCTCACCCCGCAGTACGCAGGTCTGCGTACCCTTCATGAAGATAACAAGGCCAAGGGCTTCGCGGTCCTGGGCTTCCCGTGTAATCAGTTCGGAAAACAGGAACCCGGCAGCAATGCTGAGGTCCTGAAATTCGCCCAGTCCAAATATGACGTCACGTTTCCGATGTTTGAGAAGATCGAGGTCAACGGCGCCGGCGCGTGTGATCTCTACCAGCATCTGAAAGCGGAGCAGAAGGACGAAGACGGCAAGGCCGATATCGGCTGGAACTTCACGAAGTTCCTCGTCGATCGAAAAGGTGAGGTCATTGCACGCTTCGGGCCGAAGACCACGCCAGAAGAGATCGCCGCGGTGCTGCCGAAGTATCTTTGATGCGCGCGAGCGCTTCAGCTGAAGCTGAAGCGCTCCCCGCACAGCCGTTCGGAGAGTTCCCACAAGCGCTCCGCAGCCGCTGGATCCAGCGCATCTGCGTTCACGCCGCTGATGCGTTCGCCCTCTGCGGCCGTCTTCGCCACGTTGCAGTCCTCCAGGTATTGCCCGCCGTGGCCGTCCAGCAGTTTCGATGTGGCGGCCCAGGTCGCAGTGGCGGCACCACCCTGCACGGTCTTGAAGCCTTCGCGCGGTTTGCCGTTCTCATCGAACCAGCCCATGGCGTTCATTTCATCGAACGTCAGATCCTTCTGCAGGCCCGTCATGATGCCGCCGGGGTGCACGGCAAATGCGCGCACGCCGGCGTCGCATAGTCGCTTATCGAGACCCACGGTAAACAGCACGTTGGCCGTCTTGGCCTGACCATAGGCCTGCCACTTATCGTACGCGCGTCGTTCAAAATGCGGATCGTCGAAATCCACGCCGGCGATTTTGTGCCCGGTGGAGGAGAGATTGACCACGCGCGCCGGCGCACCGCGGCGCAATGCCGGCGCCAGCAGACACGTCAGCAGAAAGTGACCCATGTGATTGGTCGCGAACTGCGATTCCCAGCCGGCCTCGGAGCGCGCCAGAGGACACGCCATGATGCCGGCGTTGTTGATCAGAATGTGCAGGGGCGCACCCGTATCGAGAAACGATTTCGCAAAGGCGCGTACGCTGGCCGGATCGATGAGATCCATCTCTGCCACGCGCATGTTGTCGTTGCCAGTGTCGGCTCGGATGTCCGCGGCCACCGCTTCACCCTTCGCCATGCTGCGCACGGGCAGCCATAGGTTCGCGCCCGCTTTGGCCAGTGCACGCGCAGCTTCAACACCGATGCCCGATGCCGCGCCGGTGACGATCGCGGTTTTGCCCGCGAGGTTGATCTGCTTCACCACCTCCAGGGCCGTCGAACCGTGCCCGAAAGGCGAATTGATGGGTTGCTGTGCCATGGCTGTTCTCCGATGAATGAACGGGGGTCTATGTTCGGGGTTTGATGCCAAGCCGTGCGCGGCCACGCTCAATGGCGAGACGCGACAGATCCCGATTGCCGGTCTGCCAGGTCATATGCAGGGCCATGGCCTGGATGCGCCAGCCGTCGGGCCGCCGGATCAGATCGTGCGCGTAGTAGCCGCCGATGGTCCAACGATTTTCCGATGGCGCATCGTCGATGATGAAATGCTCGGCCTGCATATACACCACGGTGTCAGCCCGATCGCCCTGCACCGTCACGGCGTGGTTGGTGAACGAATGCTGCGTAGGGCCGAAGCCTGCAAACAGCACCTCGGCGCTGCGTACCCAGCGATCCGCCGAATAGGTACCCGGCTTCATGCCCACGGAACTGAATTCCATCTCGATGGAGTCGGTGAAGATCGAGCGCAGGAGCGGCCAGTCGCGACGATCCAGTCCGGTTGCATAGCAGTTCACCAGATCGATGATCGCTGCCCTATCGAACAGATTTTGCGGGTCCGCCACGGTGGCTGGCCGAAGTGATTAGAAGGGCCATGTTGGCCATCGCAACGTGATTGAGCAAGGCTGTGTTGAATACGCCAGCGCGTGGCGTTAGCGTGCACTCCCCCTGAACACACTGGAGTGCCGATGAAGGCGGTGTACTGCGAAAAGCTTGGTGGGCCCGATGAGCTGGTGGTGCGTGATATCGAACCGCCCGGCGCGCCTGCCGATGACGAGGTGCAGATTGCGGTCGCGGCGCGCGGTGTCGCCTTCACCGACGTGTTGATGGTGGCGGGGCAGTATCAAGTGAAACCGCAGTTGCCGTTCATTGTCGGCGGTGAGGGAGCCGGCCGGATCACGGCGGTGGGCGCCAAGGTGAGCGGCCTGCGTGTGGGTGACTCAGTGCTTGCGCCGGCCGGCTGTGTGGAACAGGTGAACGTTGCTGCCGCGCGCGTCACGCCATTGCCGGCCGGCGTTGATCTCGAAGCCGCTGCGGCATTTCGTGGCAACTACGCGACGGCTTACTACGCCATGCAACGTGCACAGCTGCGCGCGGGTGAAACCCTGCTGGTGCACGGTGCCGCCGGCGGTGTGGGTCTGGCCGCCGTAGACATCGGCAAGCTGTATGGCGCCACGGTGATTGCGACAGCGGGTACCGATGAGAAGCTGGCGGTTGTCAAAACGCTCGGCGCGGACCACGTCATCAACTACAGCAGTGGCGGCTTTCGCGATGCGGTGAAGGAACTCACGGGCGGCCGCGGCGCCGATGTCATCTACGATCCGGTCGGCGGCGATGTATTTGATGAATCGATGCGCTGCATCGCGCCATTCGGCCGCATTCTCATTGTGGGCTTCACCGCGGGGCGGCCGGCGCTGGCGAAAACCAATCATCTGCTGATCAAGGATGCGGCCGTGATCGGCTTCACGGTGGGCGCACTGCAGCGCAACGATCCGGCCTGGGCGAAGCGCAATGCCGATGTGCTGATGGGCTGGCTTGGCAGCGGCCGCATCAAGCCGTATATCTCGCACCGGGTAAAAATCGAAAACACCGCCGATGCGCTCAAGCTGATCATCGATCGCAAAGTGATCGGCAAGGCCATCATCGTTTAAGTATGGCGCGCGTCATCTCCCTGGCTGCTGGTGTACTGCCGGAATTTCCACCCGACGTCATCGTGCACGCGGCGGCGGAGGCGGGCTACGGCGCCAGTGGGATCTGGTGCGACGTGGATACATGGACCGATGCGACGACCCACGCCGTTGCCCGCCAATTGCGTGAAGGGGCGCTGCTGGCGCTGGACATCGAAGTGGTCTGGATTCGCCCGGGTCGAGATGTCGGCACCGCCGCGCGCCGTCTGATCGACATCGGTGCTGAGCTCGGTGCGCGCAACGTTCTGATCGTCAGTGCGAACCCGGATCCCATCGAGACGCGGCAACATTACGCCGCGTTGTGCGAACTGGCGGCGCGCGCGGGCATGCGTGCAGCGCTCGAATTCCTGATGATCGCCGAGGTGAAGACGCTGGCCGAGGCGCTGGCAATTGTGACCGATGTGAACCATCCGGCTGGCGGTGTACTCATCGACGCGCTGCACCTGCAGCGGTGCGGTGCGCAGATTGCAGACGTGCGCGCGGTTGCGCCGCATCTGCTGCCGTATATCCAATTGTGCGATGCACCTGCCACGCTGCCGATAACCAGCTACGAGGCTTACCTGGCCGATGCGCTGGATGGACGCAGCGCTGCCGGTGAAGGTGAATTGCCACTGCGCGCATTGCTCGACGCGGTGCCGGCCGAGGTGCCGCTCAGTCTCGAGGTGCGTTCGAAGTGGTATCGCGAGCGCTACGCAGACCCCGTGCAGCGCGCGCGTGCGATACTTCGCACCACAGAACGCTTCCTGCACCCACCCACCCATCGCGAATAGACCCTATGCAGTTTGGTATTGATCGTTTGTTGTCCGACGCTTCGCTGAGAGCGCAACTGAAGGGTCGGCGCGTTGCGCTCTTGGCACATCCGGCGTCCGTCACGCGGGACCTGACGCATACGTTGGATGCGCTGTCCGTATGCGCCGATCTCGATGTCACCGCCGCGTTCGGCCCCCAACACGGGCTGCGTGGCGATAAGCAGGACAACATGATCGAAACCCCGGACTACCGCGATCCGGTGCATGGCATTCCGGTTTTCAGTCTCTACGGCACCGTGCGCCGGCCCACTGCATCGATGATGGATACGTTTGATGTGCTGTTGGTCGATCTGCAGGACGTGGGCTGCCGTATCTACACGTTCATCACGACGCTGAAATACGTGCTTGATGCCGCCGCGCAACACGGTAAGACCGTGTGGGTACTCGATCGTCCCAATCCTGCGGGACGGGTGGTGGAAGGATTGCGGCTGCAACCGGGCGAGGAGAGCTTCGTCGGCGCGGGTCCGCTGCCCATGCGCCACGGGCTGACACTGGGGGAGTTGGGACACTGGTTCATCTCGACACTGGCGCTCGACCTGAATTATCGCGTGGTGGAGATGGAAGGCTGGCAACCCGACGCCGCCCCAGGTTTCGGCTGGCCGTCACATGAGCGCAGCTGGGTAAACCCCAGTCCCAATGCGGCCAATCTGTGGATGGCACGTTGTTTCGCAGGCACGGTCATGGTGGAAGGCACCACGCTGTCTGAAGGGCGCGGCACCACGCGCCCGTTGGAACTGTTTGGCGCGCCGGACATCGATGCGCGCACGCTGCTGGCCGCCATGCACGAGATGGCCCCGCAATGGCTGGCGGGTTGCCGCCTGCGCGAATGCTGGTTCGAGCCCACGTTTCAGAAGCATCAGGGCGCGTTGTGCAATGGCCTGCAGATTCATGTTGAAGGCGCAGATTACGACCACGCGCAGTTTCGGCCGTGGCGACTCGTGGCACTTGCCTTCAAAACGCTGCGCACGCAACGGCCGGACTATCCGCTGTGGCGCGACTTTGACTACGAATATGAACATGGGCGTATGGCCATCGACGTGATCAACGGTGGACCGCAACTGCGCGAATGGGTGGACGATGCCGCGGCCACGGTTGAGGATCTGGACGCGCTCGCGATTGCCGACGAATCATCGTGGCGCGGTGAACGCGCGCGCTATCTGATCTATCGCTGAGTTCGCGGCGCCAGTCGTCGAAATGCTCTGGGCACGGGTCGCGGCCGTATGCGCGCTACCCGATCTTTCGTCGCGGGGTGACCCTGGTTTGCCTATGCCGTCGAGAGATGCCTACAATGCCTGCGCAATTCGCTCTGATTCGTCGCTCGCTGCGGTGACTGGACGTACGGCTGAGCGTGAGAACCGCCCTTTAATGCAACACTCGAGGTAGCTTCGATGCAGAAATTCGTCTGCGCGGCATTGGCCGCGTCCGTATTCGTGCTGATGAGTTTGTCGGGTCTGGGCTACGCACAGACCAGCAAGCCGAACATTCTGGTGATCTGGGGCGACGATATTGGTGGCTTCAATATCAGCGCCAACAACCAGGGGATGATGGGCTATCGCACACCCAACATCGACAGCATTGCCAAGGACGGGGCGCTGTTCACCGATTGGTATGGCCAGCAGAGTTGTACAGCCGGACGCGCTGCCTTCATCACGGGCCAGTCGCCGATGCGCACCGGCCTCACCAAAGTGGGTCTGCCCGGCGCGCCCGAAGGTATGCAGAAAGAAGATCCCACGATCGCGGTGCTGCTGAAGGCACAGGGCTACATGACAGGGCAGTTCGGCAAGAATCACCTTGGCGACCGTGACCATATGCTGCCCACGAATCACGGCTTCGACGAATTTCTGGGCAACCTATATCACCTGAATGCTGAGGAAGAGCCGGAAAATCCCGACTATCCGAAGGATCCAGCGTTCAAAAAGCAGTTTGGCCCGCGCGGCGTCATTCACAGCTATGCCGATGGACGCATCGAAGACACGGGTCCGCTCACCAAGAAGCGCATGGAGACGGTGGACGAGGAAGTCACGGCGCAGGCGCTGGACTTCATGGAGCGCGCCAAGAAGGCCGACAAGCCGTTCTTCGTCTGGTGGAACAGCACCCGTATGCACATCTGGACGCACCTGAAGCCATCGTCCGTTGGAAAGACCGGCCTCGGTGTATATGCCGACGGCATGGTTGAACACGACGCGATGGTGGGCCAGTTGCTCGCCAAACTGAAAGAGCTGGGCATCGAAGACAACACCATCGTGATGTATTCCACCGACAACGGCGCCGAATTTTTCTCGTGGCCCGACGGTGGCACCACCATGTTCCGCAACGAGAAAGCCACGCAATGGGAAGGCGGCTTCCGCGTGCCCACCATGATCCGCTGGCCCGGCGTCATCAAGCCCGGCACGGTGATCAACGACATCGGCGCCCACGAAGACATGCTGGCCACGCTGGTCGCGGCAGCGGGCGATCCCAACGTCAAAGAGGATCTGCTGAAGGGTCGCAAAGTCGGCAACATGACGTACAAGGTGCACCTCGACGGCTACAACCTGATGCCCGCACTGAAGGGCGAAGCCGCGTGGCCGCGCCATGAGTTTCTCTACTGGACCGATGACGGCAGTGTTGCTGCGCTGCGCTACAACAACTGGAAAGTCACGTTCCTGAAGCAGAACGCCCACGGCATCGACGTGTGGCGCGACCAGTTCCAGGTGCTGCGCGCACCGATGCTGAGCAACTTGCGCATGGACCCGTTCGAGCGCGCCGAGGATGAAAGCATCGGCTACAACAAGTGGTGGGTGGAGCATATGTTCGCCTTTGCGCCGGCCGGTGCCTATGTCGGCCGGTGGCTGCAGAGTTTTCGGGAGTTCCCACCGCGCCAGAAGCCCGGCAGCTTCAACCTCGAGCGCGTGATGGAATCGATCACTAAAGGCGCGGGCGACAAGTAGGGCTGCGCAAACAGGGGTGCGGCGCCGCACGAATGAATTCCCGTGAAGCCTTTCAACACATCACCGCCGCGATGAACGCGGCGGTGATCGGCCAGGAAAGGGTAGTTGAACGTCTGCTGATTGCGTTCCTTGCGGACGGTCACGTGCTGATGGAAGGCCTGCCGGGTGTGGCGAAGACCCGCTCCATCAAGACGCTGGGCAAACTCGTAGAGAGCGAGTTCCGGCGCGTGCAGTTCACGCCGGATCTGCTGCCCGGCGATGTCACGGGCTCCGAGATCTACCGCGAGCAGACCGGCAGTTTCGAATTCCAGCCGGGCCCTCTGTTTGGCAATCTCGTGCTGGCCGATGAGATCAACCGTGCGCCGGCAAAGGTGCAGGCAGCGTTGCTTGAGGCCATGGAAGAACGCCAGGTCACTGTGGCCGGCACCACCCACGCACTGCCACAACTCTTTCTCGTCCTCGCCACCCAGAATCCCATCGAGCAGGAAGGTACATATCCTTTGCCCGAAGCGCAGATGGACCGCTTCCTGCTGTACGTCAACGTGCCGTATCCGCCGGCTGCGAACGAGACCGCCATCATGCGACTGGTGCGCGGTGAAAAATCCGGCGCGGCCGGGCAACCGCCGCCGAAGATCGCACAGCAACTGATCTTCGCCGCGCGCGAAGAAGTCAACGCCGTCCATGTCTCGGAAGCAGCGGAACGCTACATCGTCGATCTGGTGATCGGCACGCGCGAGCCACAGCGCCACGGTGGCGATCTCGCAAAATGGATCCGTCTGGGCGCCAGTCCGCGCGGCACGCTGGCGCTGGATGCTGCATCGCGCGCGCACGCGTGGCTGCACGACCAGGATTTCGTGTCACCGGAAAGCATCCGGGCCGTGGCACCAGCCTGTCTCGCACATCGTGTACATCTGTCCTACGAAGCGGAAGCCGCCGGCAAAACCCGCAGCGAAGTCATCGAGGCGTTGTTGCAGGTCGTCGTACCTGTCTGAGAGTCACATCCCTATGCAAGCTGGTGTCACCATCGCGCTCGACGAACTGATCCAGCTCAAGGCCGACGCGCACGGTTTCAGCTTTCTGCCACGCCAACCGGTTACGTCACTGCTCTCGGGTCGGCATGCCTCGCGCTTGCGCGGTCGCGGCCTCGCGTTCGAAGAGTTGCGCCGCTACGCCCAGGGTGACGATGTGCGCACCATCGACTGGCGTGCCACGGCGCGGCTTCGCTCCCCGCATGTGCGTGTATACAGCGAGGAACGTGAACGGCCCGTGTTGTTGGTGGTGGATCAACGTCGCGCGATGTTTTTCGGCAGCCGCCGTGCAATGAAGTCGGTGGCGGCCGCTGAGGTGGCAGCGTTGGGCGCGTGGCGCGCGCTGGCAGGCGGTGATCGCGTGGGCGGCATCGTGTTCAACGACAACGAAATAGTTGAGCTGCGCCGCCATCGCAGCCAGACACGCGTGTTGCGTGTGCTCCATGAAGTGGCGCGGCTCAATCAGTTGCTTGCGCAGCCCGCTGAATCGCAAGTCAGCCGGGTGAGCTTGAACCACGCGCTGGAGGCCGCAACGCGGCGTGCGCAACACGACCATCTGGTGGTGCTGATCAGCGATCTGGACGGCGCCGATGAACACACTCATCGGCTTGCAACTCTGCTCGCCGCACACAACGACGTGCTGGTGGTGGGCATCTATGATCCACTGGGCGCATCGTTGCGCGGCCGAGACGGCATGTTTGCCACCGATCGCGGCGCCACGTACGCCATTCCCGCGGGAGCCGCATTTGCGCAGGCATTTCGGCAGGCTTTTGCGGCGCACATCGGCCAGTGGCGGGAGCTGTTTCGCGCGTTGCGCGTTCCGGTGATCCCGATTTCCACGGCGGCGCCGCCCGCACAACAACTGCGCGAGCTGTTCGGCCGGCAGTCCGCAGGGCAATGAACGAAGCTGCCACCAGTCTCGATCGCCTGCACGACATCGCGCTGCCCGCGCCGGTGCCGTGGTGGCCGCCAGCACCCGGCTGGTATGCACTGTTCGTACTGCTTACGGTGGTCGCCGCATGGATGGCCTGGCGCGCGTGGCAAGGATGGCGCGCCAACGCCTATCGCCGCGCCGCGTTGCGCGAACTTGATGCGCTGGGTGATGCGGCAGCCATCGCGGAACTGTTACGCCGCACCGCCCTGGTGATCGCGCCGCGAAGTGTTGTCGCAGCAAATACGGGCATCGGCTGGACCAACTGGCTCGACGCGAACGCGCGGGAACCGATGCCCGTCGCGGTGCAGCAGTTGCTCATCGCCGGCGTCTATGGCCGACCCACTTCGCATCGTGAGCTCAGCGCGTTACGCGCTTATGCAGCGCGCTGGATCACGCATCACTCGCCAGCTTCGCTCCGTGGTGCGGCGCCAATGGAACGCGTGAATCCACCAATAGGGAAAAACTCATGATGAATAGCCGACCAACCGGGTCCAGCACATCGGCGCTGGTACTGGGGGTAGCGTTTTTACTCTCTGCGGGCGTCTGCGCACCCAGTGCCGCAGGAGACGCAGCGCCAGCGCCCAGGCTCATTCTGCAGATCACGGTGGATCAGTTGCGCGGCGATCTGCCGAACCGTTTCGTCCGGAACATGGGCGCCGGCGGCTTTCGCTATCTCATGGAGCAAGGCATCTGGTATGCGGACGCGAATTACTCCCACGCCAACACGGAAACCATCGTGGGCCACACATCACTCGCAACCGGCGCGTACCCGTCGGCACATGGCATGGTCGCCAATGTCTGGCTGGATCGCACAACCGGCAAGCTCACGTACAACATAGAGGATCCGCGTTATCACATCCTCACACCGGGCGCGGACGTGGACAAGACAACTGAGATCGATCCAACCCAGAAGGTGGCATCCACCGACGGTCGCTCACCTGCGGCTATTGAAGTGTCGACGTTCAGCGACGAGCTGGCCATTCGCACGGCCGGAAAAGCCAAGCTGTTTGGCGTGTCGGTGAAAGATCGCGGCGCGGTGTCGATGGCGGGACATGCCGGCAAGGCATTCTGGTTTTCGAAGAAGTCGGGTGAGTTCGTCACCAGCTCTTACTACTACGACCGCTACCCGGCCTGGGTGAGCGCATGGAATGCCAAGAAGCCGGCCGGGAGCTATTCCGGTAAGTCATGGCAGCTGCTGCGCGAACAGGCAACGTACGCATTCGGCGGCAGTGATGACGCACCCTGGGAGACCGACTTCCCCGGCTATGGGCGTGTCTTTCCGCATCCCTACGGTGCGGCGGACAGCAAATATTTCACAACCCTGCTGACACTCAGCCCTGCGGGGGATGCACTCACGCTCGACTTCGCCAAGTCGCTGATCGACTCCGAGCAGCTAGGCCAGGACGATGTCCCCGACTACCTTTCAATCAGCTTTTCATCGACAGACTACGTGGGACATCTGTTTGGCCCTTCCAGTCTCGAGATGGAAGACAACATCTTGCGTTTAGATCGCACCCTTGCAGATCTGTTTGCGTATGTCGACGAACACGTAGGCTTGAGCAATACGTTGATCGTGCTATCGGCGGATCATGGCGGCCCGGAAATTCCTGGCTATCTGAACACGCTTGGCATCGATGCGGCCTACGTGACACCCGATGCGTGGGACAAAGCGCCGACAATGAACAGGCTCAAGCAGAAGTTTGGAATTGCCGGCGAACTGATCCAGTCTTACTTCCATCCGTATTTGTATCTGAACAGAGACGCCATTGCGGCAAGAGGTCTCGATCAAGCGGAAGTGGAACAGATGGTGGCAGACGAGCTGATGAAGTTCGACGGTGTGGCGCTGGCGGTGTCGAGCAGGGCACTGCGTGACGGCCACCTGCCGGATACGCCGCTGATCCGCTCTGCGTTGAGAAACTACAACCCGAAGCGTTCGGGCGATATCTATCTGATCTTCGAGCCGGACCATTACATCAACGACTTCGACGGCCTGACGGTGGCATCTACGCATGGCTCGCCGTGGCGCTATGACACGTTCGTACCCGTGGTGTTTGCGGGTGGCCCCGCGCGGGGGCAACAGGTCTATCGCGCGATCGAGCCCACAGACATTGCACCGACGCTGGCGGCGGTCGTCGGTGCCAAACCGCCATCGGGCGCCCGCGGTGGGCCATTAATGGAAGTGATGGAAAGTTTCGAGCGGCAGGCTGAAGTGCCAGCGCGCTGATAGCCGGACGCCGCATGCTCACCTTCACGCATCTCTGGATTTTCGCTGCGTTGCCGCTGCCGTGGCTGCTGCGCGCAGTGTGGCCGGCGCCGCAGATAACCACGGCGCTCGCATTCGAACCCCGCGCGAGCGTCGCTACGCACGTCGGTGGTGCCTGGGCGGACTGGCTCGATCTGCGCGCCGCGCAGCCGATGTCGCAGGAAGTGCGGCAGTGTCTGACTGTTGGCGTGTACCAGGTCCCCGCGCAGAGCGATGTCGAACTATTGCGCGCCTACGCAGCTGCATGGATTGCCCACCACCGCGTTTGGGTGGTTGTAGGAGGGGCTTCAGCCCCGATCCTTGTAGCAGGCTACTCCACAGGGATCGGGGCTGAAGCCCCTCCTACAACAGCGATTGGGGCTGAAGCCCCTCCCACAGTGGGCTCCCACCGATAGCGAGACGCCATGCTCACCCTCACCTACCTCTGGATGTTCGCCCTGCTGCCGCTGCCATGGCTGGTACGTGCGCTGTTACCCGCGCGGCGCGCAACCGAGGTGGCTGTTCGGGTGCCGTTCGGCGAACGCTTGCGTGCCGCATCCGTCGCGGCAGGCACCGGATCGCGCGCAGCGAGCAATCTGTCACGTCAGTGGACGCCTGCATTGATCTGGCTTCTGGTGCTCACCGCGCTGGCGCGTCCACAGTGGCTGGAGCCGCCCATCACGCGTGACCTGCCGGCGCGCGATCTCCTGTTGCTGGTAGACCTTTCGCTTTCGATGCGACAGGAGGATTTTAACAACATGGCCGGGGCGCAGGTGGACCGCCTCACGGCGGTCAAGGAAGTCGTGGGGGATTTTCTGTCGCGCCGCACCGGCGACCGGGTTGCGCTGGTGGTATTCGGTGATGCGCCATTCCTGCAGGCGCCGTTCTCCAACGATCTCCATCTGTCGCGACAGCTGCTGGAAGAAACCGAAATCGGCATGGCGGGAGCGCGCACGGCTTTCGGCGATGCCATCGGACTCGGCATCACGCTGTTCGAACAAAGCGATGCGCCAGCCAAGACGATCATTGCGTTGACCGACGGCAACGACACAGCGAGCCAGGTGCCGCCCATCGAAGCGGCACGCATCGCTGCCGAGCGCGGCATTCGCATTCATGCTGTTGCAATCGGCGACCCCACCACCCTGGGTGAGGAAAAACTGGATGAGGCGGTCCTGCGCGACGTGGCACACACGGCGGACGGGACCTACTTCTACGCCGGCGACCGGGTGCAGCTGGCCGGCATTTACGACGAACTGGATCGCATTGAGACGCGCCAGGTGGAAGTCGTCAGCTACCGCCCGCGCCGCGAGCTGTTCTTCTGGCCCCTGCTGGCCGCGCTGTTGCTGTCGCTGGCGGAGAAGGCGCTGTACTTGCTGCGCGGCTCGCGCGAGGTGCGCAGCGCGCAGGTCCTTGAATCGGTGCATGTGGATCCGCTCAGCGGTCGCCTCGAGGTGCGCACGTGATGGACCCGGCCGCCAGCCTGCACTTCATTCGCCCGCTTGCGCTGCTGCTCGCGCCCCTGGCCATGGGCGTGTGGTGGTTCTGGCAGCGTCACGCCGATCCGTTGCGGGGCTGGCGCGAACAGATTGCGCCCGGCCTGCTGGTTGCACTGACCGTGGGCCACACGACGCAAAGCAAGGGGCCGGCCCGCTGTCTGTTGGCAGCGTGGCTGCTGGCCGTGGTTGCAATCGCCGGCCCCACGTGGCGCCTGGAACCCAGTCCATTCGCCGACGACGCCAGCCCGATGCTGCTGTTGCTGAAGGCCGACATGAGCATGGAGCAGCCGGACCCGGCACCGTCACGGTTAGTGCGCGCGCGTCTGAAGATCGCCGACATCGCCGCGGCGCGCGCGGGCCAACCGCTGGGTTTGATTGCCTACGCCGGCTCCGCGCATCTCGTGCTGCCGCCCACGCGCGACACCGCCGTCCTTGCGACCCTGGCCCAGGAAATCGATCCGGACATCATGCCGCTGGCCGGCGATCGACTCGATCTGGCGCTGGCGGAAGCGGACCGCGTGCTGCGACATGGTGGTCGCGGCGGCAGCGTCGTCGTGCTGGCCGACACGGTCGATATGGATATCGGGGCGCTGCGCCAGCCATCCGAGTTCCCGGTGCAATTCCTGGCGATCAACACAGCACAGGGTGTCGGACTCGATGCGCTGCGCAATGCCGCACGCATCCTTGATGCGCCCGTGGAACTGCTCGACGTCAGCGGCGCCGATGTCGCGGCGGTTGTGCGCCGCGCTGCGCATACGCCCAGCGCCGAGCGCGGCGAACGCAGCGACCAGTGGCAGGAGAGCGGCTATTGGCTGGTACCGCTCCTGGGGATGCTTGTTCTACTGGCCTTTCGCCGTGACAGCAAAGCGGCGTCCCCTGCGTGAAAGCGTTAGCCGTCGCCGCGGCAATGACATGGATCGGCCTGTGGCTGACGCCGGATCAGCAGGGGCAACGCGATTTTGTGCGCGGTGAGTTCGCTGCAGCTGCCACGCAATTCCAGGATCCGATGTGGCAGGGCGCGGCCTGGTATCGAGCGGGCGAATTTGAAAAGTCGGCCGCAGCATTTGCGCGCCGTGACACGGCCGATGCGCACTTCAACGAAGGGAATGCCCGGTTGATGCTGGGCAAGTACGAAGCTGCCATCGCCTGCTACGACCGTGCACTGGCAATGCGTGGCGACTGGAGCGAAGCGATTGAGAATCGCGCGCTCGCCCAGGCACGCGCAAAACTGGTTGAACAGAAGGGCGGTGAGATGGGCGATCAGAAGATTGGCGCCGACGAGATCGTGTTCGACAGCAAGGCAGAGAAGCAGGGCCAGGAGACCGAGGTCGCCGGCGGCGATGCATTGTCGGATAAGGAGATCCAGGCGCTGTGGTTACGTCGTGTGCAGACGCGCCCGGCGGATTTTCTGCGTGCGAAGTTCGCCTACCAGCTTGCTGCGGACGGCGAGGGGTCAGCGCCATGAACTGGCTGCGTGTGCTGTTGGTCAGCGCCTGGATGGCAGGCGCAGTTGCACAAGCTGCGGTGGCGCCCGCCGTAGTGAATGTGCCTCAAAGCCAGGCCTGGACAGGTCAGCGCGTGCAGTTCTTCGTCGAGGTGCGTGCGCTGGGTTCGTTCGTCGGCACAGCAAGCTTTGACCTGCCGCAGCTCCCGCGCACCACCGTCATCAAAATCGGCAATCCGGTGGTGTCCTCTGAAGTGCGGGGTGGCGAGACATGGTTCGTGCAGACGCACGAATTCGCGCTGTTCTCGCAGCGCAACGGTCGCCTCGACGTGCCTGCATTCGCTGCGCGTTTTGCGGCGCGTGATGGCTTCACCGGTCCGGCCGCCGATATCGCGGCGCAGGTGCCCGGCTGGCACGTCGAGATTCGTCGTCCGCCGGGCAGTGACGGCATTGGCTTTCTCATCACCGCGCCAATGCTGGATGTGAGTGAAACGTGGGAGCCGCGCCCCGGCCCGGCGCAGGTGGGTGCGATCTTCAAGCGCACCATCGTGCAGCGTGCGGAGCAGGTTCCCGGGATGGCGCTCGCACCGGCGCCAACAACGGCACCGGGGGGCGTGCGCGTATATGCCGGTGCGCCGCAGACGAGGGATGACCTGGAGCGTGGCGCATTCGTGGGTGAACGTCGCGATACGGTGACGTATCTGGTGATGCAGCCGGGCGTGGTCACGCTGCCGCCAATCAGGTACGTGTGGTGGGATCCCGAACGACAAGAACTGCAATCGACCACGCTGGCCGGCGTGACGATCGATATTAGGGCGGCGCCTGCGCCATCGCAGACGCACACACACCGCAGCTGGTGGACATGGTTTGCGGTCGCGGGGGGGTTGCTGGGTATCGTCGTGTGGCAGAGGGTTCGGCTCCATCAGCTATGGCGCGCATTGAATCCACCTGATCGGGCAGCCGAGCGCGCAGTGCTGCGTGCCTGCCGCGGGCACGATGCTGCAGCGGCCGAGTCGGCCTGGACGGCGTGGTGCAACACGCAGGCAACTTTCGAAGCGGAACCCGCGCTGGCCGCGGCGCTTCTCGAATTGCGTCGGCTTCGCTTCGGCAGCGCGGTGTCACACCCGTGGCGTGGGGATGCGTTGGCACGCGCATTTCGGGAGACCCTGTCGGCTGCGAAGACGGCGCCCTTTCAGTTATCGGCACCGGTGCTGCCGGCCCTCAACCCATGAATGATCACGAGCCCAACTGGATTCGAGCAACGCCGGCCCTGCCGGGATCTGACGCGGCTCTCACGCCGGATCAGGTCGAATCCTGGCGCACGCGAGGATTTGCCTTCGTGGAAGGCTTGTTCCCGAGCGATCTGGTGGCGGAGCTCGCAGCCGATGCCGCAACGCGTTTCCCCGCGGCCGACACCGCCCGAGCCGCGCAGATTGCCGATTTCGGAAGTGCGGGGCAGCTCAATTTTCCGGCTCAGAACCGCGCTTTCAATGCGGTGACGCTGCATCCGCGCTTGTTGCATTCGATCGGTCAGCTGCTCGGTGTGGCGCCCACGGATCTGCGCCTCACCCAATCGGATCTATGGCCGAAGTATGGCCGCGCGCAAAAATCGGCGAGCCCGTCCGACAATGACGATCAACGCATTCACGTCGACTACCCCAACCACACGCTGGCCCATCCCGCGCCGTGGTCGCGGCCCGAAGCGGTGGAGCTGATTCTGTATTTCGATCATGTCGAGGACTGTGGCGGCGCAACGGCCGTGGTGCCACGCAACGGCCCCGACGATCCGGCCTACCGCTGGCCGATTGTCGATACACCGGGGATCGCGGAGCTCGATTACGTGAACGATCGCGCGCAGGCAGAGGTGTATTTCGCTGGCGAGCGCCCGCAACTCGCGGCATGGCGGCAGAGCCTCTATGCCCGCGAGCACCGCGCGCATTTCAAGCCGGGCGATGTGCTGATGTACCGGCACGATACGTGGCATCGCGGTACACCGCTGCGCGTCGGCAGTCGCCGTCTCGTGCAAAACATCACTTACCGCAAAGCCGCTGCCGAATGGATCAGCGTGCTGCACGTGGGCTGGGCGTGGTCTGCGTACCGCAGGAACAAATTCCTCGAGAAGCTGATCGCACAAGCATCGCTCACCCAGCGCGCGGTGCTGGGTTTTCCGCAGCCGGGCTCGGATTACTGGTGTGCAGAAACCATCGCCGCCATCGAAGCGCGCTACGGCGTATTCGGCATGGATCTGACGCCGTATCGCTGACCCCCTTCTCGCGCATCGTTGATACCATCGCGGTTCGATGAATCGTTTGGAGATTTGGTCATGCTGACACTGAACGTGAACGGCAAGGCCTATGCCTTGGAGGATGTGGACCCCGACACGCCATTGCTGTGGGTGCTGCGCGACAACCTCAATCTCGTTGGCGCGAAATATGGTTGCGGCATCGGCCAGTGCGGTGCCTGTACGGTGCTGGTGGATGGCACGCCCGTGCGTTCGTGTTCGTACAGCGTTGCCATCGCCGCTGAGCACGCCGTGACGACCGTGGAAGGGCTGGCCGTAGCAGAGGATTCGTTGCATGTGCTGCAACAGGCCTGGATCGATCTGGACGTTGCGCAGTGCGGGTACTGCCAGGCAGGTCAGCTGATGTCGGCGGCGGCGCTGCTCGCCAAAAAACCCGAACCCAGTGACGACGACATCGATGCGGCGCTGGCCGGCAATCTGTGCCGGTGCGGTACGTATCTACGCATTCGCGCAGCGATTCACGCGGCGGCGAAGGCCGCGCAGACACAGGAGGCCGGCGCATGAACAGGCACCTGTCCTATCACAGCGACAACTTTCTCGCCGAGCACGAAGCCGCCGCGACGGGCGGCGCCTCAGGCGTTGTTGATGTGCGCAAGCTAGGCCGACGTCGCTTTCTGCAGCTCACGGGTGTCGCCGGTGGTGGTCTCATGCTGGGTGTCAGCGTGGCCTGCGGTGAACGCAGCAGTGCAACCGCCGCCAACGTCGGCGAATTCGCGCCGAACGCCTATCTGAGGATTTCGGAATCCGGCATCGTGATCTGCGCACCGAACCCGGAAGTCGGGCAGGGCGTGAAGACCGCGTTGCCGATGATCGTGGCGGAAGAGCTGGATGCGGCGTGGACCGACGTGCGTGTGGAGCAGTCTGCGATCGATGCCGCGCTGTATGCCCGTCAGGTGGCCGGTGGGTCGCGCTCGATTCCGGCAGAGTGGGACGTACTGCGCCAGGTGGGCGCGGCGGCGCGTTCGATGCTGGTATCTGCCGCCGCCGCGCGCTGGGGCGTGGCCGAAGCGCAGTGCAGCACGGCAGACAGCACAGTGCACCACACTGCCAGCGGGCGCAGCCTGCGCTACGTGGAGCTCGCCAACGATGCCGCTCGGCTGCGCGTGCCGGACGCGAAACGCGTCGCGCTGAAGTCGCGCGCCGACTACACGTTACTTGGCCGGCGCATCAGCGGCGTCGACAACCGCTCCCTGGTAACAGGACAACCGCTGTTCGGCATCGATCAGGTGCAGCCCGGCATGCGCTACGCCGTGTATCAGAAATGTCCGGCCACGGGTGGCAGCGTGGTCAGCGCCAATCTCGATGCCGTCAAAAAGCTGCCCGGCGTGCTGGATGCGTTCGTGCTGAAGGGCAACGGCAACGTCGGCGAACTCATGCCGGGGGTGGCCATCGTTGCAAGGAGCACCTGGGCTGCGCTGCAAGCCAAGCAACAGCTGCAGGTGCAGTGGGATGAAACCGGTGCGGCGAAAGACAGCTGGGACGCAACGATTGCGCAAGCCAATGCCGCAATGCGTTCCGGCGGTGGTGACGTGATTGCGGATCGCGGCCAGGTCGATGCCGCGTTCGCGGCGGCGCCGGTGACGCGCGAAGCGCACTACCGCTATGCCTTCGCCTCGCATGCGCAGCTGGAGCCGCAGAATTGCACGGCCTGGTTCCGCGACGGTTCCATCGAACTGTGGGCGCCAACGCAGACGCCGCAGCGCGGCCTTGCGAGCGTGGCAGCCACGCTTGGCATTGCACCCGATAAAGTCACCGTGCATCAGACGCGCGCGGGCGGCGGCTTCGGCCGGCGGCTGACGAACGACTCCATGTGCGAGGCGGCGGCGATCGCGCAACGCGTGGACGCGCCGGTGAAGCTGCAATGGACGCGGGAAGACGATATGAATCACGACTTCTTCCGCGCGGGCGGCTTTCACGAATTGAAGGGTGCGGTGGACGCGGCCGGCAAACTGTCCGCGTGGCAGCAGCACTTCGTGACATTCGCCCGCGATGGTGCACTCGTGTCTGGCGGTGGCATGTCGGATCAGATTTTCCCAAGTCCCATGCTCGCCAACTATCGCCTCACCCAGACGAGTCTCGCGTGGGATACGCCGTGCGGTGCGTGGCGCGCGCCCGGATCGAATGTCTACAGCTTCGTGGTACAGAGTTTTCTGCATGAGATGGCTGTGGCAGCCAAGCGCGATCACCTGGAGTTCCTGCTTGAAGTATTCGGCGAGCCGCGCTGGTTTGAGGAAGGTAACTTATGGTCGGTGCACACGGGCCGCGCCGCAGCGGTGATCAAACTGGCGGCGCAGCGCGCCGGTTGGGGACAACCCATGCCGCAGGGGCGCGCGCTGGGGCTTGCGTTCTACTTCAGCCATGCAGGGCACATTGCCGAAGTGGCCGATGTCAGTGTCTCATCTGACAAGAAGATCAAGGTGCATCGGGTGACCGTGGTGGCCGATGTCGGTCCCATCGTCAATCTCAGCATGGCGGAGAACCAGTGCCAGGGTTCGGTGGTGGATGGTTTATCCACGATGCTCGCGCAGAAGATCACGATCGAGAATGGTCGCATCGAGCAGCAGAATTTCGATCAGTACGCGCTACTGCGCATGCCGCACACACCGCAGGTGGACGTGCACTTTATCGCCAGTGATTTCCCACCCACTGGGTTGGGCGAACCGGCGCTGCCGCCGCTCGCACCCGCCGTATGCAACGCGATCTACAGCGCAAGCGGCCATCGCATTCGCACGTTACCGATCGCTGAGGAAGGATTTTCAGTCTGAACGTAGGATTGTTCGCCCGCGCTGCAGCGCTCTTGCTATGGGTTGGGTCAATGGTCGCGCAGTCCGCCGATTGGGATGACGCCGCGCTCGGTCGGCTACAAGAACAGATCAGTTCGGGTGACGCCGCGGGCGTTCACAGCGTGCTGGTCGTGCGGAACGACCAAACGATTACCGAATGGTATTTCGCGGGCGACGACGAAACGATCGGGCCGCGCGGCCCGATCGCGTTGCCCGCTGTCCAGTTCGCCGCGACTACGCTGCACGATGTGCGCTCCGTGACGAAGAGCGTCGTTTCGATTCTGTTCGGCATCGCAGTCGGAGAAGGTGCGATCGGCGATCTCGATGCGCCCGTGCTCGACTACTTCCCCGAGTATCCGGCGCTGCGCACACCCGATCGCATGCGCATTCGCCTGCGCGACGTGCTGACGATGTCATCCGGTCTGCACTGGGACGAGCGCACCTATCCCTATTCGGATGCCCGCAATTCCGAGATCGCGATGGAAATTGCGCCGGATCTGTACGCCCATGTCCTGTCCCAGCCGATCGACCAGCCGCCGGGCGCGCGGTTCAACTACTCCGGCGGCGACGTGGCGCTGGTGGGCGCGATCATCACGCGCGCGACGCATACGCCCCTTGAGGTCTACGCGAAAGAGAAGTTGTTCGGGCCGTTGGGTATCACGCGCTTCGAATGGACGCGGACCGCGGGGGGCATTCCCCGCGCCGCCTCCGGATTGCGCCTGACATCGCGGGACATGGGCCGCATCGGGGAACTGATGCTGCACGGTGGTCGCAGCGGTGACCGGCAGATCGTCTCTGAAGACTGGGTTGCGTCATCCACCACCCCACACATCGACGTGCCCGACAGCGATGCAACCTGCCCGCTCCAGTTCGGCTATCTGTGGTGGCTCAGCGCGGGATGTGGCAGCGAGCCGGCGTGGTTCGCCGGCATCGGCAATGGCGGGCAGCGCATCTGGGTGGTTCCATCCCACAATCTGATCGTCGCGATGACCGCGGGCCTGTACAACGATTCCGCGCAGGGCGCCGCCCCCACCGCCGTTCTCACCGGCGTGCTGACCGCGACGCACCCCTGACGCGAGGGTGGGGCAAAAGGTGCCAGGCACCTTTTTCCCCACCGC
This sequence comes from Gammaproteobacteria bacterium, assembly GCA_032124855.1. Classification (GTDB taxonomy): domain Bacteria; phylum Pseudomonadota; class Gammaproteobacteria; order Pseudomonadales; family Azotimanducaceae; genus DATJGR01. The sequence goes on from JAQBCT010000376.1 coordinate 47,693, forward strand.
CCATTCTCCGGCCATTTGGCGCCAGGCAACCGTTGTCCCATCGGCCATTTGGTGCCAGGCACCTTTTGGCAGGCGCCTTTTGGCAGGGACACCCATCGGGTTCACCGCCCGGATTGTTCGCGCACGAACGCCACCAGCCGGTGCAATCCCTGGGCGAGGCGCTCATGCGACTGAGCGAAGCAGATGCGGATATGGGTTTCGTTGTCGGGCCCGAACGTATAGCCAGGCGCCACGCCCACGTCGTATTTTTCGAGCAGCTGCTCGGCAAAACGCCGCGATGATGTCATCCCGTCGATGTGTGCGAATGCATAGAACGCACCCACCGGTGGTGTCAGACGAATCGACGGCTCCTGACTCAGGACGTCGAGCGTAATCTGCCGGCCGCGTTCGTACTGCGTGCGCAGCGCGCGCACCGTGGCCTCACCGCCTTGCAGCGCCGCAATAGCGCCGGCCTGCGCAAACACCGTGGCGCCGGTATTGAAACACTCCGACAGCGCGGCCATCTGCACCGCGAGCCGCTTTGGCGCGACCATCCAGCCGATGCGCCAGCCTGTCATCGCCCACGCCTTCGAAAAACCGTTCACCACGACCAGCGGATCGTCGTCCTGCGCGATCGACAGAAACGACGGTGCGGCATCGGCGTCGTACACCGTGCGGTGATAGACCTCGTCGGCCAGCAGCAGAATGCCGCGGTCACGGCAGAACGCGAGCAGCGCCTGCTGTTCCTCGCGCGCCATCACCCAGCCGGTGGGGTTACTGGGCGAGTTCACGTAGATGCAGCGGGTGTTGGTTCGCACGGCCGCCGTGATTTCGGCCGCGTTCAATGCCCAGCCTTCCGCCGTCTCGCGTTGGCGCACGCACGACAGTTCCGCCCCGGTGACGCGAAACACGGTTTCGATATTCGGCCAGTGCGGCGACACGATCAGACCATGATCGCCCCGCGACAGCGCCAGCTGCGCCGCAATGGTGACACCCAGCATCGCGGATCCCGGCACGGTGATGCGATCTGGATGCACGTCGATTCCGTACAGCGAGTCCAGATATACCTTGATGGCGTCGCGCAATTCTTTGCGGCCCCGTGTGTTCACATAGAACGTGTCGCCCCCATCCAGCGCACTTTTGGCTGCGTCACGAATGAACGCCGGCGTCGGCACATCGCCCTCGCCGAACCACAGGGGAATCACTTTTGGATCTGGCCAGCGCGGCATTGCTACACCGGTGATACCGTTCTGCTGCAGGGCTTCGATCTCGTCTCGAATGGGACGCATGGAGTATTTTCCCGTTACTGGCGATAGTCGATTCTAAGCAGAGCGTGATCGCTTCTGAATCCCGCGTTGTGCAAGGTGCGTTGGGAGCCGATGTTATCGAACGCGCATCCACAGATCGGGCGCAGGCCGCTACGAAGCGTATGGTCCTTCAGAAACGCGATGATATGCGCGCCGTATCCCCCACGACGATGTGCAGGCGCCACGAGCATCCCGATATCCACCGCTGGCCGGCCTGGAATAACGCGCTTTGCGACGCCACAGCCAACGATCGCGTCGTGCGATTTCAGAACGAACAGCCCGTTGATTGCCGCGAATTTGCGCACCTCGTCGGCGCCGTCGAAAAACCCGTCATCGAAAGCCATGATCGCCTCTGCGTCATCGTCATCGCCCGGCCGGATCGCGCAATCCGGTCGAGGTGAATAACCATCCTGGGCGATCCGTCGGAACAGCAGCCCGGTGGTGCGAACTCCTCTGCTGTGCGGCAACGCCGCGTCCAGCAGCTGTCGGTCGAACGATTTGCACATCACTTGCACCGCGCCGCTCGCCCGCATGACCTGCGCCAGCAGCTCGACGGTGTCGCTGTTTGACGGGGTAAAAAACCCAACCAATGAGGTGCCATTGACCACTGCGTAGCCGCCGTCGCTCAGCTGCCAGACCGTCCCATTCGCAACCAGATTTTCCACGAACATTTCCTGCGGCTCGGGGAGTGAGTCGAGGTAGCGCGCGCGCAGCTCGGCCGGCACCCCGTCCAGTTTCAGCGGTCCAGCCATCACAACCCACCCGCCAGAAACAACCGCACCATTCGATACTCATCGAATTCGCCGAGGTTCGGGAAAGTGCGCGCCTCGATCTCGGCGATGCAGCGATACCGACAATCGGTGATGGCTCGAATCCGTGAGTCGGCGACGAGCACATTGCTGAAACGCGCGTGCACTTCATCCAGCAATGGCAGATTGGCTGCGTCGTACAGCACGTCGGATAGCAGCACGAGATTTACCCGGCCGACGACGTCGCTGAGTTGCGCAACCACATCCAGCTCCACACGGTTGAGTGCCGCATTGATACGCGTCGCGCTCCTCGCCAGCGGGTCGTTATCGCAGGCGATCACGCGGGCAGCACCGTAGCGCGCCGCCGCAATCGCGGCTACGCCGGACCCGCATCCAAGGTCCAGCACGGTTTTGCCGGCCACCCACTGCGGGTGCTCATTAAGCAGTCGGGCTAGTCCCAATCCGCTGCCCCAGCAGAATGCCCAGTACGCAGGGTTTGCGATTACGTCGCGCATCACTTCGGCCGGCAGTGGGCCGGTGGGGAACGCCGGGTCGATCAGGCCGAGTGTGATGTCTTCGCACCCGGGCAACGCCTGCGCAACGATTCGTGCCAGCGGCAGCGTCGTGCGCAGATTGGCTTCGAGCAGCGTCAGCACGGCCGCGGCCAGATAGCCTGCCTAGGCAGCAGTGAGCGGTGGCATTCCCAGCGCGTCCCGGTAGGTGTTGTGATAGTGGTGCAGCGCGGGCTCATTACGACCAAACACAACGAACTCGTTGGCGCCCGAAACGGCGCCTCGGTGCGCGCTGGCTGCGGCGGCGTAGTCTTCCTTCTGGATGACATCGGCGAAGCCCTCCGCGCGGGCTTGCAGCGTTCGCTCGGATACGTCCTCACCGTCGCTCGCGCCTGCGTTGCGCATGCCTTCGTGCGAGTAGAAGCCGATCTCAGAAAAGCTCTGGTGCGGATTCGCGCCGCGTGGATACACGCGCACCAGGGTCGGTCCACCGCGACCGAAGATGAGTTGAACATTCGGAAATATGTAGTACACCGGGATGGTTGCCTTCAACACATGCCATTCGCTCTCGGGCAGATTGCGCAACAGGTCGATGCTGCGCGAACACAACATCATGCGGTGGTTCCGCTTAAACGTGTCGTACGTCTGGCAGTTGCCGTACGTGAATTCGGCGAGCGTGTCGCGATGCAGCGTATTGAAATGGTATGTCTCACCGAACGTATCGATGGCGAGCTTCCAGTTCATCGATGTATTGAACGTGGTGGCGCCCTGATGCACGGCCTCGTCCAGGCGCCAGCTGGCGAGCTCGGGCCCCAGATCCCCCAGCAGATCATCGATGTCGAACGCGCCATCCGGATTCGCACTGGCCCACAACAGCCCGTGTCGCTCCACGGCCGGCAATGCGACAAGCCCATGGCCGGCGCGGTCCACGGCGCCGAACTGCTCTTCTTTCGGCACCGCCACCAGCGCGCCGTCGCTGCTGTAGCCCCACGCATGAAACGGGCAGCTGAACAGCGACTTCTTTCCGCGTGGTGCCGCTTCGACAATCGTGCCGCGATGTCGACAGACGTTGAGGAATGCGTGGAACACACCTTCCTTGTTTCGCGTGCACAGCACCGGCTTGCCCAGTGCATCCGATGTGAAGAACGAGCCGCGCTCGGGCAGATCGGCGGACAAGCCCAACAGCTGGGGGTATTGCTGAAAGAATGCGCCCCATTCCTGGTGGGCGACGTCTGGGTCGGTGTAGCTCTTCACGGGGTTGAGCAGTTGCCTGCCCGCATCCACATTGGTGCCGTTGTCGAGATGCGACATCAGCTGCTTGATGACGCGAATTTGTTCGGCTTGCTGCATGGCGTGCTCCGCTGCTTTGCCTTACCGTAGATAAATCACCGTCGCCTATCAAGGCGCCCATTGCGGGACACCATGACAGAAGCCACCGATCTCATTGCCGACCTCTTCCGCGACAATCCGCCGCGCGATGCACTGCAGATGCGCGAGGTTCTCGATGCCTTCATGTTGCAGCTGGGCAACGCGGACCTGCCCGAGATTGGCGCCAGCCACGATGATGTGGTGATCGGCACCTTCGGCGGCCGCCAGCTCACCGTGGATGTGCACGTGCCGAAGGGCGTGGGACCGTTCCCCGTGCTGGTATATCTGCACGGCGGTGGCTGGATCATGGGTAGTCCAAAAACCCACCGCCGCGTGGGATTCCGTTTTGCTCAGGCGGGTTATCTCGTATTCAACGTGCACTACCGCCTCGCGCCAGAGCATCCGTTCCCCGGCGCATTCGATGACTGTGTTGCCGCCATTCGCTGGGCGGCGGCGCATGCACGCGACTACGCCGGCGATGCATCGCGCCTCGCAGTGGGCGGCGATTCAGCCGGCGGCAATCTCACCGCGGCGGCGGCCGCGGCATTGAGCGAGGCCGATGATGTCGACATCAAAGCGGTGCTGCTGATTTACGCGGCCCTCGATTTCGCGAACATGGCCGGCGAAACCCCGGTCGGCGCCGAAATGGTTGAAATGATGGTCGGTCCCTACATCGGCCACGATCGTGACGCCCTCACGCGCGACTGGCGTGTCAGTCCCATCCACGCCGCCGAAAAGTTGCCACCGGCCCATGTGCTGTGCGGCACCATGGATCCGCTGATAGAAGATGCGCGCGCGCTGGTGGCGCGACTGAAGGCGGCCGGCACCGATCATGAATTTTGCATCTACGAAGACATGCCGCACGGCTTCGTGCAGATGGAAGAAGTATTTCCAGATGCGCGCCGCGCCATCGACCGGATGGTGGACTTCCTGCGCACGCGGCTGGGCTGAGCCGTCAGCCGGTTTCCTGGAATACCGGCCAGCGATCGACGATGACGCCATCGTCCACCACCAGCAGATCGCCGAACTGCAGCATCACGTGTTCGCTCTGGGTGGGGCGTAGAAACATATAGTCATCCACAGCCAGATGTACCGAGTGAGAGGTCGTCACCGGCTCCTGATTGGTGCTGTGGTAAAGCGCCTCGGGCACGCCAGGCGGTGATACAAAGCGCGCTTTCCAGTAACCGCCGTAGATGAAATACAACTGCCGGCGGTTCGGATCCCACCACTGCAGCAAATCGACGGCGGCGGGATCACCCGGCGCGCGCAGCGCGTCGTAGCGCTTCAGAATCGGTGTCGCGATGAACAGCGCCGGCGTGTTGTCGGACAGATAGCGTGTATCGAAATCCAGCGGCATCACCACGCCTGATCCGGCCGACAGATCGTTCATCGTGTCGTCATCGTGATAGATCGCCAGCGTATGGCTACCCGCGCCGTTGAACGTCAGCCGCCCGGCAGCTACGCAGGGGGTGGGGGCTTTGGGGGCCGGCACCCAAAGCCCCCCACGTTGGATGAAGGCGCGATAGCGCGCGGGGACCAGCGGCACCGCGGGGTCCGGCAGCCCCACGGCGCCG
>JAQBCT010000377.1:0-6782 GCA_032124855.1 Gammaproteobacteria bacterium
GGGGTTGGGGGGCACCCTCGGTGGGGCATTTGGTGCCTGGCACCTTTTGCCGCCTTGTTGCTGGCGTCTGTTCTGGGGGGGCGTTTGGTGCCTGGCACCAAATGCCCCACTACCACGGGTGTGGATTCAGCTTCGATCAATCGCTAGTGAGGGTGGCGATCTGTTCTTCGATGAATGACAGATTCGGCACCACCGCCGTTTCCGTGCCCACTTTCAGCGATGCGACTTCGGCGGGCCCCAGGCGCACTGCCTGATTCTGCACATCGTCGTCGGTGAGGTGCACGATGCGCGGCAATCCGGCCGCCGCAAGCGCATAGAACGCACGGCCTTTGGCGTGCCGTGCGCGATTCATGACCAGCAGGCAACGGCCGCGGCCACCCGCAACATCGGCGCGAGCGCCATTGAGCGTTTCAAATTGAATGACAGGCAGCGACTCGCCGCGCCAGCCGAGCAGTCCCAGACACCACGGCGGCGCGTCGCGCATCGGCTTGACGCGGCGCCACGGCAGAATCTCCGCGACCGATACATTGGGCAGCAGCAGATGCGCATCCGCCAGCGGAATGATTACGCAAGCCAGCTCCTTCTGATCCATTGCCAATGCTGCTGCCATCGATTGATCTCTAGTTTACGAGTTCTTCGATCGTGGCAAGCAGCTCGTTCTCCTGGAACGGCTTGCCGAGGAATCGATTCACGCCCAACTCGGCGGCGCGTTCCTGATGCTTGGTACCGGTGCGCGAACTGATCATGATGATTGGCAGCTTGGAAAGACGTTCGTCGTGGCGGATCTGGCGCGCCACTTCAAAGCCGTCCATCCGCGGCATTTCGATATCGAGCAACATGATGTCTGGGCGACGCTCCTGCAGCAGTGCCATGGCTTCCACACCATCCTTGGCGACCATCACGTCCATACCCTGACGTTCGAGCAGGCGCGACGTCACCTTGCGCACCGTGACGGAGTCATCCACCACCATCACCGATGTCGGTCGGTCGATTTCCGCCGCTGCGGATCCGTTACTCACGTGTGGCGCAGCCTGGGCACGAATCAGCGCCACCAGATCGAGAATCACCACCACGCTGCCATCACCCAGAATGGTGGCGCCCGAGATGCCGCCAACACCGGCAAACTGAGGCCCGAGGCTCTTTACCACGATTTCACGGCTGCCCTGTACGCTATCGACATGCACCGCAACCGCGCGATCGCCGGAGCGCACCAGCACCACTGGCACCGACGTACGGTCCGTCAGCGCCACATATTCACGACCAATGAAGCTGCCCAGATAGCGCACCCGATACGGCACGCCCGCATATTCGAAGCCGCCGCCATCGGGTTCGTAGAGGCGCGCAAGCTCCGCGCCCGATACACGCACGATGCCCTCAATCGTATTCAGCGGCACCGCATACTGGTCTTCGCCGATGGATACCATCAGCGCACGGTTCACCGAGACCGTGAATGGCAACCGCACAGTGAAGCGGGTGCCTTTGCCGGGAATCGAGGTGATGTTGATGCTGCCGCCCAACTGTTTCACCGCGCTCGCCACCACATCCATCCCCACGCCGCGGCCGGAGATCTGGGTGACGGACTTGGCCGTGCTGAATCCCGGGGCGAGCACGAACTGCGGAATTTCATCGTCGCGCAGGCGCGCATCGGCAGCCATCAGACCGCGCTCCGCCGCCTTGGCGCGCACCGTCTCAATATCAATGCCAGCGCCGTCGTCGGCGATCTCGATGACGACGTCGCCAGCCTCGCGCGACAAGCGCAGATCGATGCGCCCAGACGGCGGTTTGCTGTAGCCGCGCCGCACCGCGGCCGTCTCGATGCCATGATCCACGGCATTGCGTAGCATATGTTCCAGTGGCGGCACCATGCGTTCGAGCACGTTGCGATCGAGTTCGCCTTCTGCGTTGAATACGTGGAAGTCCACTTCCTTGTTCAGGTCGCGTCCCACCTGTCGAACGGTGCGGCGAAGGCGCGGCAGCAGGCGGCTGAACGGCACCATGCGGGTGCGCATCAGACCTTCCTGCAGTTCCGTGTTCACGCGGGCCTGCTGCAGCAACAGCGTCTCTCCCTCACGTGCCTTGAATGCCAGCGTCTCCTTCAACACCAACATGTCGGATGCGCTTTCTGAAAGCGAGCGCGACAGCTGCTGCAGCTGCGAGTAGCGGTCCATTTCCAGCGGGTCGAACTCTTCGTAGTCCCTGCCCTGTGTCGACTCCTGACGAAACAGCACCTGGGTTTCCGTTTCTATCTCGAGGCGACGCAACTGTTCACGCACGCGCTCGATGGTCGTCTCCATCTCCTCCAGCGATGTGCTGAAATCATTCATCCCCTGTTCGACGCGTGAGCGAATGATGCTGGACTCGCCGGCCAGATTGACCAGTTGTTCGAGCAGCGCAGCCGAGACGCGCACCTGTTCGCGTACGTCGGCCGATGGGGTGGCGCGGCGCTTCGGCGCGTCGTCGTCTATCGCTTCCTCGTCCGAATCGGTCGGCGCTCGCGCAGCAATCGGGGTAACCCGTGTCGATTGCGCCACGGGCTCGTTCTGCACCGCGGCAACCGGCGCGATGGCCGGCGGTGGCGCCGCTCGCGGGGCCGCCGACTCGATCGATGCAGGCTGTGCTGCAGGGGCCTTGACGACCACCGGCGCAATCTCACCTGTCTGTTCACGCGCAGCCGCCGCCTTCAGATCGGCGACCGTCTCCGTGGCTTCATCGTGGCGCGTCTGCAATGCTTCGAAGAATCTGGCCGGCAGCGCACTCTTGCCCTGCACACTAATCAGGAATGATTCAAAGGCGTGTGCTTCATCGCCCAGCCCAGTCAGCCCGGCCAGACGGGCGCCCCCCTTCAATGTGTGCAACGCGCGCAGCAGATTCTCAAGATGCAGACCGTTATCCGGTGTCGCCATCCAGGCATGGATGCTGTTATCCATGGCCTCCAGCAATTCATCGGCCTCTTCGAAGAAGATCTCGAGAAGTTCGCGATCCGCATCGGCGGGCAGCGTCACAGGCGCGCGTTCGGTGCTGCTCGCTACAGGCCCAGCTGCCTCGGCGCTGGCCGCGGCGGGTACCTCGATACGCTCTTCCAACAATGGCACGTCCGATTCCGGAACTTCTGGAGTGGGCGCAGCCGGCCTCACCTGGGGCGCGGTATCCGGCGCGACCTGGGGCGCCGCGGGTCGCACAAACGCCGGGAACTCGACCACGGTGGCAGAGGTCGCGGGCACATCACCCGGCTCGCTGAGATCCAATACTTCTTCGGCAGCTTCCGTCACACGCGCCGACGCCAACGACGCGATCTCTGGCGTCGCTTCGGCGAGCTGTTGCTCGGCGGCGATGGCGTCGAACATCTCCAGCAGGCGCTCGTGGCCTTGCGCGAATGCGTCGTACGCCGCGTCCGGCAACGACTGGTCTTCGAATCGTTCATACGCTTCGATCAACGCGTCGCACAAATTTGCGATGGGGCGCTGGCCCTGGCTCTCAGCTTCATTGCGCAGTTCATGCAGTGCCGCAACGATGTCCGACAGCGCGCCCAGATCCATCGCGCCACCGTGCCAGCCCGTTAGGAACTCCGCCGCACCAAGCAACACGGGCGCACCTTCCAGGTGCAGGAGCGACGACGCCGAGGTACCAGCAATCTCGAGGCCGGCCATGAGCCGTTGTGATTCAGATTCGAAGGAAGCGATGTCTTCACGCGGCAGGCTGCCGTGCGTGAGTGCGTTGACTGCGCGACGCAGCGCAAATACGCCTTGCTGCACGAAATCTACGATATCCAAACCTATCGCCGCGCCGCGATCTCGAGCTTCGCGGACGACCTGGTAAAGGGGACCGGCAATTCGGGCGACGCTGTCTATTCCGGCCATGGACGCGCTGCCACGCAGCGTATGCAACGCCCGGACGGCTTCATCGTTGAGTGCTTCGCTGTCGATGGCATCGGCACGGACGAAGCGCGCCTCAAGCACACTGAGATGCTGCTCGGCTTCCTGCTCGAACAGTGCGAACGTTTCTGCATCGTCAGCCGACGTATCGCCGGGCAGCTCGGTGACTTCTACTGACGGCAGTTCGACTTCCTCGGCGGATGCCAGCGGCATCGACGGCGCTGCGACTATCAGTGGCGCCAGGGCGATGATCTCTTCGGCAATCTCCTCGAGCTTGCCGCCCGAAGCCAACACGTCGGAGCGCTCCATCACCAAGGCAACGACGCCCTCCGGGGCGGGGCGGCGCTGTTCGAATGCATCGCGCAGCGCGGGGATGGCTTCGCGACCCTCGCGCGCGACCATCGCAATCTGCGCGCTCGGCGCGAGTGTTTCGTCCATCACGCGATTGAGCATATTTTCGATGGACCACGCCAGCTCACCGATGACGTTCGCGCCAACGATGCGGCCACTACCTTTGAGGGTATGGAACGCGCGCCGCACTTCGGCCAGGGCTTCCTCGTTACCGAAGTCAGCCGCCCAAAGCGGCAACCAGCTATCGATGCTGTCGAGGACTTCACTGACCTCCTCAATGAAGATTTCGAGTATGTCGTCGTCCACGCCGCTCGGCGCATCAGCGACGATCGCGCGGACTGGCCGCAGCGCAACGAATGGCTCGGCATCGTCGCTGTCGTGTTCGGCCAGCACAACGTCTCCATCATGCTCGTCCGCTTGCGTATCACGTGCCGGCGACGAGGGCGGCGATACCGTCGGCGAGACTGACTCGAAAGTTTCTTCCTCGTCGAACTGTGCGTTACCCAGGTCGAACGCGTCGTCATCGACATCATCAACACTGACGGGCGCCGCTGCCGGCTCGTCGAGATCTTCAACAAGCAATTCGAACGGCGCGCTCGCGGAGGCAGTTTCGGATTTGGCCGGCGCTGCTGCTATTTCGCGCGCTTGACGCACGATATCGACCACTTGCGGCGCGGCGGTGACGCGCGCCGGCGATGGCAGCCGGGTTTCTTCCTTGGCTCGCGGCATGCGAGCGCTTTCAACGCCATAGCCGAGCTGCTCCAGGCTGTGTTCGACGAGATTGAGAATTTCATCGCCAGGCTGCGTCGTGTTGTCGCACAGGCGCTCCAGGTGATAATCGATGCCGCTGATCGCATCGGCAAATGCATCCAACGTGGTCCAGTCGGGCGCGTGGCCCGCCATCAATTCGTTCTGCACGTATGCGATGCAGCGCTGCAACTGTTCGGCGGGTTTGGGCAGCGGTACCATGGCCAGCGCACCCTTGACCGCGGCCAACAGCGCCGGCACTTCGGCCAGACGATTCGCATCCCACTGTGCTGATACGTAATCTACGACCGACTGTTTGACTTGCTCGAGCCCGATCCTCGCCTCACCGAGCACTGCAACCTGGGCGTGCCCAATGATCGCGGAAGCTTCGCTGGACCCGGCCATCGATGGCCCTTGGCGTGCAATGCCTGCCAGGTTTTCATCCACCTGCAACAATGCGGATGCAACACCCAGGAGCAGCGCGTCGTCGAACGCACTCTTGCTTGCGGCCAGGCTGATCGCCTCGACCTGATCGCCGACAACTGCACGCGAACTTTCGAAGCCGAGAATCGACAGAGTACTGCCAATCTGCTTGAGGGGCGCAGCGAGCTGCAGCAATGCTTCCCCCGTGCGATGATCGCTGCGCACGAACAGATCCAGCGCATCCTTCACCGTCGCCAGCTCTTCTCGCAGTGCTGCAGCCGCGGTCTGGATGGCTTCGCGCTTCGAGACTCCGACGCGTTCCTCGGGCGGTGCGGCCTCGATTGCGTCAGCAATCTGTTTGATGTCCTGATTGTCGTTGCCGTGACTGCGGGCGGCATCCACGAGTTGCTTGACGAGATCCAGGGACAATGGACGGGTGAGCGCTTCCGCGCCGTGTTGGGCCAGCGCCTTGATCTCTGCATCAACGCGACGTAGCAGGCGAACAACGTCGCTGGTAAATTCCGAATCGCTCTCCGCCAATGCCGCGACGTAGGCGGAGAATGCGCGCCACAACGAGGTGAGCGGCGTTTGGTCACAGATGCGTTCGAGACCGATCGCCACCTTGGCCAGCGTCGCCAGCGCCTGGCGGCGGTTCTCGCCCTTCAGTACCGACAGCAGTACCTGTTGATAGGCCGCGCGGATACGTCGGGCCTTTTCAACGCCATCGATGTCGTCGAACCGGCGCAGCGCATCCGGGCTTGGTGCAGCCTGCAAGCCCGCCCGGGCGCGTCCACCCGGATCATCGAGCAACGCTTCGCCACGCATAGTGCGAAACTCATTGGCCAGCGGAAGTACCGCGCGGCGTGAGTCCGGTACGCCTTTCTGAATCTCATCGAGAAATGCCGGCAGCTGCAGAATGCCTTGCATGAGCAGTTGTTGTGCAGCGTTCGTATCCTTGATCGAGCCGCCCAACATGGCCTGGGCGAGCTGCTCCATTTCGTCCGACAGCAGCGTGACGCCGGTGAGCTCCAGCATCAGCAGCGTCCCGTGTACCTGATGCAGACTCGTCAGGCAGGCGCGCATCCGGGTTTCATCGCGGTCGGATTCTGCATAGGCCTCAAGCGCCTGGCGCGCGGCCTTCAGCGTTTCTTCGATTTCCCGCTTGATCCAGTCGAGCGCGAAGTGTTCGCGGCCTTCGGTCATTCTTCTATCCAGTCAGTGCCCACAGTGGTCGCGATCCATTCGCCCACGATCGTGCAGGCGAATTTCAGCGCGCCTTCGCTTCACCCGGCAGCTTAAAGAACTCGACCGAGACGCGCATTTCGTTGGCCATTTCGGCCAGCGCGCCAACTGACTTGGCGGTCGCCTCTGTTCCATTCGCCGTCTGGG
>JAQBCT010000378.1:0-6407 GCA_032124855.1 Gammaproteobacteria bacterium
CTTCTGCCCGTTCAGCACCCACTCATCGCCATCGAGCGTTGCCTCGAGGGCAATGTTGGTTGCGTCCGAGGAAGCAACCAGCGGCTCCGTCATGCAGAACGCGGAGCGGATCTCGCCGTTGAGCAGCGGCTTCAACCAACGCTCTTTGTGTTCTTCGGTGCCGTAGCGCTCGATCACTTCCATGTTGCCGGTATCGGGTGCCGCGCAATTGAAGATCTCTGAGGACATGGGGTACATCCCCATGATTTCGGCGAGATGCGAATAGTCGAGATTGTTCAGGCCGGCGCCGCGCTCTGAATGCGGAAGAAAAAAGTTCCACAGGCCGCGCTTTTTCGCGTGCGCCTTCAGCTCTTCCATGATCGGCGTAGCGGTCCAGCGCTCCCCTTCGCTAATCTGTTCCACGTACACGCGTTCGTTGGGAACGATGTGCTCGTCGATGAATTCCAGAATGTCGTTGCGTAGCGGCTTGACCCGCTCCGAAATGCCTAGGTCCATATCGCCCCCGTCGTGTTAGCGCAGTGCTCGGCCGCGTTTGTGGCACGAATGGATCGTGCCGCGCGTGTTTTCGAGTGAGGCCAGGATACTAATACAGGTGAATTACATGTGCCATGGGGCAATCCACTATGGTGGTCAGAGCGTGTGTCGCGCCGTGAGTCGTGCCAGCGTCTCGCGCGCCAACGGCAGCAACGCATCATCGGGAAAAGGATACACCGCGCTGATGTTGATCTCGCACAGCACATATGTGTCGTCACCGGCAGCATCCTTTGGACCGTACAGGAAGTCCGCATCCCAGATGATTGGGAGCGTCGCCGGTTCAATCGCAAGGGTCTGGCACAGCGCCGGCACCCAATCGGTTTCCGTCCTCGCGCGCAGCCGTTGGAGATCCTCGCGCGACGGTGGAAAGTAGCGCCGCGGACCCGGTGATGGTGCGTCCGCAGGTGGCGCACCGGCAGGTGCGGGGAGCAGCGCGTTGATCAACTGTTCGCCGAATCCGGCGACACGGTCCCGCACGAGGTAGCAGCGCACCATGCCGTCGGGCAGGCGCGCTTGATACGCCTGGTCGATTATTCGACCCTCGCCCGCAAAATAGCCTTCGCAGCGCGTGAGAAAGGCGTCGAATGTCATCACTTCCTCGACGCTGCCGCGCTGAGCATGGCGCACCCGCACATCGGCGTTGTTCGACCGCTCGACCTTCCACACGCCGTTGCCACCGTTGCCGCGATACTGTTTCAGGACGCGTGGCTCGCCCCGTGCCAGCGAGACCGGCAGCTGCGTGCGCAGCGCATCGGGTGTCCGATAAATCCGCGTATCACTCCCCCAACCCATGTCACGCGTCCGGTACAGCACTTCCTTCGTGCCCATCTTCAAGATGAGATCGGGATGTGCGCTGACAAGGACGCCGGCATCCGACACTTCGCGCAACAAGGCATCGAGCACCGTTCGGTCACGGCCGTTGACGATCGGATCAACCCAGACGAGTACCCCATCGAGTTGCAGCAACTGATCCCGCACCTCATCGACAAAGTCGTCGCTGTACACGGCCGCTTGCGGCGTGATGCCGACCGCGCGCAGCGCCTGCGCAATCGCCGCGAGACGCGTTTGATCGAGTTCCATCGTGCGGCGCGCCTCGGCGTCACCGGCCCACAGCATCGCCACCTGGTATGCAGGAGAGTTCATCGGCGGTTGTCCCAGTCACAAAACGATGCCGAACGATTCTAGCGTGACCGCGCTGACGCGCTGAAGTGGCGATCGAGTTGCCCTTGTGCGCACAGACCGAATTTGCGCATCATCGCCGCGGGTGCGGATTGCATGGCAGTAACAGGGGGAGAGATGGCGCAGGAACCGACACAAGCGCAGGAACTGGAAGCCGCGGCGGAACATGGCATGGTCGTGGCGCACGTGGCGGCGCGACACCCCGACCGCCTGGCTGTCGCCTCGCCATTCGGCAACCGCACCTTTGGCGAACTCAATGCGCGCATCAATCAGCTCGCGCGTCTTTTCCGCGAGCACGGCCTGCGCCAGGGCGATGCAATTGCCGTGGTGTTGAAGAATCGGCCCGCGTTCATCGAGACCCATCTCGCGGCGTTGCGCAGCGGGCTGCGCTTTACGCCCGTGAACTTTCATTCCACCGCCGAAGAAGCGGGCTATGTGATCAACGATTGCGAAGCGCGCGCGGTGGTGTACGACGGATCCCTGGCAACCGGTGTCGAGGCGCTGACGCACGCACCCGATGTGCGCGTCAAGCTGATGGCCGGTGGAAGCGCGCCCGGCTTTCTCGAATTCGACTCGGCGCTGGCGGGGCTCGCCACACACGATATCGAAGACCCGGTTCGGGGCACGCAGATGCTCTACACGTCGGGTACCACCGGCCGGCCGAAGGGCGTATTCCGACGTCAGCAACCGGTGGCGCGCTCCGCATCTCAGATGGCGGCGGCGTGGGATCTGCATCAGGATTTGTGCCTGTGCACGGGCCCGGCCTATCACGCGGCGCCCCTGGCATTCAACATTGCTGCTCCCCTCAACGCGGGTGTTGGTGTGGTGTTGATGGACAAATGGGATGCGCAGGAAACACTACGGCTGATCGAAACGCACAAAGTGACGCATACGCATATGGTGGCGACGATGTTTCATCGGCTGTTGCATCTGCCGGAAGAAGTGCGTCGCCGCTACGACACATCGAGTCTGCGTTTCCTGCTGCACGGCGCCGCGCCCACCCCGGTGCACGAAAAGCAGGCAATCATCGAATGGTTCGGTCCCATCGTGTACGAGTACTACGCGGCTACCGAGGGCGGTGGCAATTTCTTCGTCACCCCGCAGGAATGGCTGGCGAAGCCAGGCACTGTGGGCCGATCTCCCACACCGGAAGGGACACGCATAGTCGACGACGACGCCAACGAAGTCGCCCAGGGTGTGACCGGTACCATCTACTTCAAGGCGCCGCAGGTTGGGCGTTTCGAATACTTCAAGGCGCCGGAGAAGACCGCGCAGAGCTACCGCGGCGACTGGTTCACGCTGGGTGATATGGGTTATCTCGACGCGGACGGCTATCTGTTTCTAAACGGCCGCAATGCCGAGACGATCATCTCGGGCGGCGTGAACATCTACCCGCAAGAGATCGACTCACAATTGCTGGATCACCCGGCCGTGCTTGATGTCTGCACCATCGGCGTCCCGAACGAGGAATGGGGTGAGGAGGTGAAGAGCGTGGTGCAACTCGACTTGGGTCATGTGCCCAATGATGCGCTCGCCGCCGAGCTGATCGCATTCGCGCGTTCGCGCTTGCCAGCGTTCAAGACGCCGCGCTCCATTGATTTCGTCACCGAACTGCCGCGGCTGTCCAGCGGCAAGATTCAGCGACGGCTGGTACGCGCGCCGTACTGGGCCGGACGGGCGAGGCAGATCTGACCCGGCACAGCTGGCGCCGCACCAGTCTCAACGAGCCCAGTCGCGACGCACCAGTTCGATGAACGGGTTCCACATTTCCACCAACGTATTGGTGAAGGCGCGGCCTTCGTTCGTGAGCACCGTGACGCTCTTTCCGATGCCGTCCGCCACATGCGTCGCGCGTCGCCCCCAATGCTCGATGCCGATCTGCACCAGTTCGGTGGGGGAGCGTAGCTGGCTGAGCGCTTTGATGGTGTCGCGCTGATCCTCGAAGAAAGTGCGCAGCTGCTGCTTCTGAATATCGCGCAGCTCGGACAGGGCATTGAGGAAGTTGCCGACATTCTCGATGGCCTCTCCGGTGACGATGAATTCGGCGGCGAGTGCTTCCTCTCGCAGCGTATCGGTCTGGCCGGCGACATCGCCCAGCAGGCGCCCGGCATCCTTGGATAACGCGCGGACGTCGCGTTCGAGGCGGGCAAGATCGTCATTCACGGAATCAATCGACACGCGGCGGCTCCAGCTGGGATTGAAGTGTGGCAGTGTAGCGGACCCACTCCGCGCGAGCACTGCGGAAACTACGTGCGCTCGTGCCGCAGTGCTTTCCCAGGCAAACTTCGCCGCGTCAGCTACGGTTGTGTCGCGATGCAGGAAGGTCATCCCTGACCACTGCGCGACTTCCGTGTGATGAGAAGGCTAGCAACTCGTACGCAGCGATCGAATGGGAGAACAGCGATGTCAGATGAGTTATATGCGCCCCGCGTGAATGCCGATGGGTCGTACGCGACACTGATCGTCGAAAAGGAAGGCGCAATCGACTGGCTCACACTGAATCGGCCCACCGCGCTCAATGCCATGAGCCGGACCATGATGCTGGAACTGCAGCACTACTTCGGCAGTCTCTACACCGATCATTCCGTACGGGTCGTCGTGCTCACGGGGGCGGGGCGTGGCTTTTGTGCCGGGCTGGATCTGAAGGAGGAACGCGATGACGGCGAACAGGGGGCGGTGGCGGGACTGCGCGTGCAGCGCCGCGTCAGCGAGATCGTCATGCGCATGCGTCGCGCGCCGCAACCGATCATTGCATTGATCAATGGTCCAGCCAGCGGCGGCGGATTTGCACTGGCGCTGGCATCCGATATACGCATCGCGGCGCCGGCAGCCCGGATGAACGCAGCCTTCATCCGCATCGGGCTGACCGCCTGTGACGTCGGTGTGTCGTATTTTCTGCCGCGCCTGGTGGGCAGCGCACTGGCATCAGAGCTGCTGCTGACGGGACGATTCATCGATGCGCAGCGCGCCCAGAGTGTGGGGTTGGTGTCGCAGGTGGTGGCGCAGGATGAACTGGCCGCAACGGGACGTACGCTTGCCAACGAGATTCTGGGGAATTCGCCGGTCGGTGTGCGCCTGACGAAAGAGTGTCTGAACATGAGCGTCGATGCGGGCAGCCTCGAAGCCGTCATCGCGATGGAAGATCGTCAGCAGATCCTCGTGGCTCAGACGGGTGACATGCGCGAAGGGGTGGGCGCATTCCTGGACAAGCGGACACCACAGTACCGGGATCGGTGACGCGCTCGGCCACCGATCAGGGTCTTGCGCCGGTGACCAGCGGTAGTAGCGGATCGCTCGCCCATTCGGACATCGAGCCGTCGTAGACGGCGACGTTCTCGTATCCGATCAACTTCAATGCAAACGCATCCACTGTGGCGGAGATGCCGCCGCCGCAGTAGGTGATGATCCGTTTTTCGCGATTGGCATCCACGCGCTCGAACGCAGCGGCGATCTCGTCTGCGCCGCGGAATGACTGGCCGTCGAGAATCGAGTCGTAGTGCACGTTGCGGCTGCCGGGGATATGTCCGGCGCGTCCATAGTTGATTCCACTGGAGCCTGCATAGACATCTGGCGATAGGGCATTGATGGTGCAGGTGGCGTTGTCGCCGATTGCTGCTTTCACTTCATCGCGCGTGGCCCACAGTCCGGGTTGCGGACGCACCGTCATATTGCTGGTGGGGTAGGGTGTGGGATCGCCGTTGACCGGGTGCCCGTCGGCCACCCAGCGCGTGTAGCCGCCCTCGAGCAGCGTGACATTGCGATGCCCGGCCCAGTGCAGCATCCACCACACGCGTGTCGCCCACATCAGATGACTGGTGCTGTAGAGCACCACCTGACTCTCATCGTCTATGCCGTATTTGCGGAACTCCACCTGCAGTTGCTCGGGACTGGCCAGTGTGAAGCCGAATTTGCTGTTCGCATCGGAGAGCTTGGCCGTCAGATCGAGCAGCCCGGCGGTGGGAAGATGCGATTCGAGGTACTGCTCCACACCGCTCTCGGCGCGGTAACGCGGCGGTGCAGGCCGCAAGAACACGGTGGTATCGAAAATGCGCATGCGCCGGTCGCGGCGGCTGAGTGCTTCCAGCACATCTTCGCTGGAAGTGAGGTACTCGGGATGGGCGTATTTCATTGCGTCTCGCCAATGGGTTTCCGCGCAATTTAACACCGGCACCGCTGCGTGTATTGGTGCTGAAGGCGCCCATCCGGCAGAATCCGAGCCTGTTCAGCCAAGCGAGAGAATGCATGCTTCAGCCCCGCGGCGCCTGGGTTCGCCGGATTGCCATCTTCGCGAGCATCTTTGTCGCCGTGCTGTCGTTTGCCGCCACCCCCGAGGCGGTGCACGGACAGCGCGGCATGGTCGCGTCACGATCGGCACTCGCATCCGAGGCGGGTGCCGCGGTAATACGCGCCGGTGGCAATGCCATCGACGCGGCGGTGGCCACGGGATTCGCACTGGCCGTGACCTATCCCGCGGCCGGCAACCTCGGCGGCGGTGGTTTCATGGTGATCCGGCTCGCCGACGGCACAGTCGTGACGAACGATCACCGGGAACTCGCGCCGGCTGGCGCGGATCGCGACATGTACCTCGATGCCCAGGGCAATATCGTGCCGGGGCTATCCACAGATTCGCATCTGGCGACCGGTGTGCCCGGCAGTGTCGCGGGCATGCTGGAAGTGCTGGAACGCTACGGCAC
>JAQBCT010000379.1:0-2871 GCA_032124855.1 Gammaproteobacteria bacterium
GGTGATCGAGGTACTCCTGGTATGAGGTGTAGCGGCGACGGGTGAGGTGGTCATCGCCCGCCTGCCACAAGGTGCCGGACTCAAATGTGGCCAGTCGTTTCTCCGCCTTCACTGCGCGCTTGCGGGCGAGCGCTTCAGGACCGACGCCATAACGAAAAATATTGTAGATCCGCCTGAAACTAACCATCAGCGACTGACATCATCCATTGGGGGGCCACAGTTTACCTCGGGATCCGCGCCTCCCGACACCAGCGTTTGCCCGCCGGCGAGCGCACCAATGCGTTCCACAACGTTCGCGAGATCGACATCGACGCCGGTGCCATCGAGCAGGAACGGCTGACCTAAGGCAACCGCCATGCCCCGCTCGAACAGCAGCTGGTGAATTTCGGCCACGTCACGCGGAAACTGCACCACACCTAGACCCTGCAGGGCCCTGATCAGGCGCGCCAGCGGGCGCGACCCGTTCTTTCCGTAGGCATAGCGCGCTGCGCGACGACGCAGATACTCCACCGGGCCGTAGTGCACTGGCAGCGCGAATATCGCCAGCGGCTTGCCGAGGCGTGCCACCTCGACCTGCATGGACACACTATCGCCCGTGACCATGAAACGGTCGGCGCACGCCAACAGGCCGAGAAAGGGATTGTCGGCCTGCCCCGCAGACCAGCGGAACAGACGACCATCGGCTGGCAGTGCCGCGGCGAGCGCATCCACCACCTCGGCCGATGTTCGCGGCGACGTCGCCACCCATAACGAGCCACCCTCGGCCGCGGCGCTGCCAACGGCGCGCTGCATCAATTCGCGCGCCACCGCCGCATCGAATACGTGCGGCTTCGTCGGGCCGCCCACAAAAACGGCGAACAGCGGCCGGCGCATCTGCGCCATCTGCGCCTGCCATTGGTTGCGCGCCGTCGCCAATGCCGCCGGGTCCGTAACGATCAGCGGCAAGCCAAGGCGCACGACGTTGGGCAGCGGCGGCACGTGGTGGTGGGCCGGCGCCACAATCAGATCGAAGCGATTCAGCCACCGCCGCGGTCGGCCCACGATCACAAGCCGGGTGCGGCCCCCCGAACGCTGCTTGATCCAGAGCGCCGCCATGGAAGGTCGCCGCCCGATTGTGATCAGTACATCGGGCCACGGGGGCGTCAATGGATCGGAGGCGGCGAGGTCGACATGATCCACGGAGGCGCGAAAGCGGGGCTTGCCGGTTTTGAACGAAGCACCGAAGCGCAGTTGGCGAATGTCGATCTGCCAGCCGAATCGTGCCGTCAAATGCCGGGCAATCAATTCGACCTGATGGTTGTCGCCGAGCTTGTCGCCGATCAACAACCAGATTTTTGGTGCGGACCTCGACACCCTTGCTCCCCGCGCTTGACTTGAATATCCCGCGACGAACACCATTCTGGCGCGAAACGATCGCTGGCGACCCTACATGACCGATTCCGACAAGTCACTTTCCGTATTGCGCAAAGCGCGCGCCGCCGATGTCGTCGTCGATCCGTTCCCGCACCTCGTCATTCATGACGCGCTGCCGCAGCCGTTGTGCGATGCGCTGATCGATGCGTATCCGCCGCTCGAAACACTGGGCATCGACGGCCGCGACAACAACAGCCGGTGGAGTGTGACGGCCTGGGAGGCCCAGCAGCGCGAAGGGATCGCCCGGGTCTGGAAAGAATTCGTCGCTTATCATGCATCGCCGGCCTTTTTCGACGAGCTGGTCACCCTGTTCGGCGAGCATGTGGTGCGGCAGTACCCGCATGTGTTTCCCGACCTCGCCACGCTGCGCGCGCAGCGCCTCGGCATTCGGGATCGCGACACCATGACAGATCACGATCTGCTGCTCGACGCGCAGATCTCCGGCAACACCCCCGTGCGCGATGCGTCATCTGTGAAGACCATCCACATCGATTCGGAACACAAGCTCTTCACGGGACTGCTGTACCTGCGCACGCCGAACGACGACTCGACCGGCGGCAATCTGAATATCATGCGATTCCGCGGCGATCTCACGCGCGCCGAACGCGCCCGGCGTTTCGACGGCATGTTCGTCGCCGACGCCAAGACCCAGTACGTATCCACCGTGCCCTATCAGCGCAATACCCTGCTCATGTTCGTCAACGGAGTGGACGCCCTGCACGGCGTTACCGTACGGCAGCCGACGCAGCACCTGCGCCTGTTTCTCAATCTCGTATGCGAATCGCGCGTCCAGCTCTTCGACGTACCCCAGCACTGGCAGACCCGCGCTGCCAAACTACCGCGCCTGATCAAGAAGCGTCTGTTACGTGTGGCGGGCCTGCGCGCCTGAGGCGGGCGGAGGGTGTCAGGCTGCACCGATCCCGCTAAACTAGCGCGCCGTGCGGGCGCAGCGCTCCACCTCATCAACTGCGTAGCAGTTTTTTTCGATACAACGTTTCTGACGAAGCAATGCTGCAACGAATTCTCGAACATGCCGGGCGCCTGCTGCCGGAAACCAAACGGTACGCAACCGAACGTCGCCTGCGCGGCTGGCTGGAACATGGCCGCCTCAACAAGGCGAACTACGTCATCGTCTCGTTCGGCAAGAGCGGCCGGACGTGGCTGCGCGTCATGGTCTCGCGCCTGTACCAGACGAAATACGATCTGCGCGATGAGCTGATCGAGTTCAGCAACTACAGTCGTGCCAACCCGGCCATTCCCCGGGTGCTGTTCACACACGACAACTATCTGCGCGACTTCACTGGCGAAGGCGGCGGCAAGACGGCGTACACCGGCAAGCGGGTGGTCCTGCTGGTGAGACACCCGGCCGATATCACGATGTCGCAGTATTTTCAGTGGAAGCACCGCATGCGGCCGCACAAGATCCTGTTGAATCAATATCCGCCCACGGACGACGCC
>JAQBCT010000380.1:0-2530 GCA_032124855.1 Gammaproteobacteria bacterium
GTGTTCGGCTTGAGTGGGCCAGACGGGGTTGCATACGGCCACAGGTGAAAGCCGACGGTGAGCGCGGCAAGTACAGCCAGGCTGGTGGTTTGCAGCGCTACGTCGTTGCGCGTAAACAGGTAGAACGCCACCACGGTGAGCGCAATCACCGCGAGTGCGTGCGCGTCGGGTAACGCAGGCATGCGAATTTCCTCCGTTAAGCGCTCCGCACAAGCGGAGCGTCCGCTATCTTCTCTGTTTGCGGTACCCGGCGGCTGCCGCCAGTGGGCGCGTACTCGAGCCTCGAAAACAAAACCAGGATCATCCAAACAAGAAATGCTGGCTGGCTACTTGCCATGCGCAATACTGTTACTGAGACCGGCAGCGAACCATGCCTCCGTCGAGGTTCTTATCCTTTGTAGCAGGCGTCGCGCCCGGGCATAAGCGAGCAGTTATGAATAGTTGAGTATAAGCGCCCCGCAACATAAAGCCGGTCGAGTAGCGCTGCAGTTTTTGCTGGGACTTTGATACCTGATTCTGAGTGCGGGGAGCGAATTTCCTGCCGTGTCTTTCTGCGCTGCCGTGTTTTGTCCGAAACTGCAGAAAGGGATAGACTGAATTAGCCGGTGTGGGACTCAGGATTTCATTTAGTGTGGACGACGAAGGAATGGTGTGGATACATGAATCAGGCCTCCCGTCTTGCCTGTTCTCCCCCGAGCGATCAAGCGGCCGACAGCGTGCCTGGTGCGTTAACCGGTTTGGGCTGCGAAGGCCTGTTGTCCGGCGGTCACTGCGAAGACTTCGACAGCGGCACGCTTGCCCTTCAGGGGCACGGCGCCCAGAGCGTCCGTGTGAACACTTTCTCTCAGCAAGCGTTGTGTGCTCTCGTCGATCAGGATGCTGCGTCGCGCCACCTTGGTGTGCCCCTCCAGCCGTGCCGCCAGGTTTACCGTATCGCCGATGCAGGTGTACGTGGCGCGCTGCTCGGTGCCGGTGTAGCCAGCTACGACTTCGCCGGTGGCGATGCCAATGCCGATGCCGATCAGCGGCTTTTCCATCGCGCTGCGTTCCAGGTTGAACTGCTCGAGCAACGCGATCATTTCCACTGCTGCAGCCACCGCGCTGCCGGCGCAATCGTCCAGCGGCAGCGGCGCGCCGAACAGCGCCATCAGCCCGTCGCCGATCATCTGGTTGACCACGCCGCCGTGACTGCTGATGGCATCAAACATCAGCGCGTAGTACGCATTGAGCAGTTCGATTGTCTCTTCAGGCGACTGACTTTCCACCAGCGGCGTGAAGTTGCGGATGTCGGAAAACATGACTGACGCGTGCACGTATTTTCCGCCGAGCGCAAAACCCGATTGCTGCATGTCTTGCGCCACCTCCGAGGTGGCGAAGCGGCGCACCATATCCTTGAGCTGGTCGCGCAGACGTTTCTTCTCCAGCCCGGCACCGATGCGCGCCTTCAGCAGCACCGGATTCACCGGCTTGGGCAGGTAATCCTCGGCGCCGAGGCCGATGCAGCGCACGATGTTGTCCAGCCCCTCAACCGACGATGTCACGATCACCGGCAGGTCTTGTAAGTCGTGGTCGGCCTTCAGTTCCTCGAGCACGGCGAAGCCATCCATTTCCGGCATCTCGATATCGAGCAGCAGCAGATCGAAGGGTTCGCGCCGCAGTAGCTCGAGCGCGATGCGGCCATTCTCGGCCAGTGCAGTGGAGTGACCGAGCGTCTGCACGTTGCGCGACAGCAACAGGCGGTTGACCTTGTTGTCGTCGGCGATCAGCACGCGTGCAGGGGCGTCAGCCATTGCACAGCTCTTTCAACGCGGTGGCAGCCCGCGTGTACTCGGCCTCCAGCGCCGCGATCACCTCGAGGTCGAGCGCCGGGTCGGCATTCATGCCGCTGAGTTCCAGTTCACGCGCCATAGTGGCGAGCTTCGAAGCGCCGAAGGTGTTGCCGTTGGACTTGAGCGAATGCGCTGCGCGCCGAAAGCTGTCGGCGTCACCTTGCGCTTGCGCGCTGCGAAGCTCGGCCAGAATACCGGGTGCTTCTTCGATAAACGTATCGACCAGCTCGGCCGCGAATTCCATACCGCCTGCGTCCTTCAGCTCCGAAAAAACAGCCTGGTCAATGACTGATTCGCTCATTCCTGTTCACTCCCTTGTTCTGGTCAATCCTGGCGTGCCTGAGCGAGCGTCAAGGCCTCGATCAATCGCTCCACCCGGATCGGTTTTGTCACATAGTCGTCCATGCCGGCAGCAAGGCACATCTCCCGGTCGCCCTGCATTGCGTTGGCGGTCATCGCCACGATCCTCGGGCGCTTGTCGCTCGGCCATTTCGCGGTGATTTGGCGAGACGCTTCGAGTCCATCCATCTCGGGCATCTGCACGTCCATCAGCACCACGTCGTAGGTCTGGCGTTGCACCGACTCAATGGCTTCGATCCCGTTGGACGCCAGGTCGGCGCGGTAACCCATATTCTTGAGCAGCCGCATCGCGAGCTTCTGGTTCACCACGTTGTCTTCCGCCAGCAGAATGCGCAGCGGGT
>JAQBCT010000381.1:0-15416 GCA_032124855.1 Gammaproteobacteria bacterium
CCGCGGCCATACCGAGCGCATCCTTGCCCACGGGCCAGCGCAAACGGTAGTTGGGGGTGGTGATGGCTTCAAGGATTGTGTCCGCAACTTCTGCGGGTTGAGCGGGGTCGCGAAATCCGGCGGCGAACATCTTTCCGTTGCGACGCATCAAAGGCTGATAGGGGGATGCTTTGTCGTAGCGCGTGGTGGCTTCGGAGTTTTCGAAGATCTGCGTCATGACGACACCGGGTTCGACATTCACCACTCGCACGCCGAACCGCACCATCTCATGGGCCAATGCTTCGCCGAGACATTCCAGCGCCCACTTGGATGCGGAATAAGGGATCTGATTAGGTGTGGCGACGAGACCCGTGATGGAGGTGATGTTCACGATGGCACCGCCACCGCGCTGCCGCATGCCGGGGAGCACTGCCTGTATACAGCGTACGGCGCCGAAATAATTCGTTTCGAACATCTGGCGATGTTCCGCGTCCGGTGTCAGCTCCAGTGGGGTCGCGCCGCCGATGCCGGCATTGTTGACGAGTACGTCCACGTCGCCGCCGGCGTGAATCCGCGCGAACGCGGCATCGGTGGATGCCTGGGATGTGATATCGAGTTCCACGATCTCGATGGGCAACGCTTGTTCGTGGGCGGCGTCGCGCAGTGGTTGCGCCTTCGTCAAATTTCGCATGCCGGCCACCACACGATAGCCGTTGCGCGCCAGCGTCAGGCTGGTGGCGAAACCGATTCCGGTGCTTGTGCCTGTGACAACCGCGTATTTCACGAGATGAGGTGCTCCTGCAGACTGAGCCCGCGACGATGCCGATAAAGGACTGCGGGTGCAACAGGGCGGGCATGTACATTCGTTGGCAGGACGCTATATTACGAGCGTCCCGACGGACCGAGCGATACTTTATGGACGAAGACTCGCGAATGGACGACGTGCTCGAGCGCGATTCGAGATCGGGCGATGATCGCCGTATGCCGATGGAGCGGCGCAATGGCCGCTCAAGATTTCTCGATCGCTTTGTGCGCACGGACCGCCGCCGCCGCGAGCGGCGCACCAACGAAGGCACATCGCGCTTCAGTGTTCTGTGGCGCTGGGCAAAGGGCTGACACTCTTTCGCAATCGCGCGAGAAATTTCAATTCGGGCGCGCTGCCATCAGGGCGCGCGGGGTTTTTTTTGCTGATATGCCAGCTAAGGAGTCGATCATGCGCACGGTGGTTGTGCTGTTCCTGTTGATTCTCGGCAGCTTTGCACACGCTGCCGACGCGGCCGCGGGCAAGTCGCTGTATGCGGTGTGCGCGGCATGCCACGGTGTCGATGGCGGTGGCAATCAGGCGCTCAACGCACCACATATCGCGGGCCAGGAAGACTGGTATTTGAAGCGGCAGTTGCACGCGTTCAAGGACGGTATTCGCGGTGCTGCGCCGGGCGATATATATGGTTCTCAGATGCGCCCCATGGCGATGACACTCACCGCACCCGATGCCATCGACAATGTGGTTGCATACGTCGAGACACTCAAGGCACCACCGCCACCGGTTACGGTGCAGGGAAATGTTGCGACGGGGAAGCAGCTGTATGCCACCTGCGCGGCATGCCACGGTGCGAAGGCCGAGGGCAATGCGCAGATGAATGCGCCGCGCCTGGCCAGCCAGAGCGACTGGTACCTGGTGCGCCAATTGAAGGACTACAAAACCGGTTTGCGTGGTAGCAATCCGAAGGACGCATTCGGCATGCAGATGAAGCCGATGGCCGGCATGCTGGCGAACGACCAGGCGATCAGCGACGTCGTCGCCTATATCGATTCGCTGCGATGACACTTCGCGCCCCGTGACGAGCCGACTCACAGTCGATCTCGGCGCGCTGGCGCAGAACTATCGGACGTTGTGCGACATCGCCGCGCCGTCGCAGTGTGCCGCGGTGGTGAAGGCGGATGCGTACGGGCTGGGTGCTGCAGCCGTTGCAACGCGGCTGGCCGTCTCAGGGTGTAATGCGTTTTTCGTCGCGACGGTGGCCGAAGGCATCGCGCTGCGCGATCGCATCGATGCGCCGGCAATCTACGTGCTCAACGGTGTCACCGCAGACGAAGCGCCGCGCGTCGCCGAATACGATCTGCTGCCGGTGATCAGTTGCGCCGAGCATCTGGATGCATGGCAGCCTTATCGGACGCGCGCCATAGCGGTGCATATCGATACAGGCATGAATCGATTGGGATTTGCCTACGACGACGTCCAGCCCAGCCGATTCGACGCATTTAACGTGGCGCTGCTGATGACCCATCTGGCCTGCGCCGACGAGCCTGCCAATCCCCGCAATGCGCTGCAGCTGGAGCGCTTCGCGAACGCGCGCGCGCAGTTCGCCGGGGTACCGACCAGCATTGGCAACTCGGCGGGTACGCTGTTGGGCGCGGCGTATCGAGGTGACTTATGTCGGCCCGGCATAGCGTTGTATGGCGGCAATCCAATGCTCGATGCGCCCAACCCGTTTCTCGCCGTGGCAACCCTGGAGGCGCGCATTCTGCAATTGCGTTGGGTTCCCCCCAACGAACCCGTTGGCTACGGTGCCACGGGAACGGCATCGACGAGGCGCCTGGTGGGTGTCATCGGCGCAGGCTATGCAGACGGATTGCTGCGAACGTTATCGGGTCGCGGCCATGTGGTTGTCCTGGGTGCCAAAGCAGCCATCATCGGACGCGTATCAATGGATCTGATGACGATCGATCTGACGGATGTAGCCGAGGTCGTGGCGGTTGGGGCCTGGGTCGAGCTGGTTGGCGCGCGCGTTGGGGTGGACGATGTTGCCCAGCTCGCCGGCACGAACTCCTACGA
The DNA here is from genome assembly GCA_032124855.1 of Gammaproteobacteria bacterium. Classification (GTDB taxonomy): domain Bacteria; phylum Pseudomonadota; class Gammaproteobacteria; order Pseudomonadales; family Azotimanducaceae; genus DATJGR01. Next base: position 2,816 of record JAQBCT010000381.1, read on the forward strand.
GGTGCTCACGCGCCTGGGCCACCGCAGCGAGCGGTGCTACGCGAACTGATGCCCGTGGCCGAGGCTACGGGGTGCCTTGCAGCGCATCCCGGTAAGTCTGCACGTCGGGGGCGAGCGCTGCTGCCTGCTCCAGGTCTTTTCGTGCGGCATCTTTCTGCGCCAGTGCGAGATGCACGAACGAGCGGTTGTAGAACGCCGCCGCGAAATCCCCCGCTGATAGCTCGATTGCGCGATCGTAGTCTGCCAATGCCTCCGCGTATCGCCGCGCCTTGAACATCGCGTTGGCGCGATTCACGTAGGCACGCGCCGACGTCGGATTCAGTTGTACTGCGAGATCGTGATCGGCAATCGCGCGGTCGAGGTGACCGTTGTTCGAAAGGATGATGCCGCGATTGGAGTACGTTGCCGCGAGGTCGAGGCGCGATAAATCGCCTGTCCTGATCGCATTATCGCAGTCACCAACATCGCTGCGCGTCGGGGTGTTCGTTGCCTTGTTGTAGCAGTCCTGGGCGCTGGTCGAGCCGAACACCGTTTGGGCGGCATTTGTTGCAGCGCTCACAAAGAGCAACATCAGGATGAAGAGTGTTCGCATGAACTTTCTCCTTCGCTTGTGCCGGCCGAATCATAGCGCCGACCAGGTCGCGATGTATCATGTCGCTGCATCATCAACGCGGGGGAAATGAGGTGCCGAAGATCAATCCGGCTGGGGTATTGGCGGGCCAGGTAGCGGTGGTTACCGGTGCGAGTCGAGGGATCGGCGAGGCCATTGCGCGTCGCTTCGCGATGGAAGGTGCCAAGGTTGTGGTAAGCGCCCGCACCGTGGAAGGTGAAGATCACTACCTGCCCGGCACAATCAATGACACCGTTGATCGGATCAACGCAGCGGGTGGTGACGCCATCGCGGTTCGTGCAGATCTGGCGAGCGCGGCCGATCGCAAGCATCTGGTGGATGCTGCGCAGAAGGCGTACGGCGGCGTCGATATTCTGGTCAACAACGCAGCGATTACCTACTTCATCCCGGTGGAAGATTTTCCGGAGAAGCGGTTCCGGCTGATGTTGGACGTGCAGGTATGGGCGCCGTTCGAACTGGCCCAACTCGTGCTGCCGGGGATGAAGGAGCGGGGGCGCGGCTGGATTCTCAACATCTCCTCGCATGCGGCAATTCATCCGCAGGCGAGCGCTCCGGGTGGCAGGGGCGGTACGGTCTACGGCATGTGCAAAGCGGCGCTCGAGCGATTCACCACAGGCCTTGCACAGGAGGTGTACGACGACGGCATCGGGGTCAACGTGATCTCACCGGGTCTGGTCGCGACTCCCGGTGTGATGCATCACAAGCTGATCAACGAATCCAATAAAGATCGCGTCACACCGGTGGAGCATATGGCGGAAGCCTGTCTGCGCTTGTGCAACGGGGACCCGCGCAACATCACAGGACGCATTGCCTACGCCGATGCGCTGGTGAAGGAATTTGCACTGCAGCCGCAGGATCTGATCTAGAGGGGTCGGAGTAACGAACCGGAGTGCTTTTCGCACGCACGATTCGCCAGATGGCTTCCAAATTCGTTGCGAAAAGCACTCCGGTTCGTTACTCCGAGCCCCTATGTCTAGCCTGGCCCGCGCACCGGCATTTCGGTCTTTTTGATCACGGTGCGCAGCGCAAAGCTTGAATGCACGCGATCTACGCCGGGCAACCGCGTCAGGTGTTGGCTGTGAATGCGCTCGTAGTCGCGCGAATCGGCCACGATGACGCGCAATAGATAGTCGGCGTCGCCCGACATCAGATAGCACTCCATCACCTCCGGGATCTCCCTGACCGCGGTTTCGAAGTCCTTGAGGTCGTCCTGCTGCTGGCTGTTCAGGGTGATCCGCACAAAGACGTTGTCGGGATAGCCGGCGGAGGACTGATCCACCAGCCCAACGTAGCCGCGGATCAAGCCAATTTCTTCGAGTCGACGGACGCGTCGCAGGCAGGCCGACTCCGAGAGACTGGCACGCTGGGCGAGCGCGGCGTTGGTGAGTCGGCCATCGAGTTGTAGTTCGTGCAGGATCAGCCGATCCGTGCGATCTGTATCGGTGGAAGATTGCGCCATTTCTAAAAATCGTAGAAGAATATGACGAAATATCGCCGATACTGCGCCCGATCGCAAGGAACTGCCGGGTAACTGCGGCTAATCTGCTGTCCAGCCTCAAGCAAGGTCCCAAACAGATGCGTATCGGCGTTCCCAAGGAAATCAAAGTTCATGAATATCGGGTCGGCCTGACGCCAGGCTCGGTGGCCGAGTTGACGGCCGCGGGACATCAGGTGGTGGTTGAAACCGCAGCGGGCGGCGGCATCGGTTTTCTGGACCGCGACTATCAGCGCGCTGGCGCAACCATTGCGGCGACCGCCACCCAGGTATTCAGCGGCAGTGACCTGATCGTCAAGGTGAAGGAGCCGCAGCTCGCCGAGTGCGCGCTGCTGCGGCCGGGCCAGATCCTGTTTACCTATCTTCATCTCGCGGCTGATCGCGCGCAGGCGCAGGCGCTGATGGCATCCGGTGCGGCGGCGATTGCCTACGAAACGGTCACTGCGCCCGGCGGTGGACTGCCCTTGCTCGCGCCCATGAGCGAGGTGGCGGGACGTATGTCTGTGCAGGTGGGTGCCGGGTGCCTGGAGAAGGGCGCAGGCGGCATCGGTAAGCTCTTGGGTGGCGTACCCGGGGTGGCTCCGGCGCGCGTGGTCATCCTGGGCGGTGGCAGTGCAGGCGCGAATGCCGCGCTCATCGCGCTGGGAATGCAGGCGGATGTCACCATCCTCGATAAATCGGTTCCCCGGCTGCGGTGGTTGGCCGATCGATTCGGTGCGGGCCTGCGCGTCGTGATGGCGAACAGCGAGACGATTCACGACTACGTGGTGCAGGCAGACCTGGTCATCGGCGCCGCACTGGTGCCCGGTGCCACGGCTCCCAAACTGGTGAGCCGCGAAATGGTGCGGGAAATGCGCGACGGTTCGGTCCTGGTGGGTATTTCCATCGACCAGGGCGGTTGTTTCGAGACCAGCCGACCCACGACGCACGACGCTCCGACATTCATCGACGAAGGTGTCGTGCACTACTGTGTCACCAATATGCCCGGCGCGGTCGCCCACACGTCGGCGCTGGCGCTGAACAACGCCACGCTCCCCTTCGTGAAGGCGTTGGCGGACCATGGTCTGCACGCGCTGCAGCTGGACCCGCACCTCGCGGCCGGCCTGAACGTTTTGAGTGGCGCAATCGTTCACCCGGCTGTGGCGGGGTCGCTGGGTTATCCCTCATCCCCGCTGCCCGAAGCCGCCTGATCGGCTGGTTGATCCAGCGCAACGCCCCGATCCCGGGGCGTTGTCGTTTCTGGTGGCCTGCGTTGCCATTTCCATTCGACGCGCCGTGCTTGCACATCACCGCATATCGGTAGTGGTTTTGAGAAACCGCGCGCTACGCTCGTTCCACAGTTCGTGTTGCCAGTGGCGGTACAACGATGTGGACACTGCGTCTGGTCTTGCTTGGCGCCGCGCTGACCGCGCCATTCGCCGTCCTGGCCAACGTGCCGCGCCCGGCATGCGGTGTGGTGCCCACGACCGCTGCCGATGGGCAACGCTTTGGCAGCGTTACAGATACGCTTGAAGCGATGGCGTCGATGTATCTGGCGCGTTCACAGCGCGCAGATCGCGAGTACGTGGGCGGCGTGCTGCATGATGGCGCGGGTCGATACTGGGCCACAGTGGGAGCCGGCTGTCCCGGCCAGGATACGGTCACTTTCGCAGTGAATGTTCCGGTTGGGGACCGTCTGGTAGGGTTCTGGCATACGCACGGTGCGGCGGGCCAATTCCGGGAATTCTTCTCACCAGACGATGTTGCCCTGGTGCGAGGCACCGGTGCCGCCTTCTACCTGATCACCGCGCGCGGCGAGCTGCGCGTCCTGCGTCCGGAGGATCTCCCGGCGGAAGGGAGCCGGATGCGCACACGACGGCTCGATGGCGCACCACCTGGTGCAAGCGCGGGGCGGCTGGTGACACGCGTGGCTGAGCGATCAGCGATGTTAGTGAATTCATAGATGATCCACGCTAGCCTACGCGACTGATCCCAATGAGGAACTCGTGGTGGCTGCCAAAGAGCAGGACGCGGCGCGTCGTGCAACAAGTCTGGATCGTGCTGCGCTTGAAGCGTACTGGATGCCTTTCACGGCTAACCGCCAATTCAAGGCCAATCCGCGGCTGATTGAACGCGCCGAAGGTTGCCACTTCATCACCACCGACGGCCGTCGCGTCCTCGATGGATTGTCCGGATTGTGGTGTTGTGGCGCTGGCCACAATCGGCCCGAAATCGCCGATGCGGTGGCGCGCCAGTTACGGACGCTGGACTACGCCCCCGCCTTCCAATTCGGTCACCCGCTGGCATTCGAACTGGCCAACAAGATCACCGCGTTGACGCCGCCTGGGCTCGACTATGTGTTCTATACGAACTCGGGCTCAGAAGCTGCCGATACGTCGTTGAAGATCGCGCGCGCCTACTGGCGCCAGAAGGGCCTGCCCGCCAAGACCCGATTGATCGGGCGCGCGAAGGGTTATCACGGCGTGAACTTCGGCGGCATCTCGGTGGGTGGCATCGGCGGCAATCGGAAGTTGTTCGGCGACGGAATCGCGGCCGATCATCTTTCGCACACCCTGCTGCCGCAGAACGCTTTCGCACGGGGCATGCCGCAACATGGCGCCGAGCTCGCCGACGAATTGGAAGAGCTCGTGGCATTGCACGATGCGTCGAATATCGCCGCCGTGATTGTTGAACCGTTTGCCGGCTCGGCAGGCGTGTTGCCCCCGCCGGTTGGATATCTTCAGCGGTTGCGCGCGATCTGCGACAAGCATCAGATCCTGCTGATCTTCGATGAAGTGATCACGGGCCTCGGTCGCGCCGGCGCGCGCAGTGGCGCCGAAGCATTCGGTGTGACACCGGACATCATGAATTTCGCTAAACAACTCACCAACGGCGCGGTACCCATGGGTGCCGTTGTGGTGAAGCAGGATATCTACCAGACGTTCATGGCGACGGGCGGGCCGGAATATCTGCTGGAGTTTCCCCATGGCTATACCTATTCGGGGCATCCGGTTGCGTGTGCTGCGGGCATTGCAGCGCTCGATCTGTTGCTGAATGACAAACTGATCGAGCGCGTACGCACACTTGCACCGTATTTCGAAAATGGCCTGCACGCGCTGAAGGGATGCAAGCACGTCATCGATATTCGCAACTACGGCCTCGCCGGCGCGCTGACACTCGCATCGATGCCGGGCGAGCCCGCGCGGCGTCCATTCGAGGTGGCAATGAGATGCTGGGAGCGGGGCGTGTACGTGCGCTGCGGTGGCGATACATTGCAGTTCGGCCCGCCTTTCGTAATGCAAATGTCGGATCTCGATCGAATTTTCAACGTGGTTGCCGACGCACTGGATGAACAACCATAGCGCGAGCGGAGGAACTGTGACTCAGTCTTTGCACAACGTAGCGCCGCCCGGATCACTTGAAGCCAAGGATCTCGAGCATCTGCTGCATCCGGCCACCAATCTAAAGCTGCACCATGAAAAGGGACCTACGGTGCTGATGCGCGGCAAGGGCGTCTACGTATGGGATAACCGCGGCAATCAGTACCTGGAAGGAATGGCCGGTCTATGGTGCACCGCGCTCGGCTACGGCGAGGAAGAACTCGCACGCGTCGCCCAGGCGCAAATGACCGAGCTCAACTATTCGCATCTGTTCGGTGGCAAGAGCATGGAGCCCAGCATTCTGCTCGCCGAAAAACTCAAGGCCATGATGCCATTCGACGCCGGTCGCGTGTTCTTCGGCTTGTCGGGCTCGGATGCCAACGACACGCAGGTGAAGCTGATGTGGTATTACCACAACGTCATCGGTAAACCGGAACGCAAGAAGATCATTTCGCGTCGGCGTGGCTACCACGGTGTCACAGTGGCGAGCGGCAGCCTTACCGGGCTGCCTGCATTTCATAAACACTTCGATCTGCCGATCACCAACATTCTCCACACGGATGCACCGCACTATTACCGCGACGCGCATGAGGGTGAAAGCGAAGCGGCGTTCGTGGATCGAATCGTTGGCAATCTGGAAGCGCTCATCAAATCCGAAGGACCGGATACGGTCGCCGCATTCATCGCCGAACCGGTGATGGGGGCCGGCGGTGTGGTGGTGCCGCCCGAAGGCTATTTCGAGAAGGTTCAGGCAGTACTCGACCGGTACGGAATCTTCTTCATCGACGATGAGGTCATCTGCGGTTTCGGTCGCACAGGCAACCCGTTCGGTGCGCAGACTTTTGGCATTCGCACCACCACCATGAGTGTCGCCAAAGCCGTATCGTCGGCCTACCTGCCGCTGTCTGCGGTGATCATCCCGGAGTTTCTATACGAGCCGCTCATCGAAGCATCCGGGGCGGTAGGCACGTTCGGTCACGGTTTCACCTACTCAGGGCATCCCGTGTGCGCGGCGGTTGCATTGCGCAATCTCGAACTGATGGAAGAGCGCGATGTATTCGGTCATGCCGCGCGGATGGGCGAACCGTTCCAGGCGCGCTTGCGCGCGCTGGGGGATCATCCGCTGGTTGGGGATGTGCGCGGCGTGGGCATGATCGGGGCATTGGAACTGGTGTCCGACAAGCGGACCAAGGCGCCGTTCCCAGGCCCGCAGGGCGTAGCACCACACTGCACAGCGCGCGCCGAAGCCAACGGCTTGATCGTGCGCAACATCGGCGACAGCATCGCCATCTGTCCGCCGCTGATCATCACCGAGAATCAGATTCACGAGTTGTTCGACAAGTTGCAACGCGCGCTGGATGAAACGCTGACGTGGGTGAAGCGATCATGACGAGACGAAATATCATGGCTGCCGCGTTGTTGACGTGGTGCGCGCTCGCGCAGGGCGTCGCGGCCGAATCACCGGCACCGCTGGTAGCGGAACAGATTGGGGTGGCGAAGCTTGGTGCCCCCACGCCCCATTGGCTTTTTGTTGGCGATACCAACTTCCTTGGCTATCTGGACAGTAAGGTCTATCTGTTCGACGGCGACACTGGCGCCATGCTCGGCATGCTGTCCACCGGTGTATGGGGCAATGCTGTGGAACTCGCTCCGGATTTCTCTGCGATCTATGTGCCGGAGATGTACTACAGCCGCGGCACCCGCGGTGAACGCACCGAAGTTCTCACCACGTACGACACCACCGACTTGAAGCCGATGGGCGAGGTGATCATCCCGGCCAAGCGCGCAACGGGCATCCCGCACCGCGCCTACCAGGGCATTACCGATGACGGGCGCTTCGTGCTCATCGACAATATGACCCCCGCCACCTCGGTGAGTGTTGTCGATGTGGTTGCGCAGAAGTTCGTGGCTGAGATCGAAATCGCCGGCTGCAATCTGGTTTATCCCACCGGCAACCGTTCGTTCGCTTCGTTGTGCGGCGACGGCACGCTTCAGCAGATCGAGCTCGATGACCACGGCAATCTGAAATCCCGTACCCGCAGCGAAAAGTTCTTCGACCCTGACAAGGATCCGGTGACAGAAAAGGCATCGCGTTTCGGCGACACCTGGTTGTTCATCTCGTTCGACGGCAATGTACATGCGGTGGATTTTGCAGGCGGGACGATCAAGCTGACAAAGCCGTGGGCCTTGTTCAACGACGTGGAACGCAAAGCCACCTGGAAGATCGGTGGCGGGCAGTTCAACGCAGTTCACAATCAAACGGGTCGCCTCTACGTGATCGTTCACCAGGGCGGGCCGTACGGTCACAAAGAATCTGGCAAGGATGTGTGGGTATACGACCTCGCGACACATAAGGGCGTTGCGCAAATTCCACTGGCCAGCCCGGCGTCGAGCATCGGTGTCACGAAGGATGCCGCACCGCTGCTGGTCACTTCGGATCCCGCGATGCCCGGTGCCGTCGTTTACGATGCGCTGACCGGTGCTCACCAGCGCACGATCGAAGGACCGCCATTCACGCCGGCCTCTATCCAAAGTCCATGACTGTTGATCCCGTCATCGTGTTGATTGCGCGCCTCGGCCTGACGTGGCTGTTCCTTGACGCCGTGGCGCACAAGCTGCGAGACGTGCGCGGGTTTGGTGCGGTGCTCGCCACTTATCGTGTGCTGCCCGATGTGCTGGTGCCGGCTGCGGTGTGGCTGGTGATCGCTGCTGAACTGTTCATCGGTGTGGGGGCGCTGCTGCAATTCGCGCCGGCAATTGCGTTGGGCGCAATCGTGTTGTTGGGCTATGCCGCGGTAATGGCCGTCAACCTGTGGCGCGGTCGGCGCTTCATTGATTGCGGCTGCGGTGGCGCGGCGCAGCCTTTGTCCGTTGCATTGGTGGTTCGCAACCTGTTGCTTGCCTGCGGCGCGCTGGTTGCAGTGCTGCCCGTCGTCGCGCGACCACTTGGCTGGCTGGATCTGGTGACGGTGATCGTCGCAACTGTGGTGCTGGCAACGGTCTATGCCGCGGCGAATCAGCTGCTCGCCGCCCGTGCTCGCCTGGAGGAATGGGTGTAATGACCGACGCGCTCATCGTCTCCAACGTAGTGCTGTGGGTCGCCGTGGTGGCGCTGGCTGTCGTGGTCTATGCGCTGACGCGCCAAATCGGCGTGTTGCATGAACGGGTTGCACCAGCCGGTGCATTGACGTTGTCCGGCGGCGTCAAGGCCGGTGAGGCCGCGCCTGCGCTTTCGATGGCGGCCCTGGATGGCACGACGGTGCAGTTGCAAGCGTTCTCGGCTAATGGACGTGGTGTGCTGCTGTTCTTTCTTTCGCCAACCTGTCCGGTGTGTAAATCGCTGCTCCCGGTGGTCACGCGCATCGCGAAGGAAGAACGAGCGTGGCTCGATCTGGTCTTTGCCAGCGATGGCGGCAGTCGCGTCGAGCACGAGGCGTACGTGGCCGAGAGGCAGCTGCAGAGCTTCGCGTACGTGCTGTCGCAGGATCTGGGCGTGGCGTTTCAGGTGGGTAAGTTGCCGTACGCAGCGCTGCTGGACGAGGCCGGTGTGCTCGTGGCCAAGGGTCTGGTGAATACGCGCGAGCATATCGAGAGTCTGTTCGAAGCGAGGCGGTTGGGCGTTGCCAGCATCAATGAATATATGGGCGCAAAACAGCGCGACAAAGCCGAGGTGGATGCATGAAATGGCTGGATAACTGGTTCACGAAGGGGACGCGCCGCATTGCGCGAAATACCTCGCGACGCGATTTTCTGTCGCGCGTTGGTGTTGCTATGGTGGGCACAGCTGCGATTCCGCTGCTGCCAGTGGCCCGCGCCAGCGCGGCGGAGTCTCCCCGGGCGCCGCAGCCGGCTGAGGAGGGCGACCCGCTCAGTTGTGAATACTGGCGCCACTGCGCCATCGACGGTTACCTGTGCGGTTGCTGTGGCGGTTCGGCGAATTCGTGCCCCCCGGGCGCGGAGCCGTCACCCGTCACATGGATTGGAACGTGCCGCAACCCGGTGGATGGCCGTGACTACATCATTTCCTACAACGACTGTTGCGGTAAGTCGGCGTGCGGCCACTGCTTGTGCAATCGCAACGAAGGGGACCGGCCTGTATATCAACCGGCGAAGAGCAACGACATCAACTGGTGTCATGGCACCAAGACGAATATCTACCACTGCTCGACGTCCGTAGTGCTGGGTTTGGCCGTTGCGGATTGAGGGCGCGCTGCTGGTCCTGCTGCTCGGTGCATCGAATGTTGTGGTGGCAGATGCGCGGCAGGATTACATGCTGAACTGCATGGGGTGCCACCTCCTCAATGGCGCCGGCGCGCCGCCCGACATTCCGCGGCTGGCGGATCGCGTGGGCTACTATCTGACAATCCCCGATGGTCGCGCCTATCTGGCGCAAGTGCCTGGTGCCGCGAATTCGCTGCTGGACGATGCCCGACTGGCCCGTGTGTTGAACTGGATCCTTGCAGAATACGCTGGTGCGTCGCTTCCCACGCAGTGGCAGGGATACGATGCGAAGGAAGTGGCCGCCTATCGTGCCGCACGCCCGGATGACGTTGACGCTCTGCGGCACCGCCTCAGTGCGCAGATCGCCACGACATATCCTGCCGCGGTTGCCTGGTAGCGGCGATGACACGATTGGCAACCAAGGTCGATCCGAATGACGTGGGCTTCGTTGCCAATGAACTGCATCACCGCAAACTCGCGGCGGCACTGCGCGCGTTAGCAGCGCAAGTTGCATTGGGCGGCGATGAGCGTTCGCGTGCGCGCCACATAGAGCGCGGCAAGTTGCTGCCCCGGCAGCGCATCGATCGGCTGCTCGATCCGGGTGCTGCATTTCTGGAAATTGGCCAGCTGGCCGGCCACGAACTCTACGACGACGCAGTGCCGTCGGGCGGAATCGTTACTGGCATCGGCCGTGTCAGCGGTCGCGAGTGCGTCATTGTGGTGAACGATGCCACCGTGAAAGGTGGTACGTACTACCCGATCACTGTGAAGAAGCATCTGCGGGCGCAGGAGATTGCACTGGAGAATGCGCTGCCCTGTATCTATCTGGTGGATTCGGGTGGTGCTTTTCTGCCGATGCAGGACCAGGTATTTCCAGACAAGGATCACTTCGGCCGCATCTTCTACAACCAGGCCAATCTGTCTGCGCGCGGCATCCCGCAGATTGCGGTGGTGATGGGATCGTGCACGGCGGGCGGCGCCTACGTGCCCGCCATGTGCGACGAGGCGATCATCGTGCGCAATCAGGGCACGATCTTTCTTGGCGGTCCACCGCTGGTGAAGGCAGCCACCGGGGAAGACGTCGACGCCGAGAGCCTGGGAGGTGGCGACGTGCACGCGCGCATCTCCGGCGTGGCGGATTATCTGGCGGCCAACGATGCACATGCCCTGGATATCGCGCGGGAGATCGTTGCGCATGGCGGTGTCACCTATCGCAACTCGGTGACGCGCATCGATAGTGTGTCGCCTGCCTATCCCGCCGAACAGCTGTACGGCGTGCTGCCGCGCGACACGCGCACGCCCTACGATGTACGCGAGGTCATCGCGCGCCTGGTCGATGGCTCGGCGTTTCATGAATTCAAGCCGTTGTATGCCACCACACTGGTCACGGGATTTGCGCACATCGAAGGTATGCCTGTGGCCATCGTCGCCAACAACGGCATCCTGTTCTCGGAATCCGCGCTGAAGGGCGCGCACTTCGTCCAACTCGCCGACCGGCGCGGTGTACCCCTGCTGTTCCTGCAGAACATCACCGGCTTCATGGTGGGGCGCAAGTACGAAAATGCCGGCATCGCCAAAGATGGCGCCAAGATGGTGACAGCTGTGGCCTGCGCGCGTGTGCCAAAGTTCACGGTGGTCATCGGCGGCTCGTTTGGTGCCGGCAACTATGCGATGTGTGGCCGTGCGTATGGCGCGCGGATGCTGTGGACCTGGCCGAACGCGCGCATTTCGGTAATGGGCGGCGAGCAGGCCGCGCATGTGCTTGCCACGGTGCGGCGCGACGGGGCTGCGGCGCGCGGCGAAACGTGGCCGGAAGCTGAGCAGCGTGACTTCATGGATGGCATCCGAAGTGCCTACGACAGTCAGGGACATCCGTACTACTCCAGCGCGCGCCTCTGGGATGACGGCGTAATCGATCCAATCGATACACGGCGCGTGCTCGCACTGGCCCTGTCGGTTGCCTGTCGTGAGCCCGTTGACCGAGGCGATGCGCGCTTCGGCATTTTCAGGATGTGAGATGTTCAAGCGGCTGTTGATTGCCAATCGCGGCGAAATTGCCTGTCGGATCATGCGCACAGCGCGTCGCATGGGTATCGAAACGGTGGCGGTCTATTCCGATGCAGATCGCGATGCGCTGTTCGTGCGCGAAGCGGATCGCGCGGTTCGAATTGGCGCGGCACCCGCGCGCGAAAGCTATTTGCGCATCGATGCCGTGGTAGAAGCTGCGGTCAAATCCGGTGCCGATTCGATTCATCCCGGTTATGGATTTCTTGCGGAGAACGCCGACTTCGCTGCTGCCGTGCAAGGCGCCGGCTGCACTTTCATCGGGCCGTCGGCAGAAGCGATCCGCGCCATGGGCTCCAAGATCGAAGCCAAGCGCATCGTTGCGGCAGCAGGAACGCCGGTCGTTCCAGGATACCTGGGCGGTCAGGATGGCGCGGTGCTCGCGACCGAGGCGGCCAAGATCGGTTTTCCGATTCTGATCAAGGCGTCGGCCGGCGGTGGCGGTAAAGGCATGCGCGTGGTGCGCAACGCGGATGAATTTGGCACGGCTTTGGCCGCTGCGCGACGTGAAGCGATGGCCGCATTCGGTGACGACGCGGTGTTGCTGGAGAAATATCTGACCGCGCCGAAGCATATCGAGGTGCAGATCCTCGCCGACTCGTTTGGCCACACGTTGCACCTGTTTGAACGGGATTGCTCAGTGCAGCGGCGCCATCAGAAGGTGATTGAGGAGGCGCCCGCGCCCACTGTCACGGCTGCCCAACGGGCCAGCATGGGGGAGGCGGCAGTCAGAGCGGCGGCGGCGATCAACTATGTCGGTGCCGGCACGATCGAATTCATCAGCGAAGGCGCTGCGTTCTACTTCATGGAGATGAATACGCGGCTGCAGGT
>JAQBCT010000382.1:0-6112 GCA_032124855.1 Gammaproteobacteria bacterium
TTCAGCCCCGATCCTTGTCGCAGACTTCTCGAGCAAGGATCGGGGCTGAAGCCCCTCCTACGAGCCCCGCCTGCGCATGGTGACCTACCAGCTGGCCAGTTCCACCTCGCCCCGCGGGGTTTGCAGTCGGGCGCTGAGCCCAGCTTCGCCTTTCACTACGGTCACGTCGACGTCGAGCGCTTTGAGCAGCTGCGCCATGGCGCCCGCATCCGGGCTGCTCACCGTGAACGCCGTCAGTGTGCAACCTGGTGGGGTCGTCAGGGCAGGGTGCGGCGATCCCTGCCAGTCGATGAAGAACGGCAACAGGGCGTTGCCGCGCAGCGTGAACAGTTGCCAGTCGAGGCGCACACCCTGCGGCGTCGTGCGCGTCATGTCGATGATTCGTTGCGGCTCGAGTCCCAGCTGTCTGGATGCATCGTGAACCGATCCGAGTTGATCGCTTGCCACGGCCCAGCCGCGGATTCCCGACCGGCCATGCTCAACCAGTTCGGCACCCAGCGTGCCTGTGAGTTGCTGCTGCGGATCCGGGGCGATGATCTCCAGGTATTGATCTTGGCCCAGTGACAGCAGCGCATTGCGGGTGCCCCTACCCGAATGCGAACCACCGGCTGTGGCCGTGACGCCGGTGAGGTGGGCGATCTCTGCAATCCCCTGCGCCAGATCCGGCGTGGCATACATGATGTGGTCGAGTTTCAGCATCGCTCAGTTACCCCGGGGTTGCTCGGTGATTCATTGAAGTCGCGATGTGAGTAAATCCACGAACGCAGGGTAGTCGCGCCATCCAACAGCACAGTGCATGGATTGCCCGGCCGGGTCGATCAAGGTCTTGCCGTCGTTGCTGATGCGCACGGGCAGCGTTTCCATTTCAAGGCATTGCTCGGCGAACGCCAGATACACCGCCACCGTATCGTAGAGAATCGATGAGCGCTCATTGGGATCGATATCTTTGAGCACAGGACATTCGGATACCGCGTCGAACCAGCCGAAATGATTGGCCATTACGGCACGCGTCAACGGATCACGACTCGCGGCAATTCCGGCGAAGCGCTGCCCATCCAGCACCACGCTGCCGCAGGAATCCAGCGGCGTGATGGTGATATCCCAGGGCGTTGCAAATACGTGCTGCGCCGCCAGCGGATGCTTACGCACGTTGTATTCGCGCATCGGCTTGGGCGCGCCGAGATAGCCGCGTCGCAGGCTGCCGTGCATGCCGATGAAACGTGCGTTGCGCACGATGCGCGGTTGGCGACTGAGCGCCGCTGCGATATTCGGCAGCGGTCCGATGCAGATCAGTGTGACCGGTTCGCTCGACTGCATGATGGTGTCGCAGATGGCACCCACGCCGTCGGCGTGAACGGGTCCGCGATAGGAATCCAGCGCATAGTCGCCGAGCCACGCGGCATGCGTCTGCGCGATATCGTCCAGCGGAATACCGATGCCGACCGGCACGTCATCGCGACCGGCTTCGCTCAGCAGCTTGGCCGCGACGCGCGCGCCGTAGTGGGTATTGCCGCTGTCGCTGACAACCAGACGCACATCGAGCTCCGGGCAGCGCAGCGCGAATGCGAGCGCCCACACATCGTCCACATCGAAACCGATATCGGTGTCGATGATGACGGGAATCGGCGCGCTCAAAGCCCCAGCACTTCTTTGGCGATGATGTTGTGCTGGACCTCGCTGGAGCCGCCGGCGATGGTGTAGCCGCGGTGGTGATAGCGCCCGGATGCGATGAACTCGGCGTAGGCGGGGCCGACGGGCGCTGCGCTGGATGTGCCCGCTGTATCTTTCGGCGCGGCCCAGTAGCCGATCGACTCGAACAGCACTTCATCCATGGCCTGTACCAGTTCCGAACCTTTCAGTTTCAACATCGACGGCTGGGCGCCGATCACGCCGCCGCGATCCGCTTCGGTGAGCAGGCGCAGGCTGGTCATCTCCAGCGCCTCGAGCCGAATGGTCAGTTCGGCCACCTTGCGCGCCATGGTGGGCGTATCCGTCAGCGGCACTTCGCCCTGGGATTCGCTGCGCGTGACTTCGAGCACGCGCGACAGCATGCGGCGATTCTCCGCCACGCGGCTCACCATCAGCCGCTCGTCCCCCAGCAGCCGTTTGGCAACGGTCCAGCCGGCGTTCTCCTCGCCCAGACGATTTTCGATCGGCACGCGTACGTCGTCGAAGAACACCTGATTCCACAGCCGCTTGCCGTTGAACGCATAAAGCGGTTCGACCGTGATGCCGGGTGTCGTCATGTCGATCAGCAGAAAGCTGATGCCGCGCTGCGCCTGAACCGTGTCGTTGGTCTTCACAAGCACGAAGATCCAGTCGGCGTCTTCTGCGGCGGAAGTCCAGATTTTCGAACCATTCACCACGTAGTCGTCGCCGTCGCGCTCTGCGCGCGTGCGCAGCGAGGCGAGATCGGAGCCGGCCTGCGGTTCCGAATAACCCTGACACCACCAAAGTTCGGCGTTGCGAATGGCGGGCAGAAACCGCGCGTGCTGCGCGGCGCTGCCGAAGCGGATGATCGCGGGACCCACCATGTTGAAGGAGAAGCCGCTCAGTGCCGGTGCGTGCGCGAGGCGGCATTCGACATCGAAGATATGCCGCTGCACCAGCGACCAGCCGGTGCCGCCGTGCTCCGCTGGCCAGTGTGGCGCTACCCAGCCCTGCGCGTTCAGCGTGCGCGTCCAGTCGCCAAGCGCAGCCTTGCCGACGGGCGCGCCCCGTTTGACTTTATCCGCCAGCGGCGCGGGTAGATGATCACGCAGGAAGCTCCGCACGGTGTCGCGGAATTGGATCTGCCCGGGCGTCAGTGTGATTCGCATGGCTTATCTCCGTGGGTGCGACAGCGGCGGTGCCATCGCCTGGTCGCGCCTGCTCAGACTGTCATCGATGCAATGGCCTGGGCGCGCAGCGCACGCTTCAGAATTTTCCCGGACGCCGTTCTCGGCAGAGGCGCGCCGGCAATCTGCAGGTAACGCGGCACCTTGAAGCGCGCAATACGTTGCACCAGGAAACCACGCAGTGCCTCGGCATCGAGCGAACCGCGCGCGTACACTGTGGCGCCCACTTCCTCGCCGAGGCGTTCATCTGGAATCGCGTACACCGACGCTTCGAGCACTTCGGGGTGATCCAGCAGCGCCGCCTCCACTTCGCCGCAACCGATATTCTCACCGCCGCGAATGATCAGATCCTTGCTGCGATCGACGATGAACAGGAAGCCTTCCTCATCCAGATACGCCACGTCACCGGTTTTGAACCAGCCATCGATGAATGACTCTGCGTTGGCATCCGGTCGATTCCAATAGCCTTGGAACAGCGACGTACCACGCACCATCAGTTCGCCGCGTGCGCCGGCGGCCAACGTCCGGCCGTCTTCGTCGATCACTTTGAGGTCGAGCACAGCGGAGCAGCGGCCCGAACTCGCCGGGCGCTGCAGGTAGTCCGCCCCGCCAATCCCCGTGCCGATGGCATTGGTTTCCGTCATTCCCCAGCCCGTATTGGGCAGAGCCGCAGTGAACGACGCGCCAATCTCCTTGACCTGCGCCGGCGCGCGCGCCGCGCCGCCACCACCCACGCTCAGCAACGAATCGAGGTTACGCGATGTGTGTTTCACGGCGCGTACAAAATCGCCCGTCATCGCCGCTGGCGCCACGAAAGAAGTGATGCGTTCGCGCTCGACCAGTTCCAGGGCAGTTTCCACATCCCACTTGTACATGGCCACGATCTTGCGCTGGGAACGATAAGACGACAGATACACAGCGTGCGAACCGGTGGCATGAAACAACGGCACTGCGAGTAGCGTGGCAGGTTGTTGCACAGGTGGCGGGGGCGGTGAGGGCGCAAGCAGCGCGAGCGATTGTGCATCGAGTTCCCACGACAACAGTGCAGTGAGAATATTCCGGTGGCTCGACACCACGCCTTTGGGATGACCCGTCGAACCTGACGTATAGAAGATGGTTGCCGGATCATCGCTCGCCACGTCGGCTGCCGGCATCACGGCGGAACGGTGCGCGCGCAACAGATCATCCAGCACGGCACCGCTGACGGGCTTGCTCGGCCGCACGGCGATGATACGTGCGGCGGTCGCCACACCCGCAAGCCGGTCGAGGCGTTCCTGGTCTGCGAACAGCACCTTGGCTTCGCTGTCGGTGAGCGCATATTCGAGCTCGTCGGCGAGCCAGAGCGCATTCATGGCCACGGCGATGGCGCCGATGGATGTCACGGCCGTGAACACAGTGATCCATTCCGGATAGTTGCGCATTGAGATGGCCACACGATCGCCCTTGCGGATACCGAAGTCCGTGACGAGGACGTTTGCGATCTGGCTGGCCGACGCGTAAGCCTGTGCGAATGTATAGCGCTCGTCGTGGTACACGATGAAGGGCAGCTCGCTGACGTTGTCGAGGTACAGTTCACGAAGCGAAATCGGTGCGTTCACGAACGCCCGGCACTGCGCGCCGGCCAGCTCAATCGTGGCCAGCTCGTACGGCTCGCCCTTGCCGGTCAGTGTGGCGATGGCCTGCGCACGGGTCGTGATCTCGGTCATCTCATTCCCTCAGGGGATTTTGCGGATTTCGGGGTGAGCCCGGCAACGGTCCGCAGGCGGTGCCTGCGCGTGTAGAGGCACGTTGCGCCGATGGCGGCCGGGGGTATTGCGTTCCGTTCGAGTTGTCTGCGCTAGCCGGGTCCGGGCTTATACATCCGGTTCGCGTTTGAACATGTTCAGCAGATTCTGAGACTCCTCCTGATCGGCCTCGATCTGGGCCTCGGTTCTGCAGCGTTTCCGTTTGATCTGCGACCCCAGCACAGCCTCCTTCGTGCATATGAGTTTGGGTTTCGCAGGCTGCGGCTCTACGGGCTGCACAGACCGGTCCTGCGTTGCGGCCGGCGCGGGTTCGGTCTCGGCCAGACAACCGACTGACAGCATCATGCACGCCAGGAATGTTGCGCATGGTTGCTTCCACTGCATGGGTATCACAGCCTCCCAACCGTGTGTCCAGCGAGAGACATTACGCCTGCGTCGGGCTGGGCGGAAGTTGGGGCCGTGGGGACACGCTGGCCTGGGCGATCTGCACCGGGGTCTTCATGATCACTTCGCGATGCGGGTACGGAATGTTGATGCCGTTCGCCTTGAACGTATCCCATAACGCCAGCAGCACCATGCCGCGAATGTTGGCGAGCCCGTTGCGCGGGTCGCTGATCCAGAACCGCAATACGAAATCGAGCGACGAATCACCGAATCCGGTGAGCCAGCACACCGGTTTCTGCACGGCAATCACGCGTGGCACCGAGGCGGTTGATTCAACGGCAAGGGCGGTCACGAGGTGCGGATCGGAATCGTAGGACACGCCGAACTTCACCTCAATGCGCACGAAATCATCGGAGAACGACCAGTTGATCACTTCTCGAGTGATGAAATCTTCGTTCGGAATCAGGTACTCGCGCCCGTCGCGCGTCACCACCGAGACGAATCGCGCACGCAGTTCGCGAATCCAGCCGAAAGTTTCGCCCAGCGAGATGGTGTCGCCCGGTTTGATGGAGCGGTCCAGCAGAATGATGATGCCCGAAATGAAGTTCGACACGACCTTCTGCAGACCAAAACCGATACCCACACCAATGGCACCCGAAAGCACCGTGAATACCGTCAGGTCGACGCCGATGCCGGACACCGCGACGAGCGCGGCGATGACGATCAGGCTGATCCTCAGCACCTTGCCCACCAGCACTCGCAGCGAGGGCGTCAGCTCTTCGGAGCGTTGAATGCGGTTGTCGAGAAAGTTGCCCACCGAGACGGCAAGCCACAGCCAGATGCCGAGGAATGCCACCGCCTTGATCAGCAGCAGCAGCGAGACCTGGAAATTGCCGATGGCGAAACCGATGTTATCCAGCAGCGCGGCCGCATCGGCCGATATTCCGAGGATGATCAGCGCAACGTAGGTCCAGCCGGCAATCGTGACGCCGCGCGCCAGCGCCCGGCTGCGCAGCGTTCGCGACAGCACCGAGATCAACAGCCACGCCAGCGCCAGCACGAATACGTTGGAAATCAGCTGGCTGGAGGCTGGCCATTTGAAGCTCTGCGCAAGCAGCGTCGCCACACCGGCGAAGGCGCAGAAGA
>JAQBCT010000383.1:0-4429 GCA_032124855.1 Gammaproteobacteria bacterium
TATCGGATGATGGTGTGGGCCATCCTCGCGATTGGCGGATTGAGCTTCGTCGTCTGGGCGCATCACATGTACGTGAGTGGCATGAATCCGTACTTCGGATTTTTCTTTGCCACCACCACCCTCATCATCGCGGTGCCGACCGCCATCAAGGTATACAACTGGGTACTCACCCTGTGGCGCGGCAACATCCGGCTCACTGTCCCCATGCTTTTTGCCATTGGCTTCATCTTCACGTTCGTCAATGGCGGACTCACAGGCTTGTTCCTCGGTAACGTCACCGTGGATATTCCGCTTTCGGACACCATGTTCGTCGTCGCTCATTTCCACATGGTGATGGCTGTCTCTCCCATCCTGGTGGTATTTGGCGCGATCTATCACTGGTACCCGAAGATCACCGGGCGAATGCTCAATGACACGTGGGGGAAGATCCACTTCTGGATCACGTTCCTTGGCACGTACGCGATCTACTACCCGATGCACTATCTCGGCTTTGCGGGCGTCCCACGACGTTACTTCGCCAACGGCGAAACGGCGTTCATGTCGGATAGCGTTCAGTCGTTGAATGTCGCCATCACCATCGCAGCGCTCGTTGTCGCCGCCGCACAGTTGATTTTCCTCTGGAACCTCTTTCACAGCTATTTCCGAGGCCGCGCTTCCGGGCCGAATCCCTGGGAGGCGACGACGCTCGAGTGGCAGACACCCGAAACTCCGCCAAGGCACGGGAACTTCGGTCCATCGCTGCCGTTGGTATACCGCTGGGCCTACGACTACAGCGTGCCGGGCGCGCGTGATGATTTCATTCCGCAGAATGTCGCGCCGGACGCGGTGGTGATGGCGTCCGACAGCGGTGAGGCAAGCGAGGTCCGCACGTGACGTGGACGCTTGCCTTCCTTGGCGTCCTGATGGCCTTCTTTGTGGGCTGGTTGTTCCGGCAATCGATCAACGTTCGACCGTGGGCCGCCGGTCCGGCAAGCGGTAGGACGCAGATGGTGGCGTCGGTGCCGCCAGAACAGGTTGGGCTGATCGTATTCCTCGCCGTAGTGGTTTCGCTGTTCGGGCTGTTCACCAGCGCGTACCTCATGCGCATGCACATGGCGGACTGGAGGCCCCTGCCCGAGCCCGACTTGTTGTTCGTCAACACAGGCATCCTGCTGCTGGCCAGCGTGGGGTTGCATTGGGCGGCGCGTGCGTCACGTCGTGACGATGCGCGTGGGCTGGTGAGCGGCCTGCTCGCAGGAGGGGTCTGCACGGCCGCATTCATCGCCGGGCAGATCCTTGTCTGGCGCCAACTTCAGGACGCAGGATATTTTCTGACCTCGAACCCGGCCAACGCATTCTTCTATGTCATCACGGCTCTGCACGGCTTGCACTTGATCGGCGGCCTTGTGGCATGGAGCCGAGTGACCGTGAACGTGTGGCGCGGCCGCGATCCTCGGTCGGTTCGCGGGAGCGTCGCTCGCTGCACCGTCTACTGGGATTTCCTGCTGATCGTGTGGCTGGGCTTGTTTGCACTGCTGCTGTCCACTTGAGGAGGGTTTAACGGCGTGGCTGAATCCATACCAATCGGACCGGGTTTGTCGCCGGGACTAAAGGGCATCATCGCCGACTGGTCATCCGATCAGCGGGCCTTCAAACAGGTGCCTTGGGGCAAGGCGATGATGTGGATCTTTCTTCTCAGCGATACCTTCATCTTTTCCTGTTTTCTCGTTTCCTATATGACGGTGCGCATCTCAGCGACCGAAGCATGGCCCATTCCCAGCGAGGTATTTGCGCTGGACATCGGTGGGCATCACATACCGCTGATCCTGATTGCGATCATGACGTTCATCCTGATCAGCAGCAGCGGCACCATGGCCATGGCCGTCAAATTCGGCTACGAGAAGAACCGCAAGATGACCGCCATCCTGTTGGTGGTGACCGCGCTGTTCGGCGCATCGTTCGTCGGCATGCAGGCGTTCGAGTGGACCAAGCTGATCATGGAGGAGGGCGTCCGACCCTGGGGCAATCCAATGGGTGCCGCCCAATTCGGGGCAGCATTTTTCATGATCACTGGATTCCACGGCACCCACGTAACGATCGGCGTGATCTTTTTGATCATCGTTGCGGTCAAGGTATTGCGTGGTGACCTGGATGAGGAGCGGCCGGGGTTCATGACGGGCCGCAAGGGGCGTTACGAGATCGTTGAAACGCTGGGCCTGTACTGGCACTTCGTTGATCTCGTCTGGGTGTTCATCTTCGCGCTGTTTTATCTTTGGTGAATTTATGAGCCATGTTGAGGGTCAGCAGCATCCGATCAAGATCTACCTCTGGATATGGGCATTGTTATTCGTGCTCAGCACCCTGTCGTACATGGTCGACTACCTGCACTTTCAGGGGTACTTGCGCTGGACATTGATCCTCACCTTCATGATGTTGAAGGCGGGCCTGATTGTCGCGGTGTTCATGCACATGATGTGGGAGCGCATGGCCATCATGTGCGCCATATTGATACCGCCCGGCGTGATCTTGGTGCTCATCGCGTTGATGGCGCTCGAGGCGGACTATACGTTCATCACGCGCCTGATCTTCTTCACGTACGGCCCGACCGAGCTAGGTTCTTAGGGCAGCGTTGCCCCAAAGAACTTGAGCAGGCGCGCCTGCCAGATCACGACCCAATGCGGACTGGCATTGGCGGTGCCGGCGCCACTGAGCGTTGGATGTGCCTCAACCGCACGCGCCAGAATGGGCTCCTGACGGGGCTCGAGATCGACAAAGAAGACATGCCGACCGCCCTTGAGGTCGTCTTCGAAACGCTTGAAGTGGACGTTCGGCGTCTGAATACCCCACATGCCGCCCTCCCACGTCGAGAAGCCAAAGACGATGATGGCGAGAAACACAAAGGGCATCCACCCGGCCGCGGTCTGGGTCCAACCGGAATACGCGGCCACCAGCAGCACGAGCGCCGCTGCGATAGCGCCAATCAGCAGCCCCAACAAACCGGAGCGGATGACGTCCTTCTTCATGAACGCCGCAACCTGGTGCAAGTGGTGGTGATTTTCCACCGATGTGTCGTCCAAGCTCAGTACGTGTACCTGTGGCGTGGGGACGCCGCCCCGTTCCAGTTCGTCCTCCAACCGATCCAGGTCGTCAAGGTCTGAGCTGACGAAGAAGTGGCGGAGCATCTTCATGGGCGTTTCCCTCGGTGGATTTAGGCAGAACTCGAATTCGATGGTGCGGAGTTTCCCGAAGCGAACGGAACTGTTTGGAGGCTCAAGGCTTGAGCACCCACACATTACACCAGCCGCCAGCGGCCACGCGTTTGCCTGCAAAGATGGCGCACGTTCCCAGATTGTCTCCAACTTCGGCGTACTGAAGGCAATTGCTGCAGAACTGGGTCGCGCTGTCAGCGCCTGCGCGCTTCGGGAACTTTACCGTGTCGGTTTTGGTCGCGTCGTGTACGTACCCCAGCGCGGCGGCGACCGGATCGTTTTCAGCGAGAATCGGAAGATCCGCAAATGCCGGGCGCGCGGTCAATACGCTGACAAGCGGAATGGTTACGATGAACCCCGCGCTGGCCTGGACAATCTGCCTACGGGTGACCTGGGTCGTTGACGGTGCCTTGGGCTGCATCTTTACCTCTGCGCTATTGATCCACGCGAAGGTGTGCTGCTTCTGGCAGTACTGATCGCGGACTCGAATGATTGTCATTCTCGGCCCGATGCACTTCGAAGACAAACGGGTGCTTCAACGATTGAGGAATAAGCCGAAGACTTTATTGAACTCGATGACCTAGCTGAGCAGCCGTACCAGTTTATCCAACGTTTCCCCCCAGCCGCGTTCGCGATCCTCGGCCGTATCACCCCCGTCGAGAATTACCAGCTGATCCGTGACGATCACATGGACGCGGGCGCCCGCAATGAGGAACTGAACGGTCACCATCGACGTGGTCAGGCGTCGCGCCGCGCGGGCGATCGTCATGCTGAAGCACAGGCGCTGCCCATCGACGATGTCCTCGTAGCGGCAATCCTCGGTATAGGGCACCTCGTCACGAGGCCCGAAGCTGATTCGTTTCGAACCGCCGACTCTGAAATCATGCGCAACGATCTTTGAAGTCCAGTGCGCGTCGCCGGGAACGTACCAGCGCTGCAGAGCGGCTGGATCGCGCCAGGCCGCGAATACGACCGCGCGCGTTGCCTGAAATGCGCGGTTGACGGTGATGGTGTGGTGAGTCGTCGCAACGTCATTCATAGCTGTCTGCTGCGCGATCGCCGGTCCTGGATGGGTTCAGAGAGATAGTCGTCCAGGGCCGCGAGGCGTCTGCCCCACATCTGCTGATGTTCATCTATCCAAAGCTGAGCTGGTTCCAGCGCCCGCAACTCCAGCCGGGTCGCGGGCCTTGCCGTCCGACGAGAGCCAGAAGCGCAGCGTGTCGTCGGCGAGCGCCGCGAGC
>JAQBCT010000384.1:0-11503 GCA_032124855.1 Gammaproteobacteria bacterium
CGGGTGCGCGTGCCGGGCGATCCCGAACGGGAAGCGCTGCGCGCGCGGCAGCGCGACGGCATCGAAATCGATCCCAAATCGTGGGCAGGCATTCTCGAATCCGCCCGTCTTGCGGGATTGGCCGACGCCGAAGTCAGGCGCCTGACGGACGCTTGAGGTTGCGCTCGAACAGGGCGTGCAGACGTTCCCAATGGCGCTCGGCCGCACGCATGTCATAAGCACCCGCGCGCGACGGAAATGCGAAGCCATGGTGCGTGCCCGGGTACCACTCGATACGGTGGCGGACGTCGGTTGTTGCCAGATGCTCAGCCAGTGCATCGATCATTTCACGCGGTGCCCACACATCGGTTTCGGCGCAGCCCACGTAGAGTTCGCCCTTGATGCGCGCGGCCGTGCGATGCGGCGAGTCGGCTGCGTCGGTGCATAGACGCACGCCATACATCGAGGCGGCAGCGGCGATGCGCTCGGGGTATGCAGCAGCCATGGCCATCGCGAACGGGCCGCTCATGCAATAGCCCACACAGCCCAGTGCGCCACCGCGGGCCTGATCTTCGCCGGCCAGAAAATCGAAAATCGCCTGGGTGTCTTCGGCAATGAGGCCGCTGTTCAGAGAATTCATCAGCTCGAACATGCGCGCGCGCGATGCGTCGGTGCCGTCGCTCTGGAACTGACTCACGGTGCGGTAGTAAAGATTCGGCAAGACCACGTAGTAGCCGGCACTGCCCAGGCGACGCGCCATGGCGTGCAATTCCTCGCGTTTGCCTGGCGCAT
This sequence comes from Gammaproteobacteria bacterium, assembly GCA_032124855.1. Lineage (GTDB taxonomy): Bacteria > Pseudomonadota > Gammaproteobacteria > Pseudomonadales > Azotimanducaceae > DATJGR01. Next base: position 772 of record JAQBCT010000384.1, read on the forward strand.
CCATGTAGAAGATGACGACCGGAAACGGTCCACCTTCCTCTGGGCAGGTGATGAAGCTATTCATCAATCCGTCCGCGGTCTGAATCTCGACGTCACGTTCGATCATGGCGGCGCCTGCAGCGTTGAAATGATGCGCAGGGATACCCGACTCCGCCGCGTCGCGCAACCACGCGCGCGGCGCCAGGGTGCGGCAAATGGTGCCTGGCACCAAACGCCCCATGGGGCCAATGGTGCCAGGCACCATTTGCCCCATCTTGCCTAGGCACACCCCAGGGCAACTGCTAAGGTGCCCGTCCGCATCCGAGGCAGCGTCTGTCGTGTCCCGATCCGAGATCTCCAAAGCCGGACTCAAAGTGACCACGCCGCGGTTGCGCGTGCTCGACATTCTCGAGCAGGCCGAGCCGCATCATCTGTCGGCCGAGGATGTGTATAAGCAGCTGCTGTCGGCAGATGCATCGGTGGGCCTCGCCACGGTGTATCGCGTACTCACGCAGTTCGTCGATGCCGGCATCGTGGAACGACATAATTTCGATGACGGCCATGCCGTCTATGAAATGTGCAAGGACGACCACCACGATCATATGGTGGATGTGGATACCGGCCGAGTCACCGAATTCATCAACGATCGTATCGAGAAGCTGCAGCGCGAGATCGCCGCAGAACAGGGCTACGAGCTGGTGGATCACGAACTCGTGCTGTACGTGCGCAAGCGCAAAACCTGACGCCCCATACCCCGGCCGGATTCGCCCTCAGCAATTCCCCTGATTGCAAATGAGAACTATTTCCATTTAAATCGCCAGCTGCCCACGCATAGTGTGTCGATGGTGCGCCTGTCGGAACTGCAGAGAGGTGAACAAGCCCGGGTGGTCGGCTTCGACGACCCGACCACGCCCTATGCCCGCCAGCTGCTGAGTCTCGGGCTGATTCCCGGCACCTGCATCACCCTCGCCCGCTTCGCCCCGCTGGGCGATCCTGTCGAAATCCAGTTTCGCGGCGCTTGCCTGGTGCTGCGCCCCAGCGAAGCCGCCGCGCTTCAGTTGGCGCCGCTATGACCACCATCGCGCTGATCGGCAAACCGAACAGCGGCAAAACCACGCTGTTCAACGCACTGACTGGCTCACATCAGCGCGTGGGCAACTGGCCGGGCGTGACGGTGGAACGCAAATCCGGACATTTCCGCCACGGCGGCGAGCGTCTCGAAATCGTCGATCTGCCCGGCATCTACAGCCTGCTGAGCGTGAACGCCACCGATGCCCAGGACGCGCGGATCGGCCGTGATTTTCTGCTGGATGCCGAGATCGACCTCATCGTCAACGTGGTCGATGCCGCGAGCCTCGCCCGCGGGCTGTATCTCACCGCCGAATTGCTCGAGCTCGACATCCCCGTCGTGGTTGCGTTGAACATGATGGACGTGGCCGATCGCCACGGCATGCATATCGATCCCTATCGTCTGGGCGAAGGCCTCGGCTGCCCCGTGGTGCCGCTCGTGGCGAGCCGCGGCGAAGGTCTCGGCATTCTGAAAGACGTGATGGGCTCCGCGATGGAGAAAACCGCGCCCGTCAATCGCACCCGCGGGCTCGCGCTGGACAACGTCCTCGACACCACACTGCGAACGCTGGCCAACGATTTGGCTGACCAGGGCGTCACCCGCCACCGCCGCTTTGTGGCTGCCGCGCTCCTCGAAGGCGATATGACCGTGGCGGCACGAATCGGTGGTGTCGAACATCTCACCAGCAGCGCCGTATCCGCCGAAGCCGTCAGCATAGCGCGCTACCGCGCCATTGATCGGCTGTTAGAGACCGCGCTTCGCACGACGCCCATCCGGCGCACGATCACTGATCGCCTCGATGCCGTACTGTTGAACCGGTTCCTGGCCTTTCCGCTGTTTCTCGGCGTGATGTATCTGATGTTCATGTTCACCATCAACGTGGGCAGCGCGTTCATCGACCTCTTCGATCTCACCAGCAAGGCGCTGTTCGTCGAAGGGCCGCGTCAGTTTTACATCTGGCTGGGACTGCCGGGTTGGCTGACCGCATTTTTTGCCGACGGCATCGGCGGCGGTGTGCGGCTGGTATCGACCTTCATCCCGGTGATCGCCTGCCTGTTTATCTTTTTGTCGTTCCTGGAAGATTCGGGCTATATGGGTCGCGCCGCGTTCATCGTGGACCGGCTGATGCGCCACCTCGGCCTGCCGGGCAAGTCATTCGTCCCACTGATCGTGGGCTTCGGCTGCAACGTGCCGGCGGTGATGGCCACCCGCACGCTCGACAGCGAACACGACCGCGTGCTGACCACGCTGATGGCGCCGTATATGTCCTGCGGCGCGCGCCTGACGGTGTATGCGCTGTTCGCCGTGGCGTTCTTCCCCAGCAATGGCCAGAACCTGGTATTCGCGCTGTATCTGCTGGGCATCATCGTTGCGGTGATCTCCGCGATGATCGTGCGCCGCTACCTCTTGCCACGCGCCGCATCCACCTTCGTGATGGAACTGCCCGCCTACCACATGCCCACGCTGCGTGGACTGCTGATGCACACCTGGCAGCGTCTGAAGGGATTCGTGCTGCGCGCCGGCAAGGCAATCGTCGCGGTGGTGATCATTCTCAACCTGGTCAGCACTATCGGCACCGACGGCAGCATCGGCAATCAGGACAGCGGCAAATCGGTGCTCTCGGCGATCGGCAAGTCGCTCACGCCCGCGTTCACGCCGATGGGCATCGAGCAGGAGAACTGGCCGGCGACAGTCGGAATTTTCACCGGTGTATTCGCTAAGGAAGTGGTGGTGGGTACGCTGAATGCGCTGTACGAGAACCTCGACGGCAGTGTGCGCACCGCCGCGCCGTTCAGCTTCACCGGAACGCTGGGTGACGCCTGGGACAGTGTGCCCACGAATCTCTCGGCGCTGATGGACAACGTGCTGGATCCGTTGGGGCTCAACCTCGGCGACCTCAGCGACACCGCCACGCAAGCAGCCCGTCAGGATGTCGCACTCACCACCATCGAGCAGATGCAGCGTTTGTTCGCCACCAGCCTGGCGGCGTTTTCGTATCTCGTGTTCATCCTGCTGTACATGCCCTGCGTAGCCACGGTCGGTGCCATCTACAAAGAGCTGGGCAGCTTCTGGGCGAGCTTCAGCACGCTGTGGTCGCTGGTCACCGCCTATTGCCTCGCCGTGATCTGCTATCAGATCGGCTCGTTCGGCGCAGCACCCGGGGCGGCGGCGACGACCATCATCGCGGCGACCGCCGGACTCGCCACCGCCTTCGCCGCGCTGATCCACTGGGGACGACGGCGTTTCGACCGCAGTCGTCTGATCCCGCTGTTGCGCGTGGGCTGATCCGGAGACTACGGCCGTTTAAACGCTCGGCGGCCACGTTGCGCACGTCGCGTCAAAGTGCTCCAACCAATCCGCTAAGGCGCGCTCGTCACCCTGTGCGCGGGCGATCAACACACACTTTGTCAGTGCATCGGCGATTGCCGCGGTTGGGGCGAGCACGACTGCTGGCGCGGCGCGGTGGAGATCGCTGTTGGTCGTCGTATCCGTGCGGCAGTAATAGCCGCGGTGTTCGATGGGTTTGCCGGGGGCGCCGGGATCGCTCACCGCGCAGGCTCGGTTACACAGCTGAATCGGCCGCGTACCCGCCGACGTGCGAATCCACACCTGCATCCCCTCATCGCCAAATGCGCGCAGGTCGCCGCCGGCATTGACGATGCCATGCGCACAACCATGCGCCTGCAACGAGGCGACTGCGCAATCCACCGCATAACCTTTGGCGATGCCGCCGAGATCGATGGCCACCCGCCGTCTGCACACGACCTGCCCCGCGACCACCAGCTGCACATCATCGATCGTGCCCGCGGCCGCCGGCAGACACGGATCGAAGCGCCCCGCGGTCAGATCGGCCACCTGTTTTGCCAACTGCAACACCTGCGACGTCCACGCATGCACCGCAACGGCCTCAAGCGCCGCGGCGGCGTTGATGGCGGCGAGATCCGCATCACCGCGCGTCGGGTGCATCAAGGTCTGCACCTGGGCGATGGCCGTGAATGCGGCCGCAATGGCGGCCTCGCCGGCCGCCGCATCCGCCGCGGCGCACTCGACACTGACGAACGTGCCGAGCAGCGGCCTCAAGCGCCGGCTGATTACCACGTCCGTAGCTTTCCTGATTGACGCATTCGGATCCTCCAGTCGATAATGATAATTACTTTCATTTAGATTTAGCCAGTGATCTCAGGAGGATCCCGATGTTCGTCCGCGTTCAATCAAGTATCGCCCGCGCCGCGCGCGTCGGGATGACAATCACGGTTCTCGCGTTGTTCACCACGCCGGCTCGCGCAGCCACCGAGGCGGATCTCGAAGCCAAACTGCAACTGCTCGCCGATCAGATCGCCGCTCTGCAAGGTGAGGTCGCAGCACTCAAAGCGGACCGGCGCGTGGTGGTGACAGAGCCGCTGGTCGCTCTGACTCCGGGCGAATCTCCGGGCGTCGGCGCCACCCAGCCTGGCAGCGCCACGGGCCAGCTGTCCTTTTCCGGCTACGGCGAACTCGACTACGCACGCCCGACAGATGATTCGTCGGCAACCACGGCTGATGCGCACAGGATGGTTCTCGGCGTGGCGTATCAGTTCGACGACAAGACACGCCTCGTCAGCGAAGTGGAATTCGAGCATGCCATCACATCAGCCGAGGACGATGGCGAAACAGCGGTGGAGATGCTGTACATCGAACGGATGCTGAGCGAGCAGGTGTATGGCCGGGGCGGTCTGTTTCTGATCCCTAGCGGCCTGCTGAATGAAAACCACGAGCCGACACGCTACTACGGGGTTTTTCGCAACCGCGTCGAGAAGTCCATCATTCCAACCACCTGGCGCGAGGGCGGCATGATGGTCGAAGGCAAAACGGCGTCAGGCATCCGCTGGGATGTGGGGATGACCACCGGCTTCAATTTGGCTAACTGGGATTTCAACTCTGACGACGGTCGCAAATCGCCGTTGGGTTCCATCCACCAGGAAATGGCTGAGGCGCAGGCGAGCGACGTGTCGGGATTCGTCGCACTCAACTACACGGGCATCCCCGGACTGTTGCTGGGCGCGTCGGTATTCAGCGGCGACGCGGCACAGGGGCAGCCTGGTTTCAACGACAATCAGATCACGCTGTGGGAAGCCCATGCGCGCTGGACACCCGGTCGGTGGGATCTGTCGGCGCTGTACGCGCGTGGCGACATCGACAACACGGCCGACATCAACGCACTGAACCTCGGCAGCCCAACACCGATTCCCGAGACGTTCTTCGGCTGGTATACCCAGGCGGCGTTCCAACTGTGGCAACGCGACACGGCTTCGCTGTATCCGTTCATGCGCTTCGAACGCGTCAACACCGCGTCGCAATACGCCCACATCGCGGCTGGGCTGACGCCGCAGTCGGCACCTGATCAGGATATCCTCGTCGCCGGTTTCAATTTCTACTTCGCAAATGGCGTGGTCGTGAAAGCGGACTACCAGTACTTCGACGGCAACAACGACGACAATGAGCCCAGCAATCAATTCGATCTGGGCATCGGCTATGCATTCTGATGAGTGAATCGCACGCGGGGCTGTTCGGCGTCGTGGGCGTCACGGCGGCGATGACGCTGTTCAGCCCCACCGTGCTGGTGGCGGCCGACTATCTGTCGGTGGATGCGGCGCAGCGCAGTATCTTTCCAGATGCGGATCTATTCGTGCCCGCGCTGCCGGTGCTGAGTGCGCAGCAGAAGGCCGCCATCGCGGCACAAGCCGGCACGCAGCCCGCACACGGTACGCTGACGATCTGGCAGGCAATGCAGGGTCCCGCCCGGCTGGGCTATGTATTCATCGATGAGGTCATCGGCCGATCGGATCTGATCACGTACGCGGTAGGCATCCACACCGACGGCACGCTGTCGGCCATCGAAATTCTGTCGTATCGCGAAAGTCACGGCGGTGAAATCCGTAACGCCAAGTGGCGGGCACAGTTCGATGGACGGCGCGGGCTGGACAGCCTCAATTTTCGAACTGACATCAAAAATATCTCCGGTGCAACGTTGTCATCCGAGCACGTCACCCAGGGGGTGCGCTGGCTGGTTGCGTTGTGGGAGACGGCGTTGTCGCCATCGTGAGTGAGACTCGGGCACACCCCTTCAACGCGGCACGCGTTGCGGCCGACACGCCGCGCCAAAGGATGCCGCACCGGCTGCGTCGCACCGTCTATGCGGGATTCGGCGCCTTATGGCTGACGGGCTGCCTGTGGTTTGCGTTGGATCAGTTCTTCACCACGCCGGGTGACTTTGGCGTGCAGCGTCACCCGTGGCAGCCGACACTGCTGTTCTTGCACGGCCTGCTCGCCCTCGCCACCAGCTATCTGTTCGGTTGGGTCATGGCGCGGCATGTCGCCGAGGTCTGGCGCAGTGGCCGGCGGCGCGTCAGTGGCAGCGCGTTTACCGTGGTGCTATGCGCGCTGTCTGTCACAGGCTTCGCACTGTTCTTCGTCGCTGAACCCAGCGTGCAGTGGTGGAGTGAACGCAGCCACGAGATTCTAGGAGTGGCGGTGACGCTGTTGGCCATCGAACACTGGCGCGGTGCACGCGACGAACGCGTTGTTTGAGCGCGCCGAGCCATTGGCTCTTACTCTGAGGTGTCCAGCAGTTCCTGATACTGGCGAAGGTGGCGCAGCGCGGCCAGTTCGTCGCCCCGCATCTCACAGATGCGTGCCAGATTGTAGTGCGCATCCGGAATGCGCAGCGCGCGCCGGTAGTACTCGGCGGCCGTGTCCAGCTCCTCGAGTTCGTCGAACAACGTGCCGAGGTTGTAGAGCGCAAGCTGGTGATCCGCGACGCAGTCCAGCGCCCGACGATAGTGGCGCCGTGCTTGTTTGAACTGCCCCTTCATCTGATACAGCCTGCCGAGATTGACCTGCGCGTCGGCATTGCGAGGATCCAGCGCGATGGCGCGCAGATATGCCTCGGGCGCGCGGTCCGGGTCCGACTCCTCGAAATCAAGGCCAATGTTGTACCAGTCGTCACTGTCCAGCTCATCGGCCACCAACGCGGCGCGGTGCTGGCGCTGCACAATGGCCGCGATATTCGTTTCCAGTTCGCCGACCGCAAAATTGAGATGTCCCTGCCCCGATTCCGCATTCCACAGCGACGCGTCTTCGCGCACGACCACGTCGCTGCCATCGGCAAAAATCCGCACCGCAGACAGCGATTTGAACGACGTCAGTTCGGACTTCAATTTCAGCAACGCGCGGTAGGCCCGTCGCGTTGACACCTGAGCATCGAGCAGGCCCTTGGCCGTGCGCAGCAGCACGACATCCTGAAACGAGAACCGGTATTCGCCATGACCACCGCGTTGCGGTGACAGCAATCCGCGTCGGACATAGTGACGTACCTGATCGACATTCATGCCAATCAGTTCGGAAACGTCGCGTGTGGCATAGCCGGTCATGGACGCGTTGCCTTACCGTTTCGCGGTTGAAGAAGGGACGTATTCGCAACGAAGCAGGGCGCGGCCATGATCATGGTTGTGGTCAGGCGACGGCGCGACTATAGCGCAGGCACCTGATGCCCTCAACAAAACCGCCGCGCCAAGGCTTGGGTGCATGTCGGACATCGTCGGCGTCTCGGACTTGCCGATTTTCACTACCCATCACCGTTCCCAACAACACGATCGCGTCGCGTGACCAGTGGCCTGTAACTAACCATCCGATGGAACTGGAGCATCCACTGGGACTGGGGGAATTGCCGGCCGGCCACGCTTCAACCATGTCCGCAGCTGCTCGGCCTGTGCCTGCGAGATCAATTCGAACTCCTGCAGATTGCACGGCGCAGTCGGCATCGACATGCCACCACCCCGCGAGAGCCCCTGAAAGCGATCAAATGCGCAGATGCGATTGCCGCTGATGGTGAAACTGAGGATCTGATTCGACGAAAGTCCCGGGCAGCCATGGCGAAGCTGGTTCAGCCACACGCGACCGCGGCTGCCCCAGAACACGACGTGGCTCGCATCCAGCACCTCAACCGATCGATACGCAGCCGATGCCAGGCAGCGCGATCGTTTGGTATAGGCCGCCTCCGGCAGCGGCTGGTCGAGAATGATGCCGATTTCGACATCTCTCGGTCCGGGCGGCGGCGCGGCCAGTTCCGCGAACGCACGCGCACCGAGCAACAGCGCAAGGCAAGCAGCGATGCAGGCGGTTCGTAACGTTGCGTCCATGCCGGAAGTCTGCGCGCATCAAGCGTCAAAACATATATCCAGCGCGCTGCCCAGCGCAGCCAGAACCGCACCGCAATCGCCCTCGACTTTGAATGTGAGCAGCGCATCCGCGCGGGTGATGCCGCGATTGATCACGACAATTGGTTTGCCCATGGCGTGCGCCATGCGCGCGAAACGATAGCCCGAATACACCATCAACGAAGAACCCACGACCAGCACCGCGTTCGACCGCGCCAGCCGCTCACGCGCCTGCGCGACGACGCGCGCCGGCACAGACTCACCGAAGAACACGACATCCGGTTTCAGGATGCCGGCACAGTTCGCACAGGAGGGCACTTCGAAGGCATCGAGATCATCCGCGTCGAAATCGGCATCCCCGTCGGCCAGCAAGGCGGCGCTGCGCGTGACGAAGGTCGCATTCGCGGCAGCGAGCCCGCGCTGCAGCTCTGCGCGATCGTACTGCCAATGGCACGACAGACAGCTGACCGTCTGCAGCGACCCATGCAGCTCAATGACGTCCGGCTGGCCCGCGCGACGGTGCAATCCGTCCACATTCTGTGTCACCGCGCCGGCGACATAGCCGGCCTGCTGCAATTGCGCCAACAGCCAGTGCGCACGATTGGGTTTGGCGGTGGCGAAATGCGGCCAGCCGAGCAGGCTGCGCGACCAGTAGCGGCGTCGCGCAACAACGCTGTGCAGGAACTCGTTCAAGACAATGGGTGGGCTGCGTTTCCAGGCGCCGCTGGCATCGCGGTAGTCACCGATCCCCGATGCCGTGCTGATCCCGGCGCCTGTCAGAACGAACAACGCACGGTGTGCGCTCACGAATTCGGACAGGCGCGCACTCACGCGTTCAGATAGCGCTGCGTCAGGTGGGCTTTGAACGCTGCGGTGCCGAGCGTGGCGCCGGTGGCATCGATCAGTAACTGCTCCGGCGCAACCAGACGGCCGCGGCCATGGACATTTTCGCGCAGCCAGTTCAACAAAGGGGCGAAATCACCGCGGGATACTCCCGCAACGATTGCTCCGTGCTTCTGCTGCGCTGCGGCGAAGAATTGCGCCGCCATGACCGCACCGAGCGTATAGCACGGAAAATAGCCGAACAGCCCGGCAAACCAGTGCACATCCTGCATGCAGCCGTCGCGGTGATTGGAGCCAGTGGCGCGCCCCAGGGTGGCCCGCATCTTCTGATCCCACGCATCCGGAATGTCCACAACCTGCAGTTCGCCGCCGAGCAGCGCCTGCTCGAACTCGTAACGCAGAATGACGTGCAGCGGGTAGGTCACCTCGTCGGCGTCGACGCGAATCAGGCCGCGCCGCACCTGGGTGCTACCCAGGTACAGATTATCCGCCTGCCAGGCGGCCTCATTGGCGTGCGCGCCGCCCAAGTGTGCGGCAATGATGGGAGCGGCGAACTGCAGGAACTCGCGGCTTCGGCATACCTGCATCTCCATCAGCAACGACTGGCTCTCGTGCACTGCCATACCAGCAGCCTCGCCCACCGGCAGATTGCGCCACGCCTTCGGCAGACCCTGCTCATACAGCGCATGGCCCGTCTCGTGCAGCACCGCCATCAGCGACGGCAGGAATTCCGCTTCGTCGTAGCGGGTGGTGATGCGGGTATCTTCCGGTGCCCCGCCGCAGAACGGGTGGTGACTGACATCCAGCCGACCGTGCGCGAAATCAAAGCCGATGCGGCTCATCAGTTCGCGGCCCAACGCTTCCTGTTGGGCGCGTGGAAACGGCCCGGGCAATGGCAGTGGCGCCGCGCGCCGCACCAGCACGGTCTCGATCAATGGCGGCAGAAATTCGCGCAGATCGGCGAAGACAGGATCGATCTGAGCGCAACTGATGCCTGGCTGATACATGTCGAGCAGCGCATCGTACGGAGCCATCGCCGTGGCATCACCGAGGCGCTGCGCCGTCTCGCGCGTCAGGTCGAGCAGCTTGGCAAGCGGCGCAACAACCGCCGCCCAGTCGCTGGTCGGGCGTGCACTACGCCAGATCTGTTCGCAACGCGCCGCCACGCTGGTGCGTTCTCGCACCAGCGATTCGGAAAGCGCCATCGCCCGCGTCCGCTCACGCGCAATCTCGCGCACATTCGCTGCTTGCCAGGCATCGAGATCGTCTTGTGCCTGTGCCTGGCTCAACCACGCACCGGTGTCGGCTGAGACCACTTCGCGATGTATCAAAGCCGACAGCGTCGCCATGGCCTGCGCCCGGGCCTCGCCGCCGCCGACCGGCATCATCACCGCCTCATCCCAATTGAGCATCGCCGAGACGTGACCGAGATCGCCCAGCTCCCGATAGCGCGCTTCCAAGGCGGCGTAACCCATGCTTCCCCCTACTGACGCAGCCGATCAACAGATTTGATTGCAGCACGCGCGATGCGCGGCATGCGGGTATCACCCATGGCTGTCCCGACGCCGCTGTTTAGCGTCATCGCCACGGCCAGCCCGCGCGACGGATCGCAGAATGCACCGCTGCCGCCGAAGCCGTAGTGCCC
>JAQBCT010000385.1:0-10638 GCA_032124855.1 Gammaproteobacteria bacterium
TAGTGGGTTCGACAAAACCATGCAGTGGTTTTGAACAGCGGCGCGAAGCGGCGCTGGCCCGAAGGGCGAGGACCGAAGGTCCGAGTAATCCTAGCGCCCCAGCCAATACAAGTGAGCTGATAGGGAGGGTAGTGGCGCTAGGATGAGAACCTAGTGGGTTCGACAAAACCATGCAGTGGTTTTGAACAGCGGCGCGAAGCGGCGCTGGCCCGAAGGGCGAGGACCGAAGGTCCGAGTAATCCTAGCGCCCCAGCCAATACAAGTGAGCTGATAGAGAGGGTAGTGGCGTTTCGCTCCACCCGGATGTGAAGGGAACCGAGTTGACCAATCTCGTCGTATTTGCCGGAAATTCGATTCCCGAGCTCGCCAGTCGGGTTGCGAATCAGTTGCGCATTGAGCTTGGCAAGGCGGACGTGGATCGATTCAGCGACGGCGAAGTGCGTGTCGAGATCCACGAAAACGTGCGCGGACGTGACGTGTTCATGTTGCAGTCGACCTGCGCGCCGACGAACGACAATCTCATGGAACTGATGGTGATGGCCGATGCTATCAAGCGTGCCTCGGCATCGCGCATCACTGCGGTGTTGCCCTATTTCGGCTACGCGCGACAGGATCGCCGCCCACGCTCGGCGCGGGTCCCGATCACCGCCAAGGTGGTTGCTGACATGCTGGCGGTTGCAGGCGTGAATCGTGTGCTCACGGTCGACCTGCACGCAGACCAGATTCAGGGTTTCTTCAACGTTCCGGTGGACAACGTCTATGCGTCGCCGCTGTCCGTCGACCACGCATTGGGCCAGAAATATGTGAATCCGATCGTGATCTCGCCCGACGTGGGCGGCGTGGCGCGCGCCAGGGCGATTGCCAAGATGATCGATGATGCCGATCTCGCGATCATCGACAAGCGCCGCGCGGCCGCTAACGAATCAGAAGTGATGAACGTGATCGGCGACGTCGAGGGCCGTACCTGCATCATCGTGGACGACATCGTCGATACGGCTGGAACGCTGTGTCAGGCCGCCACGGCACTGAAGAACAAAGGCGCCATTCGCGTGGTCGCCTACATCACGCACCCCGTGCTGTCGGGCTCCGCGGTGGAACGTATCGATGCCTCTGCAATCGACACAATCTATGTGACAGATACGATTCCGCTCTCGCCCAAGGCGCGCGATTGCAAGCGCATCGTGCAATTGAGTTTGGACCGACTATTGGCTGAGGCAATTCGCCGCGTCAGCAACGAAGAGTCCGTAAGCGCGATGTTTCGTTGACGCTGCGGCGTCGCTGATTTCCCCACCAATGGGTGGATTGACGGTGCACACAGATTCTGGTCGCGGATCTGATGTGTGTTTGAACGTGACAACCAGGAGAAAACCATGTCACAGCAGATTGAGTTGATCGCGGAACCACGTTCCGACGTAGGGAAAGGTGCGAGCCGCCGCCTGCGTCGAAATGCAGCCAAAATACCCGGCATCGTTTACGGTGGCGGCGAGGAGCCCGTGAACATTTCCTTGATTGAGAACGATCTGTCGAAAGCGATTCAGCTCGATTCGTTCTTCTCGCAGATCCTGGCATTGAAGCTTGGCGCGGCCAAAAGTCAGGTTATCGCGCGCGATATGCAACGCCATCCCGCCACCAACAAGCCGATTCATATCGACTTTCAGCGCATTGTGGCGGACCAGGAAATTACGGTTGAGATTCCTATTCGCTTCATCAATGAGGCGGAGTGTATCGGCGTGAAGGATCAGAAAGGTCTGATCACGCACCATGTTATCGAGGTAGAAGTCACCTGCCTGCCGGCCAACCTGCCCGGGTTCATCGAGGTGGATGTGCAGCCATTGGAACTCGGCAGCATTCTGCACCTATCCGATCTGAAGCTCCCGCCGGGTGTTGTGCTCGAAGCGCTGGAAGGCCTCAGTGACGAAGAACGCGAAGAGCAGGATACGGCAGTAGTCAGCGTGCATGCCTCCACCCTGGCGGCCGAGATGGATGCCATTGACGAGGCCACCGAAGCAGCAGCAGCGGCTGCGGCAGCCGGTGTTCCTGCCGAGGAGCCGCAGGAGGAGGGCGAGGGTGACGCCGACGCCGACGAGGAAACCAAAGGCTGAGCCATGGCGGCGATTCGCCTCATCGTGGGCCTGGGCAATCCAGGTCCACGATATGCGGGCACACCACACAATGTTGGCGCAGATTTTGTCGAGCGACTCGCGGCTCGGTTGAAAATTGCGCTTGCCGAAGATGCGCGTTTCAAGGGTCGCATCGGCCGTGGCGCCATCGCAGGTCACGACGTGCGCCTGTTGGTCCCATCAACATTCATGAACCTCAGTGGTGCATGTGTGGGCGCGGTGGCGACGTTCTACAAGCATTTGCCGGCAGAGATCTGGGTGGCGCACGATGAAATGGCATTCGAGCCTGGCACAGTGCGCCTGAAGCTGGGTGGTGGGCACAACGGCCATAACGGGCTGCGCGACATGATCAGCGCGTTAGGCAACGACGCATCATTCGTGCGCCTGCGGATTGGGGTGGGTCACCCGGGTGATCGGGATCGCGTCAGTGGATTTCTCACCTCGGCGCGCATGCCGGCCGACGCGCGCGAAAAGGTCGAACAGGCAACCGAGTTCTCCGATGCATTGCTGGAGCTCATCTGCGCGGGTGAGTTCGCCAAGGCGATGAACGAACTGCACGCGGCCGGCGACGGAGCCGAGTAATGGGCTTCAACTGCGGCATTGTCGGACTTCCCAACGTCGGCAAGTCGACGCTATTCAATGCATTGACCAACGCGGGCATCGATGCAGAGAACTTCCCCTTCTGCACCATCGAACCCAACACGGGCATCGTGCCGGTACCGGATCCGCGGCTCGATCGCATTGCGGCCATCGTGAAACCCCAAAAGGTGATTCCCACAACGATGGCGTTTGTGGATATCGCCGGATTGGTGGCGGGTGCTTCAAAGGGAGAGGGACTCGGTAATCAGTTTCTTGCGCACATCCGTGAGACCGATGCGGTTGCTCACGTCGTGCGGTGCTTCGTGGATGAGAATGTCGTGCACGTCTCCAACATCGTTTCTCCGCGGGATGATATCGAGGTGATCGACACGGAACTCGCGCTTGCCGATCTGGATACCATCGGCCGCGTTTACGACCGCAATCGCCGCGCGGCGAACGCGGGCGATAAAGAGGCGAAGGCGCTCGTTGAACTGCTGGATCGGGTCCGCGCCGAACTGAATGAGGGCCGACCGGTACGCGCGATGCGGCTCGATTCCAACGATTCGATCCGGCTGCGTGAGCTGCACTTGATCACTGCCAAGCCGGTGATGTACATCGCCAACGTCGACGAAGGCGGGTTCGATAACAACCCGCTGCTCGATCAGGTCCGTGCCATCGCGTTGACACAAGGTGCGGTGGTGGTTGCAATCTGCAACAAACTGGAAGCCGAAATCGCTGAACTCGATGCTGCGGCGCGCGTCGAGTTTCTTGCGGATCTCGGCATGGAAGAGCCCGGCCTGAATCGCGTGATTCGCGCCGGATATGAACTGTTGCACCTGCACACCTATTTCACAGCGGGTCCCAAAGAGGCGCGCGCGTGGACCATTCCCGTAGGCACGAAGGCGCCCCAAGCAGCGCGAGTCATCCACACGGATTTCGAAAAAGGCTTCATCCGCGCGGAAGTGATTGGCTATGACGACTTCATCGCCTGCAATGGCGAGCAAGGCGCAAAGGATGCAGGGAAATGGCGTCTGGAAGGTAAGGACTACGTCTTCGCCGACGGCGACGTCGTGCATTTTCGCTTCAATGTGTGACTGTCCGCGAAGCACTGGGCGCCGGCTTGACAGTCATAGACCATCTTCGGAAAATCCGCCCCCCTCACGTGGCTACGTAGCTCAGCTGGTTAGAGCACAGGATTCATAATCCTGGGGTCGGTGGTTCAAGTCCACCCGTAGCTACCATTAGATCATTGAGTTACGTGCTCCCCTCGGAACTGACTTTCCAATATCCGAGGTTCTTTCCAATAATCTGGGAGATTCCGCCTCAGGCTGGGGTATTGACCGCGTCTGGAACGGGCCAATGCCGCCGCGTGTTCGAATGGATCTGGTCGCGCCACGTGCGCAGCCCACGGGCCGGGGCAGCCACGATGATTTCATCCCTACCGGGCGCATCTCGTGGTCATGCTGCCGGGCGTACCCGACGCCACACGATACGTTGGGCCTCGCTGCATTGCGGCAAGGCAAGTAGTAGCCGATGCTTGTTATTAACATCACTTCTCGATCACTACGACCCGTACACTATCTCGTAGAGCGTAGGTGCCCTGAGCTACAAGCTCGTCATCTCTTGCTGTGTTTGAAGACCTTCCGCCAATCTCGCCCCGTGTCACTGAAGGTGTTCTACGGTGCCTCGCGTGACAAGGCGCGTGTTATCGCGACCCGTTGCACCCGTAGCTCAGGTGGATAGAGCGCCTGGCGTCGAACCAGGTGGCCGGCGGTTCGGATCCGTCGGGGGGCGCCAATCCGTATCCTCTGGCTGCGTCCAGCAGCCACTCGTTCCTCAGAATCGCAATAGCTGAGGACATCTGTGTACGAAGGAATTCCGATGTTTGCATGGCAGCGCACGCGACGAATCGGCCCAGGCCATTTGCCCTGCCACGATCGGTCGACCTATGAGTGAGCTCGACCATTTGCCCAATGGCCTGTCCGAGACGGAAGCGCTGCTGCGGCTGAAGGCGGAAGGCTTCAACGAGCTTCCGCAGCCGAACCGCCGTACGCCGTTTCGAATTGTTGGTGAAGTCCTGCGCGAGCCAATGTTGGCGCTGCTGCTCGGCGGTGGTGTGGTCTATCTGGCGTTGGGCGACCTCAGTGAGGCGCTAATTCTGCTCGCCTTCGCCGGGATGTCGGTGACCATCACCGTTGTCCAGGAAACTCGGACCGAACGCGTGCTGGAAGCACTGCGCGATCTGACGAGTCCGCGCGCGCTGGTGATTCGCGGCGGCGTGCGCAAGCGCATTGCGGGCAATGCGGTGGTGCGAGGCGACATTGTCGTGCTCGTGGAGGGGGATCGCGTGCCTGCCGATGCAGTGTTGATTTCCAGCCACGATGTTCAGACCGATGAGTCGCTGTTGACAGGCGAGTCTGTGCCCGTGCGCAAAATCGCGCAGAGCTCGACAGAAACGCCGAAGCAGCACCGGCCGGGCGGCGATGAATTGCCCTATGTATTTGCGGGTTCAATGGTTGTGCGTGGCACCGGCATCTGCCAGGTGGCTGCCATCGGCGCACATAGTGAAATAGGAAGAATCGGCCAGTCGCTCAATGCGATGGACACCGAGCCGCCAGCGTTGCAGGCGCAGACGCGCCGCATCGTCAGATTGTCCGGTATTGCTGGTGCCGCCGTGAGCGTTCTTGCGGTGCTGCTCTACGGAACGCTGCGCGGCGGTTGGCTTGATGCGGTGCTGGCCGGAATCGCGCTTGGCATGTCCATGCTGCCCGAGGAATTCCCCGTTGTGCTGACGGTGTTCATGGCGATGGGCGCGTGGCGAATCTCGGCGGCGCGGGTTCTCACCAGACGCGCTGCTGCGATCGAAACGTTGGGTTCCGCAACCGTGTTGTGCACGGATAAGACGGGGACCTTGACGGAAAACCGGATGACCATCGGAGAGCTGCGTGCGAGGGATGGCCCGATTTTTCGGCCGGCCGAGGCGCGCGATGGCGCGATGCCCGAGGCGTTTCATGCGCTGGTCGAATTCGGGTTGCTCGCCAGCGAGCGCGTCCCGGTCGATCCAATGGAGAAGGCGTTCCACGAGTTGGGTCGGCGACTTCTGGCGGAAACCGAACATTTGCACGGCCCCGATTGGGAACTGGTGCAGGCCTATGGATTGCGCCCCGGGTTGCTTGCCATGTCACAAGTCTGGCGGGCAGCGGATGGCCGGCCTGAATTCGTTATCGCAGCCAAGGGGGCACCCGAAGCGATCGCTGATCTGTGTCACCTCGGCACGAATGAAATTGCGACGTTGACGATCGCCGTGGAGGCGATGGCAGCAGAAGGGTTGCGCGTGCTGGGTGTGGCCCGCGCTTCGTTCGAGGGGTCAGAGTGGCCAGATTCGCAGCATGAATTCGTGTTCGAGTTTCTGGGCCTGGTTGGCCTTGCCGATCCGCTGCGCACAGGTGTGGTGGAGGCAGTCGGCCAGTGCCGAACCGCGGGCATACGGGTGGTGATGATCACCGGTGATTATCCTGCCACCGCACGTGCGATCGGGCGTCAAGCTGGCCTCGATGCGGATGATCTCGTGAGTGGAGAAGTACTCGGAAGGCTGAGCGACATGGAATTGGCGCTGCGCGTGCGAACGACGACGATCTTCGCGCGGATCATGCCTGAGCAGAAGTTGCGCATCGTCAGCGCACTGAAAGCGGTGGGTGAGATCGTTGCCATGACCGGCGACGGCGTGAACGATGCAACGTCACTAAAGGCTGCGCACATCGGCATCGCGATGGGCGGGCGGGGAACCGACGTTGCGCGCGAAGCCTCGTCGATCGTGCTGCTCGACGACGATTTCGGATCGATCGTCACGGCGATCCGGCTCGGGAGGCGCATCTACGACAACCTGCGCAAAGCCATGGGTTTCATCTTCGCGGTTCACGTACCGATCGCGGGTCTCGCGCTACTGCCACTGCTGTCCGGCTTGCCGATTGTGCTCGGACCCATTCACATCGCGTTTCTCGAGATGGTGATTGATCCCGTCTGTTCCCTGGTTTTCGAAGCCGAGACCGAAGAAGACGATGTGATGCGCCGCGCGCCGCGATCGCCTCTTCAACCGCTGTTCTCTTCGTCGCTGATCGGCTGGAGCGTCCTACAAGGGGCGCTGGCGTTCGCGCTGGTCGCCGCGATTTTCGTGACCGCATCCCTGCAAAGCATGCCCGAAGCGGAAGTGCGCGCACTCACCTTTTTTTCGTTGGTGTTTTCGATCATCAGTCTGATCTTTGTCAACCGCTCCTTTAGTGCGTCGTTGGCGACGGCGTTACTGCGTCCGAATCGCACGCTGGCGTGGGTGCTGATGACTGTGGTGGTGATTCTGGCGGTGACGCTGTTGTGGCCGTTCGCGGCCGGATTGTTTGGCTTCGGACCGTTGCACCTCGACGATCTCGTGGTGACGGTTGCGGCTGGCGCGGTTGTGTTCGTGACACTCGAACGCTTGAAGCCGCTGTGGCGCCGGAAGCTGGTGGCCTGATGCCAAACATCCGTCTCACATGCATTCCGCCGTGTTCAGTGGCCTATTCCAGCAGATCGCCGGGTGTGGCCGGCAGCCTGGGCATCATCTGCTCGGGGAACTCGCCGGTCAGACTCTCGAGGAATGCGACGATGTCCGCGACTTCTTCGGTTGTGAGGTTCTTGTCGAGCTGCAGCGTGGTCATGATGCGAACTACCTCGGGCAGCGACTTGACGGCGCCATTGTGAAAGTACGGCGCGGTGTACATGAGGTTGCGCAGCGTTGGCACGCGCCACAAATGCGCGTCGGCCGGGTTGCCCGTGGCGACGAAACGGCCCTGATCACTCTTGAGATCGTACTGGTCCACGAGCGTCGAATCCGCAAACGTCGGGAATTTCATGAAGAACACGGTGCCAACCGGCAGTGGCGGGCCGCTGAAGGCGGGCCCGGAATGGCAGCTTGTACAGCCGGTGCTTGCGAAGAGTTGCATCCCCCGCACGGCCGCCACGGATAGTGCGTTCGTAGACGGCAATTGCCTTGGCCGCATTGCCCATCGTGACGCTGTCACCTTCACTGAACGCCGTATTGAAATAGTTCCTGTAGCCGGGAATCGCACGAATCCGATTGATGGCGGCGTCCAGATTGGACATGCCCATCTCGACCGGATTGACCACTGGCCCTTTGGCAGAGTCTTCGAGCATCGCTGCGCGCCCATCCCAGACTGCACCGACAGAAGAGCCGCGTTCCAGACGATGGGCGCGATGTGGCCACCGTGTTCACCGTGTACGCCGATTGACGTTGGGCGATGATTGTCGCCGCCTTCCATGACGTTGTGGCACGAGAAGCAGGACACGGTTCCCGTGGACGAATGTCGCGGATCGAAGTGAAATACAGCATCTTGCCCAGTTCAAACTTGGCTGGCGTAGACGGGTTGTCTGCGGGCCGTGGCGCGCCTTGCGGTAGGGCGTCCCACGCGATCGACGATTGGGCGAAGCCCGCAAACATCTGGAGCAGCGGTAGTGCGAATCTCGTCATGAACGTTTTCCGGTTGTGGGGACAGATGCCTCCGCGTTGGTTGGCTTAGTGCTCCCTGCGCTTCCTGCCCGTAATCATTGCGCGCACCAGATTCTCGCGATGCGCCAGACTGGAGAAGGCCACGCCGCCGATGTGCAACACCACGAGAAACAAGGTCAAATTCGCCAGCACCTCGTGTGTTTCTTCCCAGAAGTCTTCAGCGGGTTCGGCCGCTCGGTGACGCTCTTTTTTGGTCATTCCGGCGTATTGCTGAGCCACCACATCTGCCAGTGGCCCCGCGTGCTTGTCATACGCGTACACCATCAGGCCGGAGCCAGTCGTCGCCAGTACGGCAACCAGCATCGCATACACCATCACGGTGCCGGCTGGACTGTGGCCGAGATAGCGCTTCGCCTGGCCCCGCAGCGTATCGCGCAGGTAGGTCAGCGCCTGCCGCGGGGAGTAGAGGAAGTCGCGGAATCGCGCGTGCCTGGAACCGACGAAGCCCCAGACGATGCGCAAGCAGACGATGGCGCCCACGAGATAGCCGGCCCAGACGTGCGCCGTGAGGAAGTCGTCTTCGGTGAAATATGCAACAAGGAACCCGCCGGCGAGCAGCCAGTGGCCCGCGCGCACGAAGCGATCCCAGACTTTGACTTCGGTAGACTCAGTGGGCTGGATGGTTGAGTTCATGACGGACCTCATAGGGTGCAATGTCGAGGCAAAGATTGACGGCGTCGCGGCCCGGTGCCCATCCTGCAGATGCGATAGGCGCGTGTTCAGCTGAGAATCATGAGTTTGAAATCGATCGATACCACATCTGCCAGATGGCGTTATGGCGTTCTGATCGCCGCATTCGCGCTGATCGGGGTGCTGGCTGCCATCGATCTGTTCGGCGACATGGATGAGGGCGTTTCCGGCGTCCACGTGTTCGCCGAAGGGCTGGTGGTGCTGATCGCACTGATGGCCAGCGCGATGCTGGTTCGCGGTCTCGTCCTGCGAACGCGTGACTTGAATGGCCGACTGGTGTCGAGTCACGCGTCGGCGCTCGCCTGGCGCCGGGAAGCAGAATCCCTGCTGCGCGGTCTTGGGGCTTCGATCGACCGCCAGTTCCAACGCTGGCAGCTGTCGCCTGCCGAGAAAGAGGTTGCGCTGCTGCTGCTGAAGGGCCTCTCACACAAGGACATTGCGCGTGCACGCGGCATCGGTGATGCGACCGCCCGCCAACAGGCGACGGCGGTCTATCGCAAGGCAGGCGTAGGGGGGCGAAATGATCTCGCCGCGTATTTTCTCGAAGATCTGGCGCTGCCGAGGCAGCGCCAAGAAACGGCCGATGGACACGTTGTCGACGTTGTGGTGCGCGCGCCGGCCGACTCGACGGATGGGCGCAAGTTGTGAAGGCTGAGTATGACGCGGCTGCGCAGCGACACGAAAGCCAGTGTTGAGTTGGCCAGGGATGTGGTATTAGGCGAACCGCGGGTGGACATCGTGTCGGAACACGCAGGCGCGATGGAGCTGATCCGGAATTCGCTGATCTGCGAGACGAGTCTGCTTACCCCCGATGTTGCGGAGTGTCAGTGAAGCGTTGCCATATCGCTAGTCGCGCCGAATTCCGGGGGCGCCTGTTGTCGTGCGACGTGTTCCGAGATTCTATGAATGATGTCCGTAGGGGTGACATCGGCGATGACACGCAGCCGACCGCCGCAGTCCGGACGGATCGACAGATCGATCGAGAACATCCGATTGAGGCTTTCCATCCAGCTCATCGGCGCGGTCGGTGCGTCATGGTCGGTTTGGCGGCTCCACCCAATGCCTGCCCCGAGCGTGTGCAGCCCTGCGGCGTCGCCGGTTCTGCTGCGACGGTTTCGGCACCACCGCAACGCGATACTTGGCGTTGGGGGCAACGATGCCTTGGTATCTCACCCAGTTGCCTCGTGGTCGAGGCACCAGCGCGGCCAGCCGGGCCAGAAACTCGATCGGCTCGAACACAACGGGAGCACGAGATCGCGTGACGGGTTCAACGCGATCTGGCAGCACAGACTAGCTTCAGCGCTCGAGAAGGGTGTTCTAGCCTCGGGGCTCACAGGGCATGATTTGCGTGGAAAAACCTGAAGCGATACGACGCTGGAGCATGCCCGCCAGCTTCGCGGGCGGCATTCGGATTCGCGAATGCGCCAGCGTGTCGATCGCGCAAAGCCAGATACCGTGAAGCCCCTCCGATGCTTTCCAATATCTCGAGCAGAGAGACGACGAAACAACGACTTAGCGTGGCGATCCGACTGAATGTATTGGAAAGCGCGCCTCAATGATTACGTTGGGCATCAAGTACTTGGATGATCAACGACGCCTTGATTCATATTCGAGACGGACGTCTGCTTCCCTTTGGAATTTTCAAACTCCTGTGGCGTACCAGGAAGAGCGCTGTGCAATCGCTCCGCG
>JAQBCT010000386.1:0-7873 GCA_032124855.1 Gammaproteobacteria bacterium
ACGGCTTCTCCGGCAAGCCCACCAGCACCGGCTGGGGTGTCGAGAAGATCGCCGGTGTGTGGGATCGGCTGATGACCCGCCTCGGTTACATGCGCTACGTGGCGCAGGGTGGCGATTGGGGGTCGGCAGTCACCACAGCCATCGGCACGCAAAATCGCGGCCAATGCATCGGTATTCACGTCAACATGCCCAGCGCTCGCGCCACAGAGGAAGCGTTGGCAAACCCGACAGAACGCGATAAACGCGCACTGGAAGGCGCGCGCTTCTACCAGGACTGGGACTCGGGATATTCGAAGCAGCAAGCCACACGGCCGCAGACGCTAGGCTATGGCCTGGTCGATTCGCCCGCGGGACAAGCCGCGTGGATCCTGGAGAAATTCTGGGCGTGGACCGACTGCAACGGGCATCCCGAGAATGCGCTGTCGCGCGACGAACTGCTCGACAACGTCATGTTGTATTGGCTGAACGGCGCCGGCGCATCCTCAGCACGACTGTACTGGGAGAGCTTCGGCAAGGCATTCAGTGGCGCCTCGCCCTCTGCGGTATCGCTGCCCACGGGTTGCAGCATTTTCCCGAAAGAGATTGTCGCCACACCGCGCTCGTGGGCGGAAGTGCGCTATCAGAACATCGTGTACTGGAACGAGTTGGATCGCGGCGGCCACTTTGCTGCGTTTGAACAGCCGGCGCTGTTCGTCAACGAACTGCGGGCGTGTTTTCGGCTGATGCGCTGATCAGTCAGTCTCCTTGCCAGGAGCAATGTCATGGCCCGACTTCAAGAGGTGGTATTCGACAGCCGCGACCCGCCAGCTTTGGCAAAATTCTGGGCCGCAGTGCTCGATGGCTATGAAGTGCGCGCGTACGACGACGCAGAGATCGAGCGGTTGGCGTCATTGGGGCTTACGCCGGAAACCGATCCCAACGTCGCGGTGGATGGGGATGGGCCAACACTGTTTTTTCGACGGTCAAGTGAACCCAAACTCAAACCCAATCGAATTCATCTGGATGTTCGCGCACCCGTCAGATCAACCGAGGTGCAACGCCTGGAGAAGCTCGGCGCAAAGGTCCGGGATGAGCACGAGAATTTCCCAGTCATGCTCGACCCGGAAGGCAACGAGTTTTGCGTTGTCGATCCTCGTTGAGTGGCCAGTGCGCTCACGCTGGCGCTTTGCGCTCACAAAATGGCCCGATGCTCGTTCGGTACGTCGCAGATTCGCTTCATGCGCACCTCACCCAAGCGCGGGTAATGCCACACCAGCGTGTCGCCTTCCAGTTGGCGCGTGACGAGGGTGAACGGCAGTCCGAACGGGTGATAACGCTGCACGCCGTCCTGCCAGTCGATGGATACCCAGGTATTGGCGCAGCTGGGCGGTTCGATGTCGCGGGAACCGTTCGCCAGCGTACCGTCGGTGATGAAGTCGTGGATGATGCCGGCGGCGGTCACCACGGTGCGATTGCCGCACTGCTCGATGCGTTCCACGTGATCGAAGCCCGCCGGTGAGGTGCTGCGCCACAGGCCGCGGATGTCGACCACGCCCACCGCAAGCGCCTCTGTACAGTTGGCCAGCACCGGCATCGGCCAGCGCTGCCAGCCGCAGCCGGGCGTGAACGCCTTGGGAATGTCGTTGGCCATGAGGCCCTGGCCGTTCAGATCCGGCAGCTCGCAATAGTCGACGTCGGCGCCATCGGCCACGAATACACGCAACTCTGTCGTATCGACCGGCCGTGGATACAGGAACAGCATGCCGAGCAGCGCAACGACAATGAGCGCCACGCTGGCGAGGATTTTGAAGAGCAGCCTCATACCTGTGCGTTGACGAGCCACAAGCCCTTCGCATCAGCCGTCTCGATATTCAACTGTCCCGCCAGCCCGGCGGCGCGATGTACGGAAATCTCCTGCATCTTCGGCGATTGCAGCATCTGCAGCATCGCACCGCGCGAGGGATACATGGCGATGGCGATCTTGTCCCACAGTTCTTCCACTTCGCCGAGCATCAGGCGCGAAACATCCGCGCTGAACATCGGCGCACCGCCAAATTCCACGAGCAGTTTCGACACGGCCTCGCCGTAGATCGAGTAGGCCTGCTCGCCGGTGAGATCCGATTTGCGTCCGTCGGCATACTCCGCCTTCGCCTTGAACGTCAGCAGATTCACCATGTAGATCCGACCATCCGGCCCGGGCCTGGCAAATCCCTGCATCTGCGCTTCATTCGGAACGACGCTGTTCGTAACCTGCATGTTGTGTTCTCCGTTGGTGATCAGGTATGGCTCATCGATTCTGCAATGGCTTTGGTTTCATCAGACACGGGCGCGCCCAGCAGACCAACCAGCGCGTCGATGAGACTGAAAAAGAAGTAATCAGCCTGCACGCCGCGAAAGGCATGCTTGCGCCCAGCCTGGTGGAACATCGACGCCGAGATGAACCGCACCGCACCATCAATGCGCTGTTCATACGCGTGGCTGTCGAGGTGGTCCAGTGCACTGCGCAGCATCACGCCGATCTGGGCCGCACCCTGCCCGCCTTTCTCGCTGACCAGCGCGACCGCCGAGCGATCGGTCAGCGAAATTTCGTGGCCGAATGCTTTGACGTAGCGTCGAAAATCGGGCTTCGCCCTGGCCAGCAGAAACGCTGGTTCCACCATCGCGCGACAGATCTGTCGCAGCGACGGATCTGCTGAGACTCCCCGAATACGCTTCAGTATTGCCACGCGTTCCGCCTGGATCTGCGCGTTGCGCTCGGCGTGAATCGCCTTGATGAGGCCCGACAGATTCTTGAAGTGATACTGCAGCGCGGATTCGTTCTTCTGCCCCGCCGCATCCACGATGCCGCGAATCGATACATTTTCGATGCCGTAATCCGCAATCAACTTTTCGGCCGCCCTCATCAGCGCCTGTTGTGTAGCTACGCTGCGTGATTGACGGTTGTCGATCATGCTCGTCTCGCAATCTCACGCGCGACACGCCAGATCCGATCCTGGCCCCAGCACGCAAATGCCGAGGCATCATTGCCGCCTGTCACTCTGAAGCTGGGCACGCCCCACAATCCGACCGTCAGCATGGCGTTCAAATTGTCATCCAGTGTGGCGACCCAGTCAGTACCCGCGGCAGCATCCTGCAACGCGTTCCAGTCGATGCCGGCATTGGCGGCGACGTGCCGCAGTCCCGATTCGACCGTGATGTCGATCCCCTGCGCCCAGGCGGCCGCAAGATACGCCGTAACGAACTGCATGCCCCGCTCCAACGCCATCGCAGCCGGGAACAGCGCAAACGCACGCTTCACGGGTTCGCCAAATGGGTCGACGAAGCGGCCGAACGCAACGTTGCGAGCGCGTGCCTCCCGCGCGGCATCCGTGATGATGTATTGCTGCTTGGCGAACGGCGCCGGCACACCGCGCATCAGCATCGGCATCACGGGACGCAGCCGCAATGTCACGCCGCTGCGGTTGACGAGATCGACAACGCGCGCGTGACCGATCGCCGTGTACGGACTGCGCAGCGACGGAAAATATTCCAGCGTCACGTGGCTGGCGTTCCCGCCCGACGCATCGGCTGGCGCGGGCTCCGGCACACACAGCGAAGAACCTGGCTCGCCGAATCCTTCTTCGACGAGGCGCTGTTCCAGCAGACGAATCCGATCGATGCCCCAGAACCATTCGCCGTCGAAATGCAGCATGCCGCCTTGATAGTGACCGCGCTTCTTGCGCAGCGCATCGCCCTGCCGAACCGCTGCAGCACCTTGTTGCCCGGAACCCTCATTGGCGAGCGATCCCGCCCAGAGCGCCGTACCTGTCGCGACGGCAGCCTGCGCGAACCCTGGCGAACGCAATTGCGCAGCGAGCCGATTGTTCGCGGCTGCAACGCTTGCCGGCGTCGGCAATTGATTGACGACAAGTGACGTACCGTAGGCATCCGCCACGCTCAGCGCATCACGCAGCGCCCAGTTGTCGAAATGTTCGACGCTGCCCTGGAATTCCGCGGCGGGCTTCGACACCAGATGTGAAATGAATGGCAGGTGGTACGTCGCCTGCAGCTGATCCAGCTTCTGAACCACGAGGTGACTGTACGGATCATCCACTTGATGAAAGTAGTGCACGGCCGCCGGCGCGCCCAACAGCCTTCGCTTCAGGCGCGCCCAGCGGCGCAGGAAATTCAGGTAGCCCGCTGATGCAAACGTTCGCATCGCTGTGGAACGGATTCGCGTTTTAGCGTCCACCGAGAATGCCTATTGGCGGAGCAGCGATTCGCAGCCGGTCCCCGCCAGCAGCGCATCCACCTGGACCTGGGCATCGCTGCCGAGCTCCTGGTACGCCTCGTTGATCCACTGCAGGCACTTCGCCTGGTAGGCGAACGTAGGCTGCTCCCAGCGCTTACCGTCGATGGTGGTTGTCATTTGTTGCTGGCCGGCCTGCAACGCTTTGGCATTGGCGATCAGCGCCGGTGCATAGACCCGGCCAATCTCAGCCAGCAATTCGCCGAGGGACTCCAGGATGGACTCAGGCGGCAGCCAGTCGGATTCGTTGGGCTGAAGTCCGCTCAGATCATCCATCACGTCTGTCCATGCGTAGACGCGCGGCGCCAGCTGCAGACAGATCGATGCGGGAGTGGGATCGAATTTCGCAAGCTGCGTCAGTTGTGCATAGATGCCGAAGTCGGCCGATGCGGGTCGCGCGCCTAGAACGAACCGTTGGCGAAGAATCAGCGCGTCCATGATTGCAAGGAAGCGCTTGTAGCTGGCCTCGATGACCGGCGCGGTGACGTCATTGGAGCCCACCACATACAGCCGCGAGATCTGCCGCTCACAGATGAACTGGCTCATCTTCGCAAGTTGCGCATCTGGCGCCTGCAGACCCCGCCAGCGCGGCAGGATGGCGCCGGCCATCTTGATGTCGGCGTCGTAGTACCAGCGGTAGTGGAACATTGCCTTAGTCAGCCATTCATCCGCATAGTCTTCGATCAGATAGTTGAGAAATGCGAGCACCGGGTGCGGCGGAATGGTGGCTCTTTCCTTGAATTGCGCTTCAAAACGGCGGATCAACGGGGTGGAGTCGACCACAGCTTCCATTTCACTACGCGCATTGGGCAGATAGAACGTGGGCAGCAGTTCGACTTTCGGTTTCGGCAGGCCCAGCGAATCCGCCTGATCGCCCAGCAGCAGTTCGTAGCGGATATGGCGGTAACGCAGATAGGCCAGCATCTTGCGTGTGTAGGGCGATCCGGGCATCCCCTTGAACTGAACCGGTTCCGTGATTGCCATGTGCGCGTTCCCCTCATTGCTCTGCGTGGTGACAAATACTGGCAGGTCGATTAATTAATGACTAGCATTATTTATCCGTGTATTCTCGCCCAGCCTTCCAAACGCGGCCCAACGGGGGAGAGATGAAGAAACTGGCTGGCACGATCGTCGTCGTTGCGCTGGCGGGCGCGATTGCCTGGCAGTATCGAGTGGAACTCCTGGTGTGGGGTGCGCCGAAAATCAGGCATACGGTCTTCCCCATCCAGGCAAACGTTCCCACCGCCTGGAGCAAAGGACCCGACACTCCGAGCGCACCCCCGGCTGCGCGCCCACCCAATATCATTCTCATCCTGATGGACGACATGGGGTTCAACGACATCTCGCTGACCAACGGCGGCGCGGGTGACGGTTCCGTGATGACACCGAATATCGATGCCATCGCGCGCCGGGGCGTCAACTTTACGAATGGTTATGCCGCCAATGCGGTGTGTGCCCCATCGCGGGCCAGCATCATGACCGGCCGTTATTCCACGCGGTTTGGCTTCGAGTTCACGCCGTTTCCGAAAGTGGGCGCCACCATTTTTCGGTGGATGCAGGACATCGAACATCCAGCGCTGCCGAGCTTCATCGATCAGGCTGCAGTAGACGCATTGCCCGATATGAAAGAACTCGGCATGCCGAGCGAAGAAATCACCATCGCAGAAGTGTTGAAGGACGCGGGCTATTACACCGCGCATATCGGCAAGTGGCATCTGGGTGGCGCCAGCGGTATGCGGCCCGAGGATCAGGGGTTCGACGACAGCCTTTACCTGTCGGGCGTGCTGTATCTGCCGGAAGACGATCCCGACGTGGTGAACGCGAAGCGCGCAGAAGATGGTATCGAACGGATGGTGTGGACCTTTGCGGACTACTCCGCGCAGTTCAACGGCGGCAAGCCCTTCCAACCCGACGGGTATCTGACGGACTACTACACCAACGAAGCGCTCAAAGTGATCGAGAGCAACCGCAATCGACCCTTCTTCCTCTATCTGGCGCACTGGGGAATTCACAATCCGCTGCAGGCCAAGAAGGAAGATTACGACGCGCTGGCCCACATCGAAGACCATCACCTGCGCGTCTACTCCGCCATGATCCGCTCGGTGGACCGCAGCGTCGGGGCGATCACAGCGAAACTGGAAGCGCTGGGCCTCGCCGAGAACACGCTGATTCTGCTGACCAGCGACAATGGCGGCGCCGGCTATATCCAGTTACCCGACATCAACAAACCCTATCGCGGCTGGAAACTCACACATTTCGAAGGCGGCACGCATGTGCCCTTCATGGCCAAGTGGCCGGCGCGCATCGAGGCCGGCTCGACGCTGGCTGCACCCGTGCACCACATCGACCTGTACAACACCATCGCGGCGGCGGCGGGCGGCACGGTGCCCAGCGACCGCATCATCGACGGTGCCGATCTCATGCCGTTCATCACCGGCGCGGATACAGGCATCCCCCACCGAACCCTCTTCTGGCGCGAGGGTCACCAACAAGCGCTGCAACACGACGGCTGGAAGTTGATCCGCGCCGAGCGGCCCGACAAGCGCTGGCTGTTTAACCTCACAGAAGATCCCACCGAACAGACCAATCTGGCCACGCAGATGCCCGCGAAAGTGGCCGAATTGGAAGCGCTGCTCGCGGCACACAACGCACAGCAGATGGCACCCCGATGGCCCAGCGTCGTGGACTCGCCGCAACTCATCGACAAACACGGCGGGCAGCCGTACGTCGAAGGCGATGAGTACATCTACTGGCCGAACTGATACCCGCAATTGATGGAGCACTCTATGAAGATCGTCAGAACCCCCGAGGCACGATTCGAGAATCTGGTCGACTATCCCTTCGCACCCCACTACGCGGATGTGGCGGACGGCCAAGGCGGCGCGTTGCGCATGCACTACGTCGATGAGGGCGCAGGCGAGGTGATCCTGTGCCTGCACGGCCAGCCGACCTGGTGCTACCTGTATCGCCGGATGATCGCGCCGCTGGTCTCTGCGGGCGCGAGGGTGGTGGCGCCCGACTTCATCGGCTTCGGCCGCTCCGACAAGCCGCAGGACGAAGCGCTTTATACATTCGATTTTCACCGCCGCTTCCTGCTCGACTTCATAGAGCGGACGGACTTGCGCAACATCACGCTGGTGGTGCAGGACTGGGGCGGCCTGCTCGGACTCACGCTGCCAATGGAAATGCCGGAGCGCATCACACGCCTCCTGATAATGAATACGACACTCGCCACTGGCGACGCGCCGCTCCCCGACGGCTTCCTTGCCTGGCGCGCGTACGCGAACAAGCATCCGGACCTGGACTGCGGCAAACTGCTCGGCCGCGCCTGCCCTCAGCTTGGCGCCGCTGAAGCCGCGGGCTACGACGCGCCTTTTCCGGACACCCGCTACAAGGCGGGCGTGCGCCGCTTTCCGAACCTGGTGCCGGAGCGGCCCGACGATCCTGGCGCCGCGATCAGCCGCCAGGCGAAACAGTGGCTCGGCCAGTCCTGGGGCGGCGAGAGCTTCATGGCGATCGGGGCGAAAGACCCGGTACTGGGCCCGCCGGTAATGAATGCCCTGAAGAACAGCATTCGCAACTGTCCGGAACCGCTCGTCATCGCCA
>JAQBCT010000387.1:0-3110 GCA_032124855.1 Gammaproteobacteria bacterium
CCTGACGCGCGCCATCATCAATCCGGCCGACACAACGGCAACGCTGGCGGTGCTGCGCTCGCCGGTGTGCGGCCTCACCCTGGCGGAGCTGCATGCGTTGGCGGGCGACGGCGGCGATCTGGCAGATCGCGATTGCGCCAGTCGCCTCACGGGCGATGCGCGCCTTCGCGCTGAAAGCGTTTTTGATGCGCTGCATGCGGCTCAGGCGCTGTGGCAGCGGCGCGACGTACGCGATCTCGTGGAAGGTGCCTGGCATCGTTTGGGCGGACCGGCCTGCGTCGGCAAGCCAGCGACCGACCTGAATGATGCAGCCCTCTATCTGGACGCGCTGCAAACCGCCGACACGCAAGGATTGCTCAACGACTGGAACGACTTCGAAGAACTGCTGGCCGATCAGTTCACCCAGGGTGATCCACCCAGCGACGCCGTGAAGCTGGAAATTCTCACGATGCACGGCGCCAAAGGACTGGAATGGGATCTGGTGGTGCTGCCGGGCCTCAACCGGCGCGGCAACAATTCCGATCGTGACCTGCTGTACTGGTTGCCGTTCACCGCCGCATCGGGCGACGAGCAGGTGCTGCTGGCACCGTTGCGCAACGCCGCCGCCGATACGAATCCACCGCTGGTTGAGCTGATCCGCGCCGAACAGAACTCGCGCGACGCCTTCGAGATGCAGCGTCTGCTGTATGTGGCAGCGACCCGCGCGCGAGAACACCTGGTGCTCACCGCCTGCCTCGACCCCGTGAGGGACGAGATCAAGCCCGCGGCGGGAAGCCTGCTGGCACAACTTTGGCCCACCGCGGCCGCCGCATTCACAGATGCGCTGCGGGCCTCGTCAAGCGCGGCCACGCCGCCGGCCGCGCACGCGTTGCCCGATCAATCGCTGCGCCGCATCGCTTCCGGCTGGCGACCCGTTCACGCCGAAACGCTGGCCTGGCAACCCCCACTGGCACCACACGAACGCAGCATCGAAGTCGAATTCAACTGGGCCGGCGTGGATGCCCGGCGCAACGGCACGGTGTTGCATCGACTGCTGGAACGCGCAGGGACGATTGGCGTCGAGAACCTCGACGCTGCACAACGCGCGCAGCTCATCGATCGCATCCCCCAGCTGCTCCAGTCGATGGGCGGCACGGGTGATGCGCTGAACCGTTCCGCAGAAATCATCCGCCGCGCCTTCGACGAAACGTTGGACAATGACACGGGAAAATGGCTGCTCAGCAATCGCCACTCACAGGCGGGCTGCGAGCTGGCGCTTGCAGGCATTCTCGATGGTCAGCTCATCAACGCCGTGGTCGACCGGACATTCATCGACGCAGACGGGGTTCGCTGGATTATTGATTACAAATCCGGCTATCACGCGGGCGGTGATCTGGAAGGATTTCTCGCGGAGGAAGCGCAGCGTTATCAAGCGCAGCTGACCCTCTACCGAAGGTTGTTCCAGCAGCTGGGTGAATCGAACATCAAAACGGCGCTGTATTTGCCGCGTCACAGCCGACTGCACGTTGTGGACGCGGTTTAGTTGCCCGTTGATCCGCGCCGCAGTTTGAACGTCTGCACACCTCAGGCTTCCTCGTGGCAAGACTGTTTCAGGGTGATGGACTGTGGTGCAGCCTCGCTTTCTCCGGTCAACCCACTCACCACCTGGCGGGCGGCCGCCGCGGGTGAAAACATCCGCAGCACCAAAGCGTGGCCCGCGGCACCCATACTTGCTCGCAGTGCGGGCCTCCCGAGCAGCATCTCAGCCTTGCGTAACAATTCCTCGGCAGCGTCACCCACCACCGCATGACCAATGCCTTCGTCATTGATCAGTGCCTCAAGGTCGTTGCCGGGATTGATGCGTGCCAGCACCGGCAAACCCGCATGCAGGTACGCCAACAACTTGCCGGGAATGTTGTGGGTGGTGTGACGCGGGTCGAGTGCGATCAGGCCAACGTGGCACTGCGCGAGCAGTCCTGGAATCTGCTCGGCATCGATCTCATCGAGGAACTGCACATTGTCGAGGGCGTGATCAGCGGCCAGCGCGCGCAAGCGCG
This sequence comes from Gammaproteobacteria bacterium, assembly GCA_032124855.1. Taxonomy (GTDB): domain Bacteria; phylum Pseudomonadota; class Gammaproteobacteria; order Pseudomonadales; family Azotimanducaceae; genus DATJGR01. Next base: position 2,037 of record JAQBCT010000387.1, read on the forward strand.
CAACCTCGCTACCGCGGCCCACAAACAAGAAGCCGGCATCGCTGCGACCGCGCATCCCCCTGGCCAGCTCGATCAGGCAATCCATGCTTTGGGCTGCGCCCATGTTGCCGGTGTACGCGAACACCATGCGGCCCGCCAGCGGTCCAGACGACAGATCGATGGAGGTAGTGAAGACTGACGGCGCCGCCAACCAGTTGTTCAACACTTCGATGTGCGCCCCGGCAGGGCTGTCTGCACGCACCAGCCGCACATTGGCCGAAGTTTGCACACCGATCACATCGGCCACCGCATATTGCTGCCGCTCAATCGATTTGAAAAAACGATAGATCAGGCCCTTGCGCAGGACACCGGCATCCACAGCCCAGTCCGGGAAGAGGTCGCGCAAGATCAGATAGCTGCGGCAACCCCAGCGCCGCTTCAGCGCACTCACCACGCGCCCCAGAAAAATCGTTGGCGAATACCAGATGATGCCGTCCCAGCGCACGTCTGCCAGCGGGCTGCGACGCAGGCCGCGCAGCAAGGCGTAAGGGAGCAGGTACTCGGCCAATAGGCGCTGGGGCTTGCTCACATCCTTCGCCTGCAGGGTCCGAACGCGCAGGACCTCGGCGCCATCGATCTCGTCCATGCGCCAAGGCACTGGTAAGTCCGGCGCGGGGACAATCACGGTCGGCTGGTGCCCCTGATTCCGCAGCTCACGCACCAGGTCGCGCATCTGCAGCGCGCCGGAAGTGCGAGCCGGGACGTACGTGTCCGCGATGACCACCAGCCGCATCGGGAAAATCCCTATGCCGATCGATGCGCGTGCCGATTCAGCACTTCTGCCAAACCACCCGGTTCACATAGTCGACGTAGCTGTGCAGTATCCGCACAACCTTTTCCGACACGTTCGGGATGCTGTAGTCCGCCACCAGGCGAAGCAGGCGCGCGTCGCCGACCGGTTGCGATTCCAACACCATCAGCGCCTGCATCACCCGCTCGGCGTTCATGCCCACCATCATCACCACGCCCTCCTCCATGGCCTCCGGCCGCTCGTTGGCCTCACGCAGATTGAGGGCGCGAAAGTTGAGGATGGAC
>JAQBCT010000388.1:0-7940 GCA_032124855.1 Gammaproteobacteria bacterium
GCTCGCCTGGGTGGACGATCTGATCGCGGGACGCGCGGTCGAAACCCACTGGTGCGATGGTACGCTGGCACTGCATACCAGCCGCAATCCGCCACCGCTGTAGTCATTGACGAGGAACTGCCATGAACAGATTTGCATCGCTCGGCGTCATCATCTTCACCCTTTGTGGTCTCGTTGGCGCCGCAGGGGCCCATGATCTCGCCGTGGGTGACCTCGCGCCCGCCTTCACGCTCGAGGGCACAGACGGAACCACCTATTCCCTCAGCGATTTCGCCGGCAAGCAGGCGGTGGTACTAGCCTGGTTTCCGAAGGCCTATACCAGCGGCTGTACGATCGAGTGCAAGTCACTCGCCGAACATGGCGACCAGATCCGCCAGTACGACGTCACCTACTTCATGGCGAGCGTCGATCCGCTGGCTGCCAACAAGGGCTTCGCGGCACAGCAGAATGCCGACTTCCCGCTGCTGTCGGATCCCACCAAGGCGACAGCGAAAGCGTACGGCGTGCTGATGATGGTCGGCGTCGCCAGCCGGCAGACATTCTTCATCGGCACCGACGGTAAGATCCTGGCGATTGATCGCAAGGTGAATCCAGCGACGGCCGCGCAGGATATTGCGCAGCGTCTCGCCGAACTGGGCATCCCGGCGCGTCCGTAGGACGCGCGCGGTGGGAGGGGCTTCAGCCCCCATACTTGTGTGTGTTTGCTGGCACAAGGATAGGGGGTGAAGCCCCACCAACAGCCGCGATGATTGTTCAAACAGCCTGCCACAAGGATCGGGGCTGAAGCCCCTCCTACACGTCCTCTTCGACCGGGTCATTTGGACAAATGGTGTCTGGCACCATTTGTCCGATTTGCCTGTCTGCGGCGCTGAGAAACCCCACCTCACACTTCTTTGACGAAAAATACCTTCGCGTCCCCCGGGGCATAGAAGTCCGCAAGCTCCGCTTCCCGGTTGAAGCCGAGTCCGTGGTAGAACGCCCGCGTGGGTTCGTATTGCGCGCGACCCGACGTTTCAGCGTACATGCGCCGCCCCCCCCCAGCGCGGATCAGGCGTGCCGACTCATCGGTGAGCAGCCGGCCGAGGCCATGCCCCTGGTGCCCGGGATGAATGGCAATCCAGAACAGATCGAAACTGCTCTGTGTACCGTCGATGGGTCCGTAGCAGGTATAGCCAACCACCTCCCCTGCTGCCTGCGCCAGCACGAAGTGGTAACCCGATGCATTGCCCCGTTTCAGCCGTTCCTGCACCAGCTCGACGGCAATCGCGACTTCGGCCTCGTTGAAGAATCCGGTTGCGGCGACGAGCTCACCCACCGCATGGGCGTCGCTCGGCACGACTTCATAACGCAGTGTGATCGCGGCGGCTACGGGGGTTGGCACGCTGATGGCCTGGCGGTTGAGGCGATCAGTCTAACGATACGTCGGCCGCATCGTCATCCAGGAAGTCCATGTTCGGGGCATGATGGTCGGGATTGGCGAGATGCGTCGCACGGCGCACCGCATCGCGCCCGAACCGGGCCGTCAGGGAATCGATGATGGTCTCCAGGCGACGCTGCCGCGCGCCATCGGAGAAGATGTCGAGCTGCGCTGATTCCGCCACACGCACCAGGTCGTAGGCCGCCAGCCCCACCAGCCGAAACGGTCCCGCGTCGTCGAAATGATCGAGCAGCGACAGGGCTGATTCGTGCAGCGTTGCCGCCACGTCCGTGGGCCGCGCCAATTGCCGCTGGCGCGTCAGCAGCCGGAAGTCGGCAGTCTTCAATTTCACGCGAACCCCGCCCGCGACGTAGCCCTTGGCGCGCAAGCGCCGACCCACATCGTCGGCGGCGCGGTGCAGGTGCACGACGATATCGGCACGCCGATGCACGTCGTGCGACAGCGTGCGATCGGAACCGATACTCAACGCCCGCCGCGCAGGCGCAACCTCACGCGCGTCTTCACCGCGGGCCAGCGCATGAAAGCGTCGGCCGATACTGCCCAGGCGGGCCTCCAACTCCGCGAGTTCCGCCGACGCAATCTGTCCGATGCTGTCGTAGCCGGCCGCTTTCAAACGCGCCTGCATCTTCGGTCCCGCACCCCACAGACGCGCCACCGGCAACGGCGCTAGCCACGCCGCCGTCTCACCCGGCGCGACGATTGTCAGGCCGTCGGGTTTGGCGAAATCGCTCGCGACCTTGGCGACATATTTATTGGTCGCAACACCCACCGAGGCTGTGATGCCTGTAGCGGCTTTGACGGCATCCTTGAGTTTTCGACCGATCACATCGGGCGGGCCGAATACGGCCTCGGCACCCGACATATCGAGAAAGGCTTCATCGAGACTCAGCGCCTCCACATCGGGCGAGAACTGCGCGAATACCGCCATCAGCTGGCGCGATACCTGCTGGTATCGCTCAAAGCGCGGCGCCACGATCAACGCGTTGGGGCACAACCGGCGCGCACGCGCCATGGGCATCGCGCTCGCCACGCCGTACGGTCGCGCTTCGTAGCTGGCGGTGAGCACGACACCGCGATTGCTGTTGGATCCGATCAGCAGCGGTTTGCCCCGCAGCGCCGGGTTATCCAGCTGCTCAACCGCCGCGTAGAACGCATCCATGTCGGCGTGGGCGATGATGCGGGGCCAGGTGCGTTGCATAGCATTGCGTTCAATCGACGCTCAGTCAGTCAGGCACCGGGGCTGTCACTCCCAGCCACGCCAACATTCGCTGGCGCAGGTAGGGATAGAAGGGGTTGCTGCCGATGCGTGCCAGCTGATCCAGTGGCACCAGCAGCGCATCGCGTTCACCGTGCAGTGCCAGCGTGCCTAGACGAATACCGTAGAACTCCGACTCGTCCGGCGTCAGTCCATACACGGGATCAGTCACTGGAAACGGAATCGCGATATGCGACAGCGAGAACACGCCGGGCGGATATTCGAGATCCAGCGGCGCTTCGACAATTTCACGACTGCCCGCGGCGACCAACTTCTGCATCGCCTGGCGGGTATCGGAATTCTCATTCGTGATCACCGCCAGGTCATAAGTACGCACGCCCTCGGTAAACAACGTCGAGAGAAAGTTACGATCCGCGGGCGTAATCACGGTGGAGAATGCCGCGAGGCGATTCAGATCAAACAGCACCAGTTCACTACCGTTGGCGGGCAAGTGGTCGAATAACGTATCCACAACGGCCGCCGTCAGCACCGTGGTATCGATCACCGACTGAAACGCGAGAATCGGCGGAATGCGGGTGAGCCCGCCGCTTGCCTTCAGGCGCCCAATCGAATCACCGATGGCCACCGTCAGCGCGCGCGTCTGCACCGCGCCGTTCAGTGGAAAGGAGTTGTATTTGAAGGGGTTGAACTCGGGCTGCACATCGGTCCAGGCAGACTTCGCGAAATAGGGAATGAAAGATATCGAGTCGAGCAGCCGCGCCAGCGCAGCGGCTGGTGAGATGCCGATCATGGGCGACATCAGCACGATGCGATCAGCGCGCGGCAGCGTCGGATCTTCCAACGCATCCAGCTGGTGCTTGACCGTGAGCGCACCGCCGTTGGAATAGCCCACCATGACGAAGGGCAAATCTGGGCCGATGCGCGCCCGCACCGTGCGGGCACCGAGTCGCGTCGCCGCCAGCCAATCCTGCCAACGCGATTGCGCCAGCGACGCAGGCACCGTGCCGTGGCCCGGCATGCGCAACACCAGCACGTAGTAGCCGCTTTCATACAGCGCATCCGCCACCGCGCGCATGCTGTACGGTGAATCCGTCAGTCCATGCAAAAGCAGCGCGCCCCCCTTTATTGGTTGGGGAACGCGTTCGAAGGTGTGGTTCCAGTCGTGCGCGAATTTCCACTGATAGTTGGGGCTGTCGGACCAGTAGCGATTGGCCGGCACACGCTCCTGCTCCGGAATGTGGCCATCAACAATCTGGCGCACCTGATCGAACAGTGCGTCCTCGCGCTCTACATACTGCGCCAGCGTGAATGACGCATCCAGATCGTGCGCCGACATCTCGCCGGACGGGGCTTGTGTATGCCAAGGCTGCAGATCCGACAGACGGCGCGCCTGCAACCCGTAGATGATCACGATGGTGACGAGCACGGCCACCGCTATGGCGGCCACAGTTCGAATCAGACGAAACAATCGACCCATTACGCCTCCCCGGCGGCAACCAACGCTTTGACTCTCGGCACCACCTGTGTGGCATATGCCGCCAGACTCGCCGTCATATCAAACGGGCGCAGGCCTGGCGGCACGCCCCATGTAACCATATCCGTGATGCCGAATTCGGTGATGAAGTGGACCAGTTCCTTCACACAGTGCGCAACATCGCCAACGATCCAACTCTGGGGAATGGGTGATGTCCCACTACCCACGCCGGCCTGACCGGATTCAGCAAAGAAGCGCGAGTACAGCCGCATCCGGTAACGCTCGGCCTCGCGCACCAGAGGCCAATCCCGTTCCGGATCGTCCGTGACGAGGCAACCGCGAATGATCCCCACACGGTACCGGCCCAACGGCTCACCCGCAGCTTCCATTGCGTCCCGCCACGGCTGCAGCACTTCGTCGCGCGAACCCTGCGGCAGAAAATGCGTACGGTGCCCGGCCGCGCGCAAGGCACCGCCGCGCGACATCGCGGCAAGCCACAGTGGCGGACCACCGCTCTGCACATAGCCCGGGGTAATGCGAACGTCTTCGAACTGGTAGCGCTGACCGTGAAAGCTGAAGCGTTCACCGGTGAAGCAGCGCTTGAGAATTTCGATGCCTTCGTTCGTCAACGACACCCGACGCTTCACCGGTACGCCGAAACCGCGAAACTCGTGCGGTGCATACCCCATGCCGCAGCCGAGTTCAATGCGCCCGCCGGAGAGATTGTCGAGCACCGCGAGATCCTCGGCGAGCCGCAGCGGATGATTGAACGGCAGCAGGCAGATATCACTGTTGAAGCGCACGTGACGCGTGCGCGCGGCCATGGCACCCGCCACCGGAATCCACGACGGCAGATAACCATCGTCCACGAAGTGATGCTCGGTAAACCACACCAGATCGAGGCCGACACTATCGAGCCATGCGACCTGATCGAGAATGGCTGCGTACAGCGACGGATTGTCGATTCCAGAATCGTTCGGGTTGCGGAAATCGTAGGCAACGCCCATGCGCAAGGGTTGATTCAAGGGCCGCACCGCCTCAAAAAAATGCTCGCCGTACCATGGCCAAGCGGCGCAACAAACGCAACGACAATGCAGCCGCGGGTTGCCGAACTTACGCAATCTGGTCACGATGCGCGCTGACCTCGCCTGACACAGGGACAGTGTTTTGCCCGAGGGCCGCCCAAGCCTCGCAGTTCGTTTGCCCACGGTCACGTTGGCCGTCGGCCTGCTGATGCTGCTGATCGGCGTCCTGGCACCGGAGCCGTCCAGCCGTTTCGATGTGCTCGTGCTCGACCGGATGCAGCCCCATGCGTGGAGCTGGATCAGCGCGCACCTGCTACACACGGATCTTTCACATCTGACATGGAACGTGCTGGCACTCGCCTGCCTGGGGTGGCTGGGTGAACCACAAGCGCGCGGTCGCTTCGTCCTCGCCCTGATCGTCGGCATGGCCGCCGTCGATCTGTGGTTTACGTGGCTGGCGCCGGATCTGCGTTTCTACTGCGGCCTGTCGGGTGCACTCAATACTGTATTGCTCGTGACACTCTATGCACTGCGCGGCACGGTCGGGTCGTCCTGGTTGATCGGCGTGGCCGTGGCGGTGGCAGCCAAAATCGGCTGGGAACTGCACACAGGGGTTGCGCTGTTCACCCACACGCGCTGGCCCAGCGCGGTGGGTGCGCACTTGGCCGGATACAGCGCGGGACTTGCGCTCACGCTGGGCTTTATGTGGCACGATCGCATGCGGGTCGGTGGTCGTGGCGGTTCGCTGTGAACTGGGTCGCGGCAGCAGCGGATGCTTGCGTCTATCTATAGGGGGCCATGGATCGCTTTTGAATTCACCAAGGGGAGCGTAGTGGGACTTCGACTATTGAATGGGGCGGCGCGCGCGTTAGGCATCGTGTACCTGCTCGGTGCGGCCACGCTGGTCCAGGCCACCGTCACGGTGCTGATTGACGGCACCGCGTATCCCGCGGCGCTGCGCGACAACACCGATTTCCTCAACCGCGTGCACGCGCCGCGATCGCTCGGGGCGCGCCATGTGGAGGGCGAGCTGCGCGGGATAGAAGGTTCCTGGATCCGCGCGTCGCGGATCGCAGGTCGCTGGCAGGGCGTCGTGGCGCTGAACGGCGAGCATTTCGTCATCGATTCGCCGGACCGGCGGACCCGTCATGGCGAGCTGTGGCTGAATGCGCAGTTACCGCAGGCAATCGCCGGCGATGCCAGCTGCGCCAGCGAGCAGGCGACGGTCGACCGCAAAGCGGCCACGATTGCCAATTTCACGGTGGCCGCCGTCAGCTTTGCGACCCTATGTCCGAATACCGTCAATGGCGTGTGTCTGCTCGCCGAGCTGGAGATGGCCTTCGATGAGCTGTTCCAGCAGCGCTTTCCCAATACCTTTCAGGCCGAGGCCACAGCCCTGCTGAACATCGTCGATGGCTACTATCGGCAAGATCTGAATACGCAGTTCGACGCCATCACGATGGAATTTCTGGCCCCTGGAGTATTCAGTTCGACAACGGACTCGGGGGATCTGTTAGACGACATCAACACCAAAAAGAATGGCAACCTGCTGCCGTTCGTGAAAAACAAACGCGCCATTCTCCACGTGGTGACCGGGCGCAACTTCGACGGCTCCACCGTCGGGATCGCGTCGGTGGGCAGCCTCTGCCAGAACTTCGGCAATTCCGGTACCACGCAGTACACCAGCACTCGCGGTCTGACCGCGTTGGTCATCGCCCATGAGATCGGACACAACTTCGGCGCGCAGCACGACATCGATGACAACACCTGCCTGGGCGGCTTCATCATGGCGCCATCGCTGTCGTCCAACGCCAACCAGTTCTCCAGTTGCTCCGTGGACGAAATCACCACCGAGATCGAAGCCCTGTCCAGCCCCTCGCAGTGTTTCGAATACCCGGTGGACGCGGTCCTCACCGAAGTTCCCGGCAATCCCACCACCGCACTTGCGAACCAGAATTTCACGCTGAACTACGATCTGACCGAAACCAATGCATCGGTGCTGGCGCCGTCCATCACGATCACAGGCGCGCTCAGCGGCGCCGCCAGCACGTTCGTCAGCGCCACGATGAACGGCCTGGCCTGCAGCGTGCCGACCGGTGGCGCGAGTTATTCGTGCGCAACAAACGGCAACGGTGGCGCGCTGGCGGTGCGGGCGCGGGTGAACGGCAGCGGCTCGGTTACCGTGCAGAACACGGCGACTGTCAACGCCACGGGTCGTGTGAAGGATATCGTTCCAGGCAACAACGTCGCCAACAGCAGCATCGTGGCGGGCACACCGCCGCTGGCTCCGTCCGGGCTCGCCGCCGTGGCTGACGCTGGCGGCGCCGCACGCATCGCGCTCGGCTGGATCGACAACAGCAACGACGAGGACGGTTTCAACGTCGAGCGAAGCGCGGGCGGTGCCGCCTTCACGCTGATCGCCACGACGGCGGCGAATGTCACAAGCTTTTCCGACAGCAGCGGACTCTCTGCCGGAGTGAGCTATACCTATCGCCTCACGGCCGTGGGTCCCGGCGGCACCTCGGCCGGCGTGAGCAGCGCCGCAGCACAACTGGTGGTTGTGCAGGCCTCCGGCGGCGGTGGGGGTGGCGGTGGCGCCTTCGGCCTGGAACTGCTTGCCCTGCTCGCACTAGGGCTGGCGCGCGGACGCCGCGTCATGACCGCCACCTGATATGTCCGGCTGGATACGCAGCGCATTGCTCACCTGCGCGGTGCTCGTCAGCACGAGCGTGCCCGGTTGCAGCAGCGCAACGGTGGCGCAATGCGCAGCGGACACAACGGTCGAGG
>JAQBCT010000389.1:0-4717 GCA_032124855.1 Gammaproteobacteria bacterium
AAGAGCCACTCATTGCGTGTGGCGTGCGGTGCCACGGTGGATACATCGATGGGCACTACGTATCACCGCGCAGCGCGGTGCGGCGCGGCGCCATCGAGGGCTGGCGCGATCAGCTCACGAATTCTGGCGAGCCGTTGATTCACGTGCCGGCGCGCTATGTGCCGCCGAATTACCCGAATCATGCGCAGGCCAAGTACCTGCTCAAGGAAGGCATCGTGGAACCGGTGACGCGCTCACTGACGATCATCTCCATCGTGGAAGGTTTCGGCGCCCGCATCCGCGAGGTGCATGTCCCTGATTTCGCGGCCGAAGTGAAGGAGTCCGTGGACGGCACGGCGCTGGCGCATCTGGCCAACGGTCTGTTCGAAGCGCATGCGCGCGACGAAGCGGGGCATCGCAGTGAAGGCGGCCACAAACAGATGTGGGAAGCCGCGCGCGACCTGGGACTTGCGAAACCGCACGTGCCGGGCGATGTGTTGTTGCGGCTCATGTCGGGCAGCGTATCCGGGGAGCGTACACGACTGTTTCCGGCCCTGTCGCAGCGCATGGAAAACATGATCGTCATGATGACCAACGTGCTGGTTGTCGAGACCTTTGCAGAAGACACCTTCGCCTGGGCGCAGGCGTTGCTGGGCGATCCTGAAGTGAGCGCCGATCCCGAGCGTGCAGCGCATGTGGTCGAGTGCATCGCGCGCGACGAAGTGCCGCACGTCGATTACCTGACTGTGGCGCTGTCTGAACTGCGCGCCCGCACGCTGATCGGCGCGGATGGAAAAACCGAGCTGGCTGGAGCCGAGGTTGTGGATGGCATCTTCCGGCGCCAGCTGCGCGGCATGGCCACTCAGCGACCTCGTCAGGCCCGCGAGCGTATGCGCGAAGAGATCCGTCAGGTGATCAGCGATGAAGCGCGCGCCAGCCTGATTGCGCGCCGCTTCGAGGATCTCGATTCGGGTTGGCAATTCCCCCACGCCGACGACGAAGCGCTGGATGTACTGCTGAAAACGGCGTGAGTTTCCTCTATCACCTGTTCGAGCGGCTGTATCGCAGCGCGCGCATCGGCTTCACCGCGCTGTGTGTATGGCTGCGCTACAAGACACCACTGTGGTGGGATCAGTTGGCCCGTCGACCCGCGGGTGCGCGCGATATGTCGGCAATCCACCAGCGCAACGCGGATCAGATATTCAACACCGCGGTGACGATGCGCGGCATGCTGGTGAAGATGTGCCAGGTGATCGGTACGCGCTCGGACGTTTTCCCTCCCCAGTACGTCAAGACCTTGTCGCAGTGCCACGACCGGCTGCCCGCACGCGACTTCGCCACCGTCAAACGCGTGGTGGAAGAGGACTTCGGAGCGCCGCTTGAGAGCATATTTAGCGAGTTCGCGCCGCACGCTGTCGCCGCGGCCTCGCTCGCCCAGGTGCACAAGGCGCGGCTGGTTGATGGGCGCGAGGTGGCGGTGAAGGTTCAGTACCCGGATATCGAACACATCATCCGCACGGATCTGTCGGCATCACGGCGCGTCGCTGCCATTTACCAGCGCTTCGATTCGAATCCGATGGACTTTCTGCCGTTGCTCGACGAAATGCAGCGGCATCTGAAGATGGAACTGGATTTCCGCCGCGAAGCGCAAAGCGCCGAACGCATCCGGTCGTTTTTCGTGGACGATCCCACGGTGCGCATCCCCGAGATTCTGCATGATTTCTGCACGCGTCGCGTCATCACCATGGAATTCGTGGCGGGGGTGAAAGTGAACGACAGGGCGGCCCTTGAAACCGCCGGCATCGACTATTCGGATCTCATGACGCGGCTGATGCGGATCTTCAACCGGATGATCCTTGCGCACGGTTTTTTCCATGCCGACCCCCACCCCGGCAACATTCTGGTGAATCGCGCACCGTCCGGAAAAGCCCTGTTCACGCTGCTCGATTTCGGTCTGGCAAAAGAACTGCCGGACGGCTTCGGACTCGGCATCTTCGAGCTGATGTTTTCGATGATGACTTTCAACGAATCGGCCATGTTGCGCGCGTTCCGCGAACTGGGCTTTCAAACCCTCACCGGCGACGAAGATACGCTGCTGATGATTGCGCGGCGCATGATTGCACGTTCCGACACCGGCGCTTTTCAGGGCGAGTTCACCGAAGACATGACGGACGAAATGTTCGATGCGATTCGGGAAAATCCGGTAGTAAAAGTGCCGATCGACTTCGTGCTGGTGGCTCGCGCCTTCGCGCTGTTGTCGGGGATTGCGCATTCGCTGGGCCAGCGCGCAAATGCGCTCGATGCGATGGGGCCGGCCGTCGCCTGAAACGGGGGTCGGAGTAAAGGGTCGGAGTAAGGGACCGGAGTAACGTTACTCCGACCCTTTACTCCGACCCCTGCCTCAGAAATTCTTCCAGTGTTCGCGCGCTGCGCTCCAGCCGGGTCAGCAGGAACAGATGCCCGCAGTCGAAGATCTCGAGGCGCGCATCGGGAATCAGCCGCGCCAGCAGGCGTGCATTGACCAGCGGAATGATGGGGTCGTCGTCGCCCGCCATCACCAGGGTGGGCTGCGTGATCTCATGCAGCCAGAACACGCTGGTCCAACCGGCCAGCGCCCACAGCTGGTTCAGATAGCCCAGCACGCTCGGCGGCGCCATGCGGCGCGCATGTCGTTCCGTGAGCACGCCGTCCTTGCGGAAATCCCCCCCGTAGATATCACCCGCGATGCGCTTGAAATAGCCCGCCGAGAGATAGCGCATGGGCGTCGCCATGCGCAGCATCACGGACGGACGCGGCGGCACCATCAGGTGGCCGGTAGACGTTGCCGCCAGCACGAGGCGATTCACCCGGTGCGGAAATTGCCGTGCGAATTGCTGAGCGAGTCCGCCACCCCAGGAGATGCCCATCACGTTGACGGTACCGATGCCCAGCGCATCGAGCAGCTCGTTGGCCAGGCGGGCGAAGCCGGGCAGGCGGCGGACGGGCAGCGATGCTTTCGACGCGCCGACGCCCGGCAGATCGAAGGTGAGTGTCGCAATTGACGTCAGCCGACGCATCAGCGGCTCCAACAGTTCCGTGCTGGCGCCGATGCCGTTGAATATCAGCAGCGGCGGGCCGCTTGCGCCCGGCGGATGAGTCGCCGCGAGGCGCAGATGATCCGTGCCGATGCTGTGAAAGCTGTGGACGATCTCGTGCGGCTCGGCGCGCGCCGCAGTCATTCGAAAACGTACGTGCCGGGTGCATCCGCCAGCGGCGGGAACTGGCTGCTGCCCAAGGTTGCCGGTGCCGCGTTTTCGCCAACACCGTGTTCCTTCAGCCACGTCACCCAATACGGCCACCATGAGCCGGGTTGTTCCGTGGCACTGCCCAGCCAGGCATCGGCGTCGGGCGTGATGGTGTCATTGACGAAGTGGCGGCGCTTCGAGGAACCGGGTGGGTTGATCAAACTTTGAATGTGGCCGGCGGTACTCAGCACGAATGTGGCGGGACCACCGAACAGATGCGTTGATCGATAGCAGGCCTGCCAGGGAGTGATGTGATCTGTGGTGCCGCCGGTGATGAACACGGGACACGTGACCTTCTTCAGATCGATCGGCACGTCGCGCACGCGAAGCACGCCGGCGCGGCGGAAGGGGTTGTCCTTGAAGATATCGAGAAAGTCGCTGTGCAGCCGGGCCGGCAGGCGGGTGGTGTCGTTGTTCCAGTACAGGATATCGAACGCCGGAGGCGTCTCGCCGTGCAGGTAATTCGATACGACATAGTTCCAGATCAGATCGTTCGGGCGCATCCAGTTGAATACGCGCGCCGTGTCGCCGCCGTCCAGCACGCCCTCGCGTGCGGAGCGTTTGCGCGCGGCTTCGATGGCTTCATCCGTCATGAAAAGACCCGTCACTGAATCCTCGGGATGCGTGTCGAGCACATTCACCATCAAGGTGAGAGAAGCCACCTTGTCGGCGCGTCCGAGTGCCGCCATATAGCCCAGGGCGGCGGCAAAGGTGATTCCGCCGGCACACGCACCGATGCCGGCTACGCTGCGTTGGCCTGTGATCGTGCGGGTCGCGTCGATGCCAGCCTCCAGGGCTTCGATATATTCGGCCAGGCCCCAGTCGCGAAACTCGGCGGTCGGGTTGCGCCACGACACCACGAATACGGAGAAGCCTGCATCGACCAGGTAGCGCACCAGACTCTTTTCGGGCGCCAGGTCGTACACGTAGTACTTGTTGATCTGCGGCGGCACGATGAATACGGGGCGCGTCTGCACCTTCGCAGTGCGCGGCTGATACTGGATCAATTCGATGATGGGATTTCGAAATACGACCGCCCCCCGCGTGTTGGCCAGATTCTCGCCCACTTTGAAGGGCCGCTTGTCCACCTGCGAGGGCATGCCGCCGTTGTGCAGCAGATCGTCGATGAAATTGCGCGCGCCCTTGACCAGGCTTTCGCCACGCGTCTCGCGGGCGCGCTGCAGCGCGGACGGATTGCCCAGCAGGAAATTGGTGGGTGCAAGCGCGTCTGTCACCAGGCCGAGCAGGAAGTGAGCGCGCTGCCGATCGATGGATTCGAATCCCACGGCGTCCACCCAGTCGTGCGCGGTGCGCTGGGTTGCCATCCACTGCTGTGCTACGCGGCGGTAAACGGCATTGTCGCGAAACGCCGCGTCGCGAAAGCGGGCATCCTTGGCGTCGGGTGCTGCCTCGGAGCTGCCGAACAGAATGCGCAACGATTCCTGCCACAGGCG
>JAQBCT010000390.1:0-14897 GCA_032124855.1 Gammaproteobacteria bacterium
GAATCGCTCCCTGCAGAATCAGACTCGCGTCGTTCAAGGCAAGGCCCGTGACGATCGGCTCACCCAGTCCTCCTGCGCCGATGAACGCGGCCAGCGTCGCCGTGCCAATGCAGATCACTGCAGCGGTACGCACGCCGGCCAGCACGCTGGGCAGCGCCAGCGGCAGCAGCACGTAACGCACCTGCTGAGTCGGCGTCAGCCCCATCGCCTGGGCGACGCGGCGCAGCAGCGGGTCGATGGTGATCAACGCCGTGATCGTGTTGCGCAGGATCGGCAGCAGCGAATAGAGGAACAGCGCGATGATCGCGGGTGTCACGCCGATGCCGAACAGCGGAATCATCAGTGCGAGCAAAGCGATGGACGGAATGGTCTGCAGCAGGCCGGCGAGATACAGCACGGTTCGCGACAGGGTCCTGGAGCGGTGCACGGCAATGCCCAGCAGCACGGCAGCGATGATCGCCGCGACCAACGCCACGACGGTGAGTTCCAGGTGGCACTGGGTATTGCGCGCCAGTTGTCGCCATCGTGGGTCGAGTCCCTCAGCCGCAGCGTCCCCCGGTTGCGCCGCCCCTTGCAGAAAGTCGTTAGCGATCTCGGCGAACGCGACGCCATCGACCGATGCGCGCGCGTTCATCGCGCGCATGGTCGTTGCATCGATGCGCCCCTGAAGGCCCGTCAGTGCGGCGACCGCCTCGGGCTCGAGGTCGCTGCGCCCCAGCGCAATCGCCAGATACTCGGGAAAAAAGTGACGATCATCGTCGAGGGTTGTCAGCTCATAACGTGCGATATCGCCATCGGTGGCGTACGCGTCGGTGACGTCGATCTTGCCGTCGGCCAACGCCCGGTAAGCGAGTCCGTGCTCGATGCCGCCGGCATCCACAGTCAGTCCATAAGCCGCCTTCAGTCCCACCCAGCCATCGGGCCGGTCGAGGAACTCATGCGTAAAGGCGAAGTTCAGCGACGCCGCGCGGGTCAAATCTGAGATGCGCGAGAGACCGTGTTGTGCCGCGATGTGCTGCCGCACTGCGATGGCATAGCTGTTGTCGAAGCCGAACGGCGTGATGATGCGCAGCCCGTGCGCGTCGAGCGCATCCGCCAGTGCGACGGCGTCGACCACCTCGCCGCCGTCCAGAATGGTATGGCTGAGCGTGCCGGTGTATTCCGGATAGACGTCGATTTCACCCTGTTCGAGTGCGGCGAATGTCACCAGCGTGGCGCCAAGACCGAAGCGGCGCTCAACCGCAAAGCCAGCCGTCTCCAGCGTCTGCGCCATGATTTCGCCGAGGATGTAGCTTTCGGCAAACGGCTTGCTGCCAACGACGATGCTCTGCGCCGCGTGGCCCGCGGTTGGCAACAGTGCAGCGACTATCAGCAGCCGGGCGGTGATTGATGCGCCACTCATTGCGATGCGCCCAGCAGTTCTTTCACATACGGATGCGGCTCAGCGAGTACGGCGGGCAATGATCCGGCCTGCACCACGCTGCCACGCAGCAGCACCACGAGGTGGCTGGCGAGTCGCTCGGCCTCGCGCATGTCATGTGTAACCAGCACGATTGCCATCGGCGAGCGCTCCTGCAGCGCGAGGAGGCGCTCGTGCAGGCCTCGGCGCGTCACGGCATCGAGTCCCGAGAAGGGTTCGTCCAGCAGCATCAGCGGTGGTGACATCATCAATGCGCGGCACAGTCCGACGCGCTGCTGCTGGCCGCCCGAGAGCATGTGCGGATAGCGCGGAGCGAGCGCTGCGTCGAGCTCCATCAACGCCATCAGTGTGTCGATGCGTTTACGCACGCGGTCCGTGCTCCAGCCCTCCAGCCGCGCCAGCAAACCGATGTTGTCGGCCACCGTGAGATGCGGAAACAGGCCGATGCCTTGTACGGCATAACCGATGCGGCGGCGAAATGCGGGTAGCGCGTTGTAGTTGACGGGTGCGCCGAATACGCGCACCTCGCCAGCATCGGGACGCAGCATGCCATTGATGTGTTGCAGCAAGGTCGATTTTCCGGAGCCCGATTCGCCCACCACCGCGGTGATTCCGAGTTCCGGCAGCTTCAGAGAGATCTCGTGCAGCGCTTCGGTGGCACCAAAGCGTTTGCTGACGTTGCGAAATTGAACCGTTGCAGGCATCGCGCTACGGCGTGGTTGCAATCGCGTCGAGTTCGGCCTCGATGGTTTTTCGCTTCGACACATCCAGCAGCGATGTGCGCACGCCGTTGCGCGCCACTTCGATCAGCTCGGCGCGACTGAAACCCAGCTCCTGAACCAGCGCGTAGTACTCCTCGGTCAGTGAGTTGCCGAACATGAAAGTGTCGTCAGTGTTCACTGTGACGCAAACGCCCGCCTGCATCAGCGCGCGAATCGGGTGGTTGGCCATCGTCACAATACCTTCCACGCCCAACTTCAGATTCGAGATGGGACAAACGTCGAGCACAATGCCGCGCGCAGCGAGCTTCTCAACGACAGCGGGCGACTCGATGGCGCGCACGCCGTGTTGCACACGATGCACGGCGAGTTCTTCCACGGCGAAGTCCACGAATGACGCAGGCATGAACTCACCTGCATGCGCCTTGGTGACCTTCCCCATCGCCCGCGCGCGCTGCCAGTAGGCGGGGATGCCTTCATCCACCGGCCAGTACTCCGGTCCGTGCAGGTCGATACCCGCGAGTTGTTCCCATTTGAGCGCTCGCTCGAGCAACCCCTCGTGCTGTGCGTAGTCCCGGTGCGTCATGCCGCCGAAGATGCGCACCTCCAGACCGGGCGGGGCCGCCTCGATGATCGCATCCAGAAGTTCGGGCCCGTCGACGTCCACCCACGACACCGCCGGCAGATGAAAACTAGCCTCCACATAGCGGCAGCCCTGCGCGGCGCACTGCGCAAAGACGTGCCGCGCCGTGGCGTGATAGTGCGCCGCTGTCGTGTGATACGGCGCAACCCACTGAAAGAACTGTGCGTTGAAATGGTCGAAGTCGTCGAAGCGATAGTCGGGCTGCCAGAACGGCGGCGGGGTGGGATAACGCACAGGGTCGAAGCCGTGCAGCTGCTCGAACGACACGCTGCCCTCGAGATGCAGATGTGCCTCCGTTTTCGGCAGTGCAGCCACAAACGCCGCCAGATCCGCATCCGCCTGATAGTGCCTTGGTTGGGCGGCAGGCATTGCACGCGCCGTCGTCAGACGTCGAACGTGAAATTCTGCTGCATGGCGCCGCGCACCGCGCCCTGATGCTCGAAGTACTGCCGGAAGCCGCCATTGTAGTTGCCGTCCTGACGGCGCTGGAACTCGCCTTCGAAGTTGTAGTAGCCGGGCGTGCAGTCTTCGTTGCGCGACGTCTTACCACGGTGCTCGATCACTTCGTTCACCCACCACTCCTCCGCGGCCGGCGTGGGATCCATCGTCTGGTGGCCGTTACTGCGCACATAGTCGATGCACGCAGCGATGTGATCGCCCTGCGTCTGCAGCATATCGGTGAGGTTGAACTGAAACGATGCCTGATAGCCGCCCATGATGAACAGGTTCGGAAAGCCCTGGGTGTGAATGCCCAGCAGCGTGCGGATGCCGTCGCCGTATTTCTCTTCCAGGCCCAGTCCGCCCTTGCCCACGATGCGATTGTAGATGCCGGTCTTCTGCACTTCGAAACCAGTGGCGTAGATCAGCAGGTCCAGATCGTACTGCTTGCCGTCGATGAGCGGGCCGCGCGACGTGATCTGCGTAACGCCCTTGCCATGGGTGTCCACCAGATGCACAGAGGGGCGATTGAACGCGGGCAGATAGTCGTTGTGAAAACAGGGCCGCTTGCACATGAACATGTACCAGGGCTTCAGCGCCTCGGCGGTGGCCGTATCGTGCACGGTCGCCTCGATGCGTTGATGGATACGCATCATGTAGTCGATGTTGCCGCGTTCCTGGCGCGCAATTTTCTCTTCCCGCGTCTCCGCCGCGAGCCGCGCCTTTTGTTCCTCAGTGAGTTGCGGTTCTGCCAGCGCGCGCGCACGGCGTTTCGCCTGCCAGCCGGGCTTGCGGTTAGCGGCCCACTCGGGATCTGTGGGCCAGTCGTCGCGCACGTCGATGGAAGAGGGCGTGCGCTGAAAGACGTACAGTTCCTTGGCGTTCTCGCCCAGCGCAGGCACCGCCTGCACCGCGGTGGCGCCGGTGCCGATGATGCCCACCACTTTGTCTTTCAGGTTCTTGAGGTCCGCACCGGTGTAGTCATAGTCCCAGCGCGAGGTATGAAACGAATGGCCCGCGAACGATTCCATGCCTGCGATGCGCGAGAGTTTCGGCTTGGAGAGCGTGCCATTGGCGCAGATCACGAACTGCGCGCGCATGTGATCGCCGCGGTCGGTCGTGATGTGCCACATGCGTTCGTCTTCGTGCCACACGGTCGACGTCACCGTGGTTTGAAATACCGCCAGCTTGTACAGGTCGTAGCGGCGCGCGATGGCCTGGCAGTGCGCGAAGATCTCAGGTCCGCGCGAATAGTGATGCTTGGGCACATAGCCCATCTCGTCCAACAGCGGCAGGTAGTCGTACGACACCACGTCGCACGCAGCACCGGGATAGCGGTTCCAGTACCACGTGCCGCCTACGTCACCGCCCCGCTCCACGATGCGGATGCTCTGAACCCCTTTTTCGCGCAGCCGCGCCGATGTCAGCAGCGCCGAGAAGCCGCCGCCAATGAACAGCACCTCGACGGTGTCGTCGATGGCCTCACGCGGCTGCCGCTCGCCGCTGTAGGGATCACTGGCGTAGTGCGCCAGTTCGCCGTCGAACTCGGACGTGAACTGTTGGGTGCCTTCAGGGCGGTAGGCAAGCCGCAGATCGCGTTCCTGCGCAAACTTCTGCTTGATCGCGTCGTAGTAGGCATCGGGGTGCTTTGTTCGGGGCATGAATCTGAACCATCTGGTTGTGGGACGACACTCGGGCCGGTCGTCGAAAGATACGGGCTAGCCGGCCACGTGGCTAGCCGCTAGACACGAAATTGGTATCCGTCCGACTCGCGATCTCATTCACCGTGGTCAGCCATCGTGCGCGTATCTGGGCTGCCGACTTCCGGTGGGTGCATCACGAAACGAAATGTGTGCCTGCGCGCGCCGGGCGATCGGAACGGATAGACGCGGCCGAACAGCTTTATATAGCCGGCCCAGCCAATGTGCTGATTGCCGTGCCTCGTATCCGCCCTGAGCGACGCAAAATTGTGTGTTTCCACAAAGCCGATGGCGTAGGGGTAGCCGCGCTCGACGCACATGGCGTCGGTCAGCCTGACGGTGTCGTCCTGAAGATGCTGGCCTCGATAGTCGGGAAGCGTGAATGCCTTGTAGCTGTAGCGATACGGCCGTTCGAATTCCACCCACAGGCCGTCGACGTGCGGCGCCGTCGAAAACGATCGCCACACGTACGAGACCATCCGGTCGTTGACGAATGTGGCCGCACAGATGTCACCGCGTGCCAATGCCGCATCGATACTTGCGCCTCGCAGCCCCATCTGCGGGTCGTCTGCTGCGCGCATGAGCTCATCACGCGTCGCCAGCGCCACCCGAATGGCTTCTGCCGCCGGCGCGGCGTCGTGATCGGGGTTCAGAATTCGTACGTGAACCCGGCAGAGGGTCAACCAGGGCTTCAGCCTCGACATGATCCGCGCGTGGAGGAACCGCCAGGGGCCCCAGCGCTGCCAATCAAGCCGCCATTGTTCGACGTCGACCACTGGAGCTACCGCGCGAGAATGGGCGTCAGAGTGCTTGTATGGGTGGGGCAAACGGTGCCAGGCACCATTTGCCCCACCCATTCTGACTATTTCGAAGGTTCCGCGAGAAACACCGGAATCTTGCGCGAGGTCTTCTTCTGGTACTCGTCGTAGTTGGGAAACACCTCAGCGCTGATCTTCCACACTCGCGCGCGCTCTGTTTCGTCGGTGACTTCGCGTGCTTTCATTTTTTGCACGTCGGTCTTATCCCGAATCTCGACATCTGGATTTGCGCGCAGGTTGTATACCCACACCGGATTTTTGGGCTGCCCGCCCATTGAGCCGATCAGCACGTAGCTGTCATCCACCTTCACGCGCATCAGCGGAATCTTCCGAATGCCGCCCGTCTTGTTGCCCTTGTGCGTGACGAGGATGCACGGCATACCGGTATCAAGCAGCGTGGTGCCCTGTGTGCCACCACTGCTTTCGTACAGCTCGACCTGTTTGCGTACCCACTCAATTTTCGGCGGAATGTAGTTGCTCATATGCGTCTCTCATTGATGGCTGACTGTGCAGCCGAGGATAACACTCACGCAGAATGCCCCGCATCGATCACCAGCTCCGAGCCGTTCATGTAGCTCGATTCATCCGATGCCAGAAACAGCACGCCGTTGGCGATGTCTTCGGGTCGGCCGGCCTTGCGCCCCGGCATATTGCGCGAGGCAATCTCGTTCGCGTCCAGCGCGTTGGCGCCGGCTTGTAGTGTGGACGGCACGATGCTGTCCCAGATGGGTGTATCGATCACACCGGGGTGCACCGAATTCACCCGGATATTCCAATTGCCGAGACCCGATTCCAGCGCCACAGCCTTAGTAAGAAGGCGTACGCCGCCCTTGGTTGCGCAGTAACCGGCCAGCGACGGCGCGCCCTTCAAGCCGGCCACCGAGGAAATGTTCACGATGGAGCCGCCGCCACCGTCGCGCATCAGCGGCACGGCGTGCTTGATGCCGAGAAATACGCCTTCGAGATTAATCGACTGCTGACGTCGCCAATCCGCCAGCGACATGTCCAGAATCGAACCCGCCCACGCGATGCCCGCGTTGTTTACGAGCACGTCCAGCTTGCCTTCCGTGGCACGGATACTTTCGATGATGGATTGCCAGACCGTCTCGCTTGCGACGTCGTGTGTGACGAATCGGGCGCGCCCCCCGGCCGCGACAATCTCTGCCACCACGGCCTTACCACCCTCTTCGTTGACATCGGTTGCAACCACCCGCGCACCTTCGGATGCCAACGTTTTTGCACAGGCGCGACCGATGCCAGAGGCAGCGCCTGTGATCAATGCCACACGATCGTTGAGTCTCGTCATCTTCAGCAGATCCCCATTGAATGTGAGGTGATCATCGGTTGCCTAGACGGAAAATGAAACCCTGAAACGGGCTTCAGTTCTGGTCGAGGTTGCCATGGGAGCGTGGTTCGCGCGGAGTTCTTGCCTGAGGAAACCGCGCATGCAACACCTCGCGATCCGTGAGCCTACGCGTCACCTCTTCCGGCGCGGCGAAGCAAGACAACGCCTAGAAAATACGGCATGAACCAGGGTACTGCAGGAATACCAACGATGAACCCGGGTTGCGTATACCAGGGAGCCGCACCACTCGTGGGGCTGGGATACGCGACGCCGCGCAGCGCAAGCAGCGTCAGAGCAACCAGATTTAAGAGGATATAGGCGCGCGCCGCATTAGGACCCAGCCAATGCGCACGCGCGAATGCGCGGGCGAGCGCTGCCGTCGCCAGATAGGTGAGCGTGCCCGCGGCGAACAACAGCGCGTCGAACACATTGTTCATCGATGCGACGGCGGGTGAGGACCTTTCCTCAGCGATCAGCAGGGCGAATGCCCCAAGCTGAAACGACGTCCACACGACGTAGCTTGCGCCAGCGAGCAGACCTGCAGCGAATGCGAGAGTGGAGTAGATGCGTTCGCCGGATGCGCTAAGTGCTTCCTTGACTACAACGAATCCGGTCGTGACCCCGATCGAACCGGCCAGGAGCACTGCATAGCGCATCTTGTTTTCAGCTGGCGTTGCATCCCAGGGCGTGGCAAGTCCGACCCACAGCAGCGCAATGAGCAGAATGGGTGCAAGCAGCAGTGCCCCCGCAAGCCTCAGCAATGCTTTCTGCTCGCCAGATGAAACGCTCGCCGAGCGGCCGAGCCACCAACCGGAAATTACGATGATCGCGAAAACCAGAACGCCAACGAGATCGTGAATCACCGGAATGCGTAGGGCTCGGGACCCGGCGAGCGCCGTCGCAAGCAGCGGAGCAACGCAGAGGATCCAGTAACCAACCCGCCTCAGTATCTCGTCCTTTCTCATCCCTCAACCTCTCGTGCGTGTCCCCGCTGCGCCGCAGGCAGACCGTTCGGTTTTCCCAACAGTCTCAACAGCCAGCATCGGCCGCGCACTGCACAGGTACGCAAATTCGATGACCGGCTGGGATGTCGGCTGCCTGCGGAGTGTAGACGGTGATCGCTGGTGAGACCCCGTTTTCATCGAACGGTCTTGTCGCGCCACACGTGATGGCCTGCGTCATACGATTCAGCAGGGAAGGTCACAAGCACGATCCGCCACGGCGACAGCTTGAGCACGCCAAAGTTTGAATTCGCCGGGGATCCAAAATCCGGTGTGGGGTCGAACCCCACAGGCGGCGGCTCGGACAGGGCCAGGTTCCAGAGGCGCTTCCGCTCGTCCAGTTCTTCGACCCAAGTCGCCTTGCAGTCAACGTACAGTGGCCGCTGCACGTCACCTCGAACGTACGAGAGAGAAATAAACGGATTGAGTTTGAGGTGCTTAGCCTTGTGAGAATCTCTGTGCGTCAGGACCCAGCCGGCACAGCCCCGCCACAGCGGATGAAGAATTCGGGAGTATGGCCGCTGTTTTCGATCAATAGTCGAAGCACTGCACCAGATCATCGACCGTACGCGGCTCGTGAACTCCTTCTCGATGTCTTCGAAACGCTCGACTTCCACGTTGACCTCGAAGCGAACCGCTAGCTGCCGCAGGAATCCAAGCGAACCGCGACAGTGTCTTCATTGTCTGGAGATATGAATCTGACCCAGCGATCCGATAAACCATATTTCTTGCGAAGCAAATCATCAACATTCGGATGCGCACCCGGTACGGCATGCGCGCGATACCGGAGCGTCTGATCGCCACGTTCGAGCTCAACCACCGGATCGCCGTCGAATCGTTCCTTCCAGGCCGTTCCCCCACTGTGCAGCCAAAGTGAAACATCGTCATCAACGATCCAGAGTCGGGTTTCCTGCCAGGAATCGTCTTGGCGTTGTGTTCGCAGCGTCACTACCTTGTTCCCTATCTCAATGAATGCCATGTGCGCAGCCACGAGAAGAACCGCGCCTCCAACAAGTACTGCTGTTCCAATCAGGAGCAATCGCACCACGGTGGCCTCGCTGAGTCGCCTGACACCACGTAGAGTTCGTTCTGCATGTGTGAGGGCTATTCGGTCGGCGGATTCGGGAGAACGAGCTTCGCGTCGCGGGTTCCACGCCTGGTTGAAACAACATCGCACTCCAACGCTACCCACCCAACACTCTAGTTGATCCAGCTGTTGCGCTCCGCCTTCCTTGAGTACCAGATCAACAACGCCGTCGCCACAAGCTGAACGAGATTGCCGATCAGAGACCCGACCGGGCCGATGCCCGACCCTGTCATACCAAGCGTATGGATCATTGTCGCAGTCGCGCCAAGCAGCGAGGCGATAAAGAAATACTGTGAAGCTGACTTCTTGAGCAGAAGCAGAAGGCAGCCCAGCGCGCCGCTAAATACGGCTAGAGCGAAGCCGGCGGTGGCCCAGCCAGGTCGGTGCTCGATCATCGCGCGATACGATTCGGGCATGGCGGCCAGGGTGTCCGGGCTCATCTGGGAGATAAAATTCACGGCACCTGCGCCGTTGAAGAGCAGCGCGACGCTGCCGATTGCCCAGATGCTCCAGTGAGCGCCGCCGACGATCCGATCGTGCATCACATCTCCCACTCCGCTCGGTGCGTTAGTCACTTACGACTCGGTCGCCACTTTGGTGGGGCAACTGGATGTGAACGCTACGCCGCAAATCTGACGACATACGCACTCACATACAGCACGAAGGCAACGATGATCCCGCGAAACGGGGCGCTGAACCAATACAGCCGTCCGAGAACTACATAGCCGGCGAGAAACAGTCCGCCCAAGATGCTGAGGAATGTAGATTGAAATAGTACTGAGGGCTGCATCAGCGCAAGGTGCGCGTAGAGCGTACCGAAGAGAATGGCCCCCATGCTGTGGCTCGCGTTGAACCCCACCCAGGCCTTCCACATGGTCGTCTCGTTCGTAAGACGGGGAGCAATCGTCTGGAGTCGCGTCTCGAGTTCCGGGTCGGTGGGGCTGAGCGCCCGCCCGCGAAACGTCAAAACGAGATGCGCGACACCGAGAGAAAAGATTACAACAGCACTCGCAACAATGAGCGCTGCAGAAATTGTGAGATTCACGGCGGCGGCCTAACGCCGCGAAAGGCGGCGCGCTGTTGAGTGGCCGTTAGGTGCGGAAACCTCACCCGATTGCGCTGACACCGACTAGTTAGCATGGCACTGCCTCGAACTGAGCCGGTGCAGACTATCCATACGAATGGTGTAGGCGTTGGGGCTAGAGCGGTCGATGGTCACCGTTTGGTCCCGGCGTAATGTGAAGGAGTTGCGTCTTCTCCAGCACGTTGACGAGGTGCCACTCGCCTCTTCGTACGATGCAAGCGTCCCCCGGTCCCATCTCAAACGCGTCGCTGGGTTCAGATTCGCCCGTTACTCGCAGCCTTCCCGAAACGACGTACAGAATTTCGTCACCATCCGGATGAACCTCGCCGCAATGTGGCGCGTCACCGTCCATCGTCACGATGCCGATGGTCATTCCATCGATCCTCTGCGGAGGACCCGGCTTACTCGCTCGGGCAGAAACGGAAAGATCTCTGTGGATGTCGAACAGATAGCGGGTAGCGTCGATACGAGTGATCTTGTTCATGGTGGAGTCTCCCCAAGTCGCGATGCACGCACGGTCGCAATGCGTAAGCTGACAGCGGCATCATTCTACTGGCCGTCGAAGCGCGCAGTGCTGTTGCCTTCAGCTCCATCCCTTTGCTGCCACCAACAGCCGCTAAGCACGCCAAATCGCTGTCTTGACGTATGCCCGCAGAGCCTTATCGCGCAGCAACAGCGCTGCCCACAAGAACACACCTAGGTACACACTGAACAACGTATGACTGAACAATGGACTACCCGCACGAAGGTGACTGGCCAATGCCCCACCAAGCAAAGCTGTGATGAGGACCGCCCCGAGAAGGCCCGTACGCGGAATTGCATACAGAATCGCCAATACAAGCTCCGTTGTGCCAATCAAGAGCAGATACTCACGAGGCCAATCGAGTGCCACCATTGAATCGATCGCAGGACTAGCACCGATAAGCTTTGGGACCGCAGACGCGCCGACGAGAAAGAGAACAACTATACCCGTCATGATCCATCCAGCTCTTGCCATATCCCCTTAACCTCTCGCAGTCCCATTAGTGTCGCAGCCCCAGTGTATCGAAACAGCTGCAAATGCAGCCTAACGAGACTGTAGAAAATCATAGCGCGCAAACTCGGCCGCACGATGACCATCCAAATTCGCGCACGACGGTGCGATTCTCGCGAACTTTTGACTGCTCAGTGACATTTCATGTGCCTCTCGTGCGCTCTGTCTTGGGTGTGTTGGGTTTTTCCACAGTCTCAACGTTCGAGCTACGCGCGTGACGACGGCGGGACCCACTGCGGATTCTCGGCGAAGGAATGGTGGTTTCTAGCCTTTGCTGGCGACAACATGGCGTGCAAAGCTGTCCAGGATTGCCAGCCAGCCCGCTCGTTGTTGCTCCTCGGGGTTCTCTGACTCTCCGTCGAAAGTAACCTTGACCTCGACGCCCGCGGGACCTTCCGAAAACTCGACCAATCCGACCCGCCCACCAAACGTGTACTCGATGAGCTTCAGCGGAACGACCTTCGTGTACTCGCCCTCAAAGTCGAATCCAGAAGAACCGTCCTTCGCTTCCATATGAGACGAAAACTTGCCTCCTACGCGCAGATCAACGGCGGAAGCAGTCGTGTGCCAATCAGGGGACGCGGTATTCCAGATCTTGATGTCTTCCGGCGAGTTGTACGCGTCCCAGACGACGGCAATGGGAGCCGAAACAACAGTGGATACAGTGATCTTCATTGGCGCCCCGGTATGAAGAAAATCGCTATTTCTGTGGCCTGACGTTTCAATTAGGCCGCGCTGAGAAGCGGCGTCGGCTTGAATGAATTGTTAGGCTGCTCCGTTCAGCCGGCCGGTCGGCTTGCCAGTGAAAACCGCCAACTGAGCGTCGAAAGCCCGCTTGTAGGCGGGCCGCGCTTCGCCGCGGGCAACATAGGCGGAGAGGTTCGGATATTCGTCCAGCATACCCGATGCGTTCAGCCTGAGCAGGACAGACACCATCATCAGGTCGCCTGCGCTGAACACACCATCGAGCCAGTCGGCTTCGCCAAGGCGAGCGGAAAGTTCGCCCAGCCGGTCACGGAGGCGATCCTTGACGACAGGCAGGCGTAGCTCGCGCCAGGGCTTGTCACCTTCCAGCAACTTGGCGGTCTCGAGATCAAGGATCGGCGGCTCAACCGTATTGAGCGCGGCAAACATCCATGTGATCGCGCGCGCCCTGGCATTCGCATCGTCAGGCAGCAGGCCTGCATGACCCTCTGCGATATGGAATACGATCGCTCCCGATTCGAACAGGACAAGACCGCCTTCTTCATAGGTCGGAATCTGCCCGAACGGATGAAGTGCTCGATGCGAGGACTCCTTCATCGCACGGAACGAAACCAGACGAACCTCGTAAGGTTGGCCCACTTCTTCGAGCGCCCAGCGAACGCGCGTGTCGCGCGCGAGTCCTCTACCGCGATCAGGCGACTGTTCAAAGGCGGTGATCGTGGGGATCATTAGCAGACTCCAGGCCGTTGCAAGCTCGCTTCCGAGCTCTGTCGTAGCTTGACGCCTAACGTCGCGACAAGCGGCCTCTGTGCGCAAGCACAAAGGATGACAGTCAAGGACGGAGAGTTTCTACGCAAAAGTGGACACCTGTTAGCTTGCAACTTTGGTTCTCGAGCTCGGCTGGTGAACGGTACCCGAGCGACGAATGTAGCCGCTGCTGATTGTAGAAGTCCACGTACGCCTTGATCGCGCCGATCAAGGCGGTGCTTTGCCATCAGATCACGGTAGGAACGTGCCAGATACTCCATACCCCGATCACTATGGAAGATCGTGCGGCCAGTCAGTGCTCGAGTTTTTATGGCGCGGCGCAATGCGCGGGCAGTTAGAGCAGCCGTCTTCTCTTTGCCGTAGTAGCTGCCGAGGATCCAATGTTACACGGCACCTCGATCGACCTCCAAACGTCCGCAATCCGCTACAAACAAACAGCCTATCGGAGTGCCCGTATGGCTCTGGCGAGGGACTGAAAGGCGAGCTGAGGTAGCCGGTCGACTGGATGCCATTCGATTCGATCCACTCGATTCGTGGTCGAAAAGTGATTGTCATTCAGTTCGCAAACGTAGAAGAACGACACCAGTTGCTGGTTTTCGAACACGTCCAAGAAAGCCCCGATTGGTTTTCCTACCTTCACGCTGGCGTCGAATTCGGCCAAGCACTCTCGCTCAGCGACCTGGATTGGGTCGTCGTCAAGCCCGATGAATCCGCCCGGAACGTCCCACGTTCCCGCCAGCGGGTCTCTAGAACGCCGGCCAAGGAGTACGTCCATTGACTGGCCGGTTCGACGAATTATGAGCGCATCCACGCTTGGAAACGGGTGTTGCCAAAGCACAAAACCGCACGACTGACATTTCGGGTGTGACTTGCCGTCATCCCCCAATGGTTGCCATGCAACGGCGTCTCCGCACCTCGCACAAAAACCGATTGATCTCTCCATGGATGGATCCTCGGCGCTATGTCGAATGTCTGCAACGGACACAACGCTGACATTTATCGCCGCTGCAGGCAGTGGTTAGGCGGCGGGTGGATTGCCAGGCGTGCGTTCCAAGACGTACAGGAGTTGCACGAAATTGAGCGCTGCTGTCAGCAGAAGAAAATAGAGGCCAATGAGGAACCCACCGGCGCTCTGACCAAGTCCAATACCGAGCGCGTTGAACACTTGAGAAGCGAGGACCACTAGCGAGATGAGGTCCAGGGGAATGGCAAACGCGGGAATTGCGCGGAGGCTACCGTCGCGCTTCGCCCGCAAGATGCGAGGCATGAAGAACGCGAGGTTGCAGGCTGTGACGATGGTGACGACGCCGCTCGAAACGGCCCACGCAACGGGTTCGGAGGCACCGAGGTGGTAAGGCAGGAAGGGAAACAGCGCGCAGAAGAGGATGCCAACGCTACTCGAGATCATCACCCAGAACGAGAGCCAGATCATGGGATTTGCGGGGCGGAGCTTCTCGCCCGCTAGCGCGCCGGCAACCCCTGCGAAGCCCGCGAGCGTGACCGCAATCTCGGCAATCGTTTCAAGGGTGCTTTGCGCGTCCATGCCGTTCCCGCCACCTAATGCCCTGCATCAGTTGCCGGCCAAAGTGGCGACCATTTTGGGCATGCAAAATGGGTGACGCTTTGAACGGTCAGCTTGACGCGATGGTTAGGCACCGCTGGCACCTGATGATTGGGGTTGAGCACGTCGCGTGGTGATGAGTAACGCCACCGCGGCAGCTAAGAGCACCGGTGAAGAATACACCCCAGGTGCCCAGATGCCCCAATACAGGGACGCCACCGTGTGGCCGATAGCATTGGCCACCATGATGATCGCGAACACGTACGCGATAGGGCGCAGCCACCGATACCCACGGAAGACGAGGGGACTGAGCGATAGCAACGCGACCACCAAGCCGATGAGGCCGGCTAGCCAGACGCGGAAGGTAAACGTAGGCATAGGGAACCAGGGAAGTACTAGGCGGATGTCCTCGACCGTTTGGTTGTACAGCGGCAGGAAGTCGTTCAGCGCCTCATCGGCGACGTGCAGAGCGAGCGCAAGCGTAAGACCGATCCAAGCGATGCCCCATTGCCTGACTGATGTCTCTCGCGCGATCGTCATCGCGACCCCCGCTGTGGTGCCTCACGACCAGGATC
>JAQBCT010000391.1:0-3040 GCA_032124855.1 Gammaproteobacteria bacterium
TTTGGTCATTTCAGCATAGTTTCAATCACCCCACAGAAGTGCCGTGAACAATGAAGCACTACACTAGTGTAGTGCTTGACTAGCTATTCGCCTGAATGAGTTCGATGCTCACTCCGTCGGGCGCGGCGACATAGCAAAGCACCAGTCCGGGTTTGAATTCCCATGGCTCCACCGCCATGCGCACGCCTTTTTCTTTCAGTTCCGTGCAGAACGCTCTGAGGTCACCACAATAGGTGAAACCGAAGTGATCGGTTCCCCATTCGTCGTGACTCGAGTAACCATCAAAATCCTGCATCGGTTTCGTACCGACCGGTTTCTCGCCGGGGCGCTGGCCGCGGATGACGAGCGTGGCACCGCCGACCCGAACGTCGATTTGCGGAGCACCGCGCAAGTCGTCCTGCTCGGCGGTGACCTCGCCTCCGAACATTGACTGATACCAGTCCGCCGCCGCCTTCGGGTCGCGGCTGATTAAATGGATATGGTCGAACGCAATCAGTTGGTGCAAATTATGGCTCCTCTTCTAGCGGCGCTCTCTGGCAGGACAATTGTATACGTATCAGCCTGCCCTCACTGCTGTGGCTGGTTTCTGGGCGGCTTCGGGAACGATCTGGATCGCCCTGATTCATCGCGACAGCGTCTGCATAGCACCTGCCTCAGGTTTCTTGCCAAACACAAGGGCGCCTTTGTCCCACCCGGGAAGTCAACGCGATACGATCAGCCGGCGCGGGCATCGATCATGCTGGAAAGAACCGCAATGGGAAACGTCCAATGACACCACCCCGCCTGCAGGAGCGGAGCGCTCGCTGGTGTCTGTTGCTAACGCTGCTGCACACGGTGCCTGTAGTGTGGATCACACCGGTAGCCGGCGGCACTGCCCCGACCGCAGCACTGCTCGCCCTGGGCTTTGCGAGCCTGCTCTCGTTCGAGCGCCAGGACATGGCGTTTGCGCTGTTCGCGCTCGCCCCGGCCCTTCTCTACTGCGGCATCGGTTGGATATTGGCGTGGTGGTTCGTCAAGCTTCTCGAACGAATGCGCAAGCCCATGCGCGCCGCTCTGCTGGCCATTGTGGTCGTCGCATCGCTCGTGAGCGTTTACTGGCCGATCTACGTTGCCGGCAGTCACAACGGCTCGCACAGCGCCGATCTGCTCGAACTGTTCAGACGCACGCTCGACTGGCGGGTACTGCTCGCTTACTGGATCGTGCTGCATGTGGTGCTGGTTGCGCTCTATGCAGCGTATCTGCTACCCGGCAACCATCCGCTTCTCGCTTTCGTCGAACGCTGGCGCAAGCCGGCGCGCACTTTCGCCGCCGCCGCACTTGTCGCCGTATTGCTGTTCACGAACTACCCCAAGCTCATCTGCCGCCCTCTGGCCGAATTCGGTAGCGGGCGCGCAGCACTATGCGTCGCACGATCGGCCCGAACCGATCAACGCGACTGGTACGAGCGCGCCGCCGAACAAGGTCAGGGGGAAGCGATCGCCTGGATGATCGAGCACAGCCACAATCAGGAGCAAAAGGTCTACTGGTTGCGCAGAGGTGCCGAACTCGGCGACGCCGCGACCCGGTTTGCATTGTACGAGCGACTCATGCGATTTGGCGACGAAGACACACGCACCGAAGCCGAGAGCTGGTTACGTGCTGCGGCCGAAGGTGACCACGTGCCTGCGCAAATGGTGCTGGTCGATTCGCTCACGCGCATCATATACAGCTCGGGGTCAAGTGAATTGCTGGTTGAACGCAACGCCTGGCTCGAGCGGGCCGCCGGACTAGGCGCGCGCGACGCGCTGCGACAACTCGCACAACACCACGTCGATGGCAGCATGGGTTACCCGGCCGATCTGAATCGCGCACGCGCCCGCTACCGCGAGCTTGCTCGGGATAACAATCGGACCGGCGACAACAAGCCAACAAAATACGAAAGCATGCTCAACTTAGATGCGGCGTACTACAACGCCAGAATCGCTGAGTTGGATGCGTGGGAAGCAGGTCTCAAGAATCGCGATCCAGCGATAATGAAGTCCGTCGCCGAGCGATATCTCAAGAGTCAATTCCCGGGTCCCGGAGTACGTGCGCTCGGCCGGCAACTGATGGAGCAGCTTGTCGAAGCGGGCGACGCAGAAGCGCGCGGCGCACTCACGATGATGTTGCGAACAGGCTCCGGCGGTGTCGAAAAAGATCTCGACGCTGCGAAAGCGCTGCTGATCGCGGCAGCCGAAGCAGGTGATGCAGACGCGATGGCACGCGTTGCCGGCAACTACTCGAAAGGACGCGAGGGTTTCGCGCTCGATTACCCGGAGGCGAAACGTTGGCTCCAGGCCGCAATCGGCAGCCACACCCGTCGCGATGCCGAAGGCGCGCAGGATGAGTTACGACGGCTACGTAACGAACTTGCCTACATTGACAGGCTTGCCGAGCAGGCGGGTGGGACACTGCTTGGCAGGCAAGCGCTCGCGCAACTCGGTGAAGGATCCGATGCCGGGTCAAACTATCAGTATGCCGCGCAACTACTGGCAGGCCACGGCTCCGACCGCCGCGCAGAAGCGATTACGCGACTGAACGACGCTTCCCGGCAAGGTCATGGTGAAGCGGCGTGGCGCCTGTTCCAGATTTACGAACGCGGGTTCCCCGCGGAAATCGATTCAGCCGCCGCCGTCGAGCAACTGGAACGCGCCGCGGCCAATCATCACTTCAACGCGACTCGCGAACTTGCAATACGCTGCGAGTACGGAGGGCGTGGACTGCCGACCGATCTGCAGCGTGCCATCACTCTCTACGAAAATGCCATCGCCGCAGGGCATGACAACCGTTACGCATGGAACCTGGATCCCGATAACTACGATCACTTCAAGTGGCTCGAATCACGATTGCGCCAGGCGCGCATGAAGCAGAGTGTGCAAGCCCGCCAATAAGGCTGCACCGCACCGTGCGGTGCGAGTCATATCGAGTCTGCCCCAATAGCACTGACTTACCGTTCCAGGTCGGGCTGAGTGGAATGAAGCCCAACGCGCTGATGCTCACCGTAACCACCCGCCTCATTGC
>JAQBCT010000392.1:0-2882 GCA_032124855.1 Gammaproteobacteria bacterium
CCCAGGCGATTCTGGAAGGCGATCGCTACCCGGAGACCTTCGGCGAACTCGTGTCCGCCTATGACCCCCAGCAGCAACGATGAAAGCCGCTGATCTCCCGCTGCGCTACAACATGTGCGAGATCCTCGAGCACAACCTCGAAACTCGCGCTGACAAGACAGCGCTGCTCAGTGACAACGGTTCGCTGACCTTCGGCGAGGTCTCTCGCCAGGTGAACCAGGCCGGAAACGCACTGCTGCGACTCGGGGTCCGATTTGGCGATTGCGTCGCAATTCTCTGTCCTGATCGACCGGAATGGGTGACATCATTCTTCGCCGTCACCAAGATCGGCGGCATCGCGCTCGGCATGAATACCCTTCTCAAGACCGGGGAGTATGACTATATCCTCGGCGACTCCCGGACCCGCGTGCTGATCGTTCACGAGAGCTTGCTCGGCGCTATCGAGCCTGTTCTGGACAATCACGCAACGTTGCAGCGCGTCATCGTGATCGGCGAAGCAGCAGACAGCCGCTACACCACATTCAGCAGCTGGATTGATGGAGAAGAGACAACCCTCGAGGCAGAACGTACGCATCGTGACGACTTCTGTTCGCTGCACTATTCCAGCGGAACCACCGGCATGCCAAAAGGTGTATTGCATGCCCACAAGGACTACCCGCTGATCGCACAGTTATCTGGTGTGGACGTGTTCGGGCTGACTGAAGAGGACCGGACGTTCTCCGTCGCCAAGCTTTTTTTTGTCTACGGCATCGGCGGCAACCTGATCTTCCCGTGGTACGTGGGTGCCAGCTGCGTCCTGTATGCGGGCCCTCCACGCCAGGCGGCAGGGGTCTTGAAGACGATTGTGACCCATCGGCCAACCGTCTTTGTCAGCGTACCCACGGTATATGGCACCATACTCGCGCTACCCCGATTCCACGAGCGCTACGACCTGGGCTCCATCCGATTGTGCCTGTCAGCCGGTGAACCACTGCCCGCCAGTGCATGGCAGGCATGGAAAGACGCAACCCGGCTGGAAATCCTCGACACCATCGGCTGCACCGAGACCTACCACACATTCATGGCCAATCGACCTGGCGCTATTCGTCCGGGCAGCAGCGGCAAACCCATTGACGGCTACGACGTGCGCCTGGTGGATGACGATGGCAATGCGGTTCCGGCCGGCCAGGTCGGCCACCTGATGGTGCGCGGCGAATCCACCGCACTGTCCTATCTCCATCAATACGAGAAGAGCCGCCACACGTTTCGCGGTGAATGGCTGTTCACGGGCGATCGATATTCGATCGATGAAGACGGCTACTACTGGCATCAAGGGCGCGGCGACGACATGCTCAAGGTCGGTGGACTGTGGGTGTCGCCAGTCGAGATCGAGAACGTGTTGAGCGAACATGCAGATGTGGCTGAATGTGCGGTTGTCGGGCACAACGACAACGCAGGATTGTTGAAGCCCAAGGCCTTTGTCTGCTTGCGCGATGACGCGGAGGCATCAGACGGACTGCTAGGCGAGTTGCTCAAGTTGTGCGCCAGCAAGCTCGACGCATACAAGCGTCCCCGCTGGGTAACCTTCTCTGACGCGCTGCCTCGGACCGCCACCGGAAAATTGCAGCGCTTCAAACTACGAGAGCAATAAGGCATGTCGGAACAGACGCGGTCGGGTCCATCCCGACCACTTTCCCTCGAGGAAGCCAACGCCGAGATCACACGCCTTCGCGCGGCGCTTGCCGTGCGCGACGATAGCAAGGCGGCGCGTGAACCCATCGCCGTGGTCGGTATGGGCTGCCGCTATCCCGGCAACGTGCGAACGCCGGACGAATTCTGGGAACTCTTGCATTCCGGCCGCGATGTCCTCCGCGACATTCCGGGTGATCGCTGGGATGTCGAGGCGTACTACGACCCTGAGGTGCCGGTGCCCGGAAAGATGTACGTTCGCCAGGGGCACTTCCTGGACGGCATCGACCAGTTCGACCCGCAGTTTTTTGGTTTATCACCCCGCGAGGCAGACAGTCTTGACCCCCAGCAACGCCTGGTCATGGAAGTCAGCTGGGAGACGCTGGAGCATGCGGGCATCGCGCCCAGCAGTTTGCAGGGCGGCAAGACCGGTGTGTTCGTTGGTCAGTACTGGGATGACTACTCCATGCAGCGGATCTACGCGACGGACAATCGGGAGATTGATCGCTACGCGCAACTCAGCGGACTTCGCTCTTTGACCGCTGGCCGGATCTGTCACATCCTGGATTCCCACGGACCCGCAATACAGCTGGACACCGCTTGTTCCTCTTCCTCTCTGGCGGTGCACCTCGCTTGCCAATCGTTACGCTTGGGCGAAAGTGATCTGGCACTGGCCGGTGGCGTGAGTCTGATACTGGCCCCCGAGCACCTCATCGGCATCTGCCAGATGACAGCCCTGGCCCCGGACGGTCGCTGCAAGACCTTTGATGCCAGTGCCGATGGATTCGGCCAGGGTGAGGGCTGCGGAATGGTTGCGCTCAAGCGGCTCAGTGACGCCCGTGCCGACGGCGACACCGTCCTCGCTGTCATTCAAGGCTCCGCGGTAAACCACGACGGTCACGCACGCACGGTAACGACACCAAGCGGATCGGCGCAGCGTGCGATGCTGCAAGAAGCGCTCGACGACGCGGGTATCGAACCTCGCCAGGTCGACTACGTCGAAACCCACGGCACAGGAACGCCGCTCGGCGACCCCATCGAAGTGATGGCGATCGCGCGCGTTTTATGTGAAGAACGAACCAAACCTCTCTACCTGGGTTCCGTGAAAACCAACGTCGGACACCTGGATTCTGCGGCCGGAATCGCAGGCCTGATGAAAGTGGTGCTGTCGCTGCAGCACGGGACGATTCCCCCTCACCTGAACTGCACCAACC
>JAQBCT010000393.1:0-7711 GCA_032124855.1 Gammaproteobacteria bacterium
GGGCACGTTACGCGTGGCGGGCGAGACGTTGCCGCTGCGGGCCGGCGACGTGGTTTTCATTCCGCCCGGTCCACAGTTCCCGCACCAGATCATCAATACATCGGATGCGCCGCTGCGCTTCATTTCGGTGAGCACGCGCGAGTCGCCCGAGGTGGTGGAGTATCCCGATTCGGGGAAGTTTTATGTGATGGCGAAGCCGTCGGATGGTGAATCATTCGGTGCGGTGAATCGCGTGGCCGACAGTCTCGACTACTGGGATGGGGAGCCGTGAGCGCAGGCGACGGCGATCCGCGCGCGGCACTTGCAAGGCGTATTCGCGACCGTGCCCGCCTGACGGGACACTTCGTGCTGCGCTCCGGTGCCAGCAGCGATACCTACTTCGATAAGTATCAATTTGAAGCCGACCCGGCGCTGCTGCGGGATATCGCCAGAGCGATGATGCCTTTGGTGCCTGCACGCACGGAAGTGCTGGCCGGGCTCGAGCTAGGCGGAATTCCGCTCGTCACGGCGCTCAGTGCGGCCACCGGCATTCCCGCCGCCTTCCTGCGCAAGCAGGCGAAGACCTATGGCACGTGTCGTTACGCGGAAGGTGCTGCACTCGCCGGTAAACGATTCGTCCTCGTCGAGGATGTCGTGTCGAGTGGCGGGGCGATCGTGGATTTTCTGACGATGTTGATGGCCGACGATCTGGTTCCCGACGCGGCGTTGTGTGTAATCGACCGTGGCGGTGCTTCGACGCTGCAGACGCATGGTCTACGGCTTGCTTCGCTATTCACGATGCAGGAGATTGACGATGCCTGATCACCCTGTGGTGCATTTTGCGACGGTTGCAATGGCGTTCTTCGCCATAATGAATCCGTTGGCGAATGCGCCGTTGTTTCTCGGTCTGACCGAGGGGCTCGACGCGGCGACGCGACGAGGCATTGCGCTGCGCGCGACAGTGCTGGCATTCGTCATCGCGGCAACGTTCGCCGTGCTGGGCCGCGAGATCTTTTCGCTGTTCGGCATCACGCTGCCGGCGTTTCGCATCGCCGGGGGCATCCTGGTGGGCCTGGTGGGATTCCATCTGCTGCAGGGCGAGTCCTCGAGTGTGCACACGCCAAGCGCCGAAGATAACGCGCACAGCCGCGATGCTGCGCTCGGCATCGCGATCACGCCCCTGGCAATGCCGGTGCTGGCGGGACCAGGCACCATCGCCACCGCCATGAGTTTTGCTGCAGAAGCCTCGGTGCCGGCACTGGCGCGCGTGATCGGTGCGCTGGCACTGATCTGCGGCGTTAACGCGGTGGCGTTTCTGGGCGGTGCTGCGCTGGTGCGGTTCATCGGGCAGAACGGCATCAAGGTCGTCAGCCGGCTGATGGGTCTGATCCTCGCCGTGATCGGTGTGCAGATGTTGATTGCGGGAATCCGCGGCGCTGTGTCGGCGTCGTTATCGCTTAGCGCTCGTGATACACCATGTCGAAGTTGGTGTTCTCATCCACGCCGAATAGCGCCCGCATATTGTCGAGGAACGCACCCCCCATGTCGGGGTGGGTCCACAACCCGGCGGTCAGCGCACCATCCACCACCAGTGCATGTCCCGAGATGAACGACGCTTCGTCGCTGGCGAGAAAGCAGGCGGCGTTGGCGATGTCAGAGGGTTCACCTGCACGCGGGATGGGTTGCATGCGTTCCAGGACGGGTTTGATCGCGGCCACGTAGTCGGTGTTGCCGCCCGCCTGCAGCGCCAGTTGGCCGGCGAAGATGGGTGTTGCGATGCCACCCGGGCAGATCGCGTTGACGCGGATGTTGAACGGTCCCAGTTCCTGCGCCACCGAGCTCGTGAGATTGACCACGGCGGACTTCACGGCGCTGTACACATGCGGGCCGTAACCCGCCATGACACCGGCCACGCTGGCCGTTGAGATGATCACGCCGCTGCGCTGCTCATGCATCACGGGCGCTGCGTGCTTCATGCCGAGGATGGGTCCGGTGAGCATGGCGTCCACCGTGCGCCGGTAGGGCTCGCCCATATCTGTTTCGTGGATCTCTCCAGCCACGCCACCGAAGCCTGCGTTGTTGAACAGGCAATCGAGTCGGCCGAAGTGTTTCAGTGCGGCCGCAATCATGGCCTGGATATCCGCTTCCCGGCAGACGTCGGTGGTAATGAATGTCGCAGCGGAACCCAGTTGTGCCGCGAGCGCTTCGCCTTTGTCGCGCTGCATATCGGCGATGACAACGCGCGCGCCTTCGGCGACGAATTTCTCGACCGTCGCGCGGCCCATACCGCTGGCGCCACCCGTGATCACGGCCACTTTGCCTGTCAAACGATCCGCCATCGTGCTGC
Organism: Gammaproteobacteria bacterium; assembly: GCA_032124855.1. GTDB lineage: Bacteria > Pseudomonadota > Gammaproteobacteria > Pseudomonadales > Azotimanducaceae > DATJGR01. The sequence goes on from JAQBCT010000393.1 coordinate 2,327, forward strand.
GCTCCCGTTACGTGCCTGGAATTGTTCGGGCGTCGAAGGCTACCATGGCCCAAATCACGCGGGGGAAACCAATGGCTGCCACAGCGCAGATATATACCGATCTGCGAATCTGGGACGGGTCGGCCCAAGGCTACCGCGACGATGCCGATACGATCCGCGTCGAGGCCGGTGTCATCACGGGGATTGGCGGGCGCGCCGCGCTGTGTGATGGCGCCGACGTTCGTTCGCTGGGCGGCATCACTGCGATCCCGGGACTCATCGATGCGCACGTGCATATGGTGCTCGACCCCGAACTGCGCGATCCGCTGACGCAATTGCGTGGCGGCGGTGAGGCGCAGCTCGACGCGATGGCCCGGCGCGCGCAGGCGATGGTTCGCGCCGGCATCACCACGGCGCGCGACCTCGGTGGCGGCGACTGGCTGGAACTGCAGCTGCGCGACGGCATCGCGCAGGGTCGATTCGCGGGACCACGCCTGTTGTGCGCGGGTCAGCCGATCACATCGCCGGCGGGACATTGCTTCTTCTGGGGTGGCGAAGCGGCTTCATACGAGGAAGCCGCGGCGGTGATCGCCCGTCAGCACGAACACGGCGTCGATCTGATCAAAGTGATGGCGACGGGCGGGGCCATGACCAAAGGCACGACACCGCGCGATGCCCAGTTCGACGAGGCAGCACTGACAGCCATCGTTGCCGATGCGCGCAAGCGCGGCTACCCCGTGGCCGCGCATTGTCACGGCACGGCTGGGATCCGCTGCGCGGCGCATGCCGGCGTCAATACCATCGAACACTGCTCCTGGGTGGGAGACGCGGGCTGGGGGGCGAACTACGACGCGGAGATCGCCGCCGAGCTTGCCACGCGCGGGATCTGGGTTTCACCGACGGTAAATGCAGGGTGGCAGCGACACCGCGGCAGCGGCAGCGATCACGAAAAGCGCGTGATGGGCAATTTCGCGGCCATGAAGAGCGCGGGCGTGCGGCTGGTCGCGTCCACGGATGCGGGCATTCCGAACGTCAAACACGAGGACCTGGCCAAGGCACTGCCGGTGTTCGCGCACTTTGCCGGGTTGTCGGCGCGGGAGGTGTTGATATCGGCGACGTCCGACGCGGCGCACGCGATTGGTTTGGGTAGTGCCACCGGTCGTTTGGAGGCCGGCTACGGCGCCGACATCCTGTTCGTCGACGGCAACCCGCTGACGGATCTGGCCTGTCTTGGTGAACCTGCACTGGTCCTCGCACGAGGACGTACGGCGGCGTAACAACAGCACTCTGACGACCGTTTCACGGCGTCTTCAGCATGATCCCTTCCGCGGGCAGCCCCAGCAGTACGCGCCCGCCGTCCTCAATGTGGTGCGGTGCCACTGTGACGTGCTGACGCACCACGCGGATGTCTCGAGCCAGGCGTTCCAGCGGCCCGTGTCTGTCGTTCGCCGTGGTGCCCGCGGCTTCGCATACCCAGTCCACAGCTTCGGCTGAGCCAGCCACAGCGTCCGAGCAGGCGATCTGAAACAGCGCACGGTCGTGCGCATCGAAGGTGTCGCCATCCGAAACGCGCTGCCACATTCGCCGCGTCAGTTCGAACACGAGCGCACGCGCGCCGCGCAGACGTACCTCGGCTTTGGCAACGGCGCGCTGCGCGAACGGTCGCGTGCGCAGCGATGTCGATGTAAAGCGTGGCACCTTGCCCATCGCCAGATCGACGAAAGCATCGATGGCCGAGCGTGCGATGCCCATTGCCACCCCCACTTTGTTGTAAGCCAGCCGGGTTGAAATGGGAATGCGGTCGAGCGCCGACTTCGGTTTGTACTGTCCCATCCGCAGCAGTACACGCTCGTTGGGAACCATGACGTCGCTGATCACCACGTCGTGGGAACCGGAGCCGCGCAGCCCGCCTACGTCCCAGGTGTCCAGAATTTCGAAATCATCTCGGGTCACCACCGCGTACACGGCGGGCTGATGGGGAATGGCCACACCTTCACGCCTGCGCTGCACGAGGCCTGCGAATACCTGGCTGTTGTGGCAGCCACTGACGAACTGCCAGCGACCGCTCACGCGATAGCCGCCAGGAACCTCATCCGCCGTTCCCACGGCCGCGGTTGAACCGCACATGATGGTCATCGGGTCGGCGAGCAGTTCGCCGCAGTGCTCGAAATTTGCCCCGATCAGTCCAAAGCTCTCAATGCCGATCATCAGATTCCAGGCAGTGCTGCCGTCGACACCGGCCACGGCTTCGATGGTGGCGATCTGTGTCATCGGATCGCAGGATTCGCCGCCGCAGTGGGCCGGCGCCGCGATCCGGAAGAGGCCGTGTTGTGCCAATGCCCGCGCCACTTCCGGGCTGAGCCTGCGCTGCTGTTCCGCCGCGTCGGCGTGTGCGCGAATGAGCGGGGCGAGGGAGCGCGCGCGGGTGACGGGGTCGTCACGCAGATCGACCATGGTGAATTCCAAGATCCTGGCGGTGCCAGGATTGTCGCACGGCGGCACGGGGAAGGTGCTAGCGGGCGCGCCGGTCGTTGGTGTCGCCGAGCTTGCGTGCGAGCCACGCCTGGTAGTCGGCGGCGGGGAGTGGTTTGCTGATCAGATAGCCCTGCAGAACGTCGCAACCCATCGCGTGCAGCTTCGCGGCGGTGGCGGCGTCCTCCACGCCCTCGGCCACGACCTTCAGAGCGAACGTATGCGCAAGATCGATGATGGCCTTGACGATGTGCGCATCGTTGGCGGAGGTGAACATGTTGCTGACGAACGAGCGGTCGATCTTCAGTTCGTTGGCCGGAATGTCGCGGAAGTACGAAAGGGAAGAATAGCCGGTGCCGAAGTCGTCGATCGCAATCTGCACGTTCATTGCGCGCAGCGCGCTGAGCACGGTGAAGGCCTGCGCCGGGTTGTTCATGATGCTGCTTTCAGTGACCTCCAGCGTGAGCCGTGATGCTGGCAGACCGAAGATGGCAAGGGTGTCGCTCACCACGTCCACAATTTCTCTGTCGTCCAGCAGGCTCGGGGCGATGTTCACCGCTACGCTCAGGTCGGCCGGCCAGCCGCTGCACTGCGCGATGGCCGACTTGATGACGAACCACGTGAGCGGACGGATCAGGGCTGAGCGCTCCGCCACCCCAATGAAGGTGGCCGGCATCACCACACCCCGCTTGGGGGAGTGCCAGCGCAGCAATGCTTCGGCGCCTACCTGACTGGCGAACCCCGCATGCACTTTAGGTTGGAAATACAAAACGAATTCTCCGGCGGCGAGCGCACCTTCGAGTTCCTGTTGGAATGTCCAGTCGGCCGGCGAACTGGGTGCTGTTTGTGCGCCACCAATCACATAGCAGCGTGATAAAGCGCGTGCGCTGTGCAGCGCCACCTCCGCGCAGCGCAGCAGCTGTTCGGCGTCAGTACTGTCCGCGTCGACCGGCACCAGACCGGCGTTGATGGACACTCTGACGGATTCATTGAGCACGTCGATGGGCGGTTCGAACATGCGCTGCAGCTTGGTCGCGGCCAGCTCCAGGTGATCGACGTTGACCAGGCCGCGCATCACCACGCCGAATTTGTGCCGCTCCAGCGGAATCACCACATCCTGGCGGCGGGCGAAGCGGCGAACACGTTCCTCGAACTCGTCCAGCAGCAGGCCCGCGCATTTGTAGCCGATACGTTCGTTGATCTGGTGCAGCTGGTCCAGCCGCACCAGAGCGATGGCGAGGCCCGGCACGGTTTTGTCGCCGTCGCTGCCTTTCAACGCCTTGCGCAATGTATCGATGACAGCAAGCGGATCCATCAGTGCCGGCCCTAAAGATAGAACTCGTCGGCATTCACACCGTACGCGCCCGGGCTCAGCTCCTTGCTGATCCACACGGTTGCGGGGCGCCTGCCCGGACTGTCCAGTGCGAGCAGATCGAGGATGTCGCATCGCTGGCAGCGCTGTTTGTGAATGTCGAGCACGATCATGACTTTTGGTTTGAGGCGCCGGGATGAATTCTGGGCGATGACGATACCCACCTCCCCTGTATTGAGTTCCACCAGGGAGCCCGTTGGAAATAGTCCTACGGCCTGCATGAACTGTTCCACGAGCTCGCCCTGGAATTTCTCGTCTTTCAGATCCGACAGTTCCTGCATGGCTTGAAATGACGAACGCGCCACCGCATAGGGGCGTGAACTGATCATCGCATCGTAGGAGTCGACCATTCCGGCGATCCGCGCGAGCAGCGGAATGGCCGTGCCTGCATGGCCGTAGGGATAGCCGCTGCCGTCGTGGCGTTCGTGGTGCAATTCCACGATCTCGAATACGCGCGGATCCGCTTCGCTGGAGGTGCTCAGGATGTCGAGGGAAAACTGCACATGCTGCCGCAGCTGCACCTGTTCGGCGTCGCTAAGCTGTGCCGGCTTTATCAAGAGATTGTCGGCGAGCTTGACCTTTCCGACATCCGAAATCGCGCAACCAATTGCAAGCCTGCGCAGAGTGGACTTGTCGAGGCCAAGGTGACGACCGAGCACGACTGCCCATACGGCGGTGGAGAGGCAGTGACCGTAGGTGTAGTTGTCCTTCTTCTTTACGCGCACCAACGCGGCCAGTGCGTCTTTGTTGCGCAACACGCTGTCGATCAGCGGATTGACCACCTTGATCATCGCGGCCACATCCAGCGGCTGGCCGCGACGGATTTCATCGAATACCCGAGTGACAGCGTGTGCGGCTGTTTCGTAGTCGACCTTGGCGGATACGAACTCGTCCTTCATCGACACGCCGTCGAGATACACCACGGCACGACGCTGAGCCCTGGCAATGGGTTTACGCGCCGTCCTCAGATGTGCCGCGTGGGCGCGGCGTGGATCGACATAGACGTAGTCGCAGTATTCGGCGAGGGATTCCACGTCCTTGGGCGACTGAATGAAGAAGCCCTGCAGCGCAAACGGGGTGTCCAGCCACGGGCGGTCGAGTTGCGCGACAAACATGCCGACCTGAACCGAATGGACAGGTACTTCGAGGAGACTCGTAGCGATGGAATCCATCTCAGAAGCATAGCTGAGTCTGTGCCACTCCCCGGGGTGCGGATGGCCGTTCTGTGAACTGCCGCATGCAGCACGGAACCTGCTGCGCAGGCTGTGATCAACTATGCTGTGCACCCGCTGTCCGAGGACTGTCCATGGCTCAGTTGAACTACACCGCTGATGCGCTGCTCAGCGAGGTCGCCTATGAAGAGCCACTCATTGCGTGCGGCGTACGGTGCCACGGTGGGTATATCGATGGGCAGTACGTATCACCGCGCAGCGCGGTGCGTCGCGGTGCCATCGAGGGCTGGCGCGATCAGCTCACGGATTCGGGCGAGCCGTTGATTCATGTGCCAGCGCGCTATGTGCCGCCGAACTACCCGAATCATGCGCAGGCCAAGTACCTGCTCA
>JAQBCT010000394.1:0-17545 GCA_032124855.1 Gammaproteobacteria bacterium
GTGTGGATGCTTGGCGGTGCGCATGGCCTCGATGTGGAAGGTCGGGCGGTCACGCACGACGGTCAGGTCGAAATGCCGCGTGACGGATGGGGCTACTACGGCGGCGATCCCGGCGGTCACCGGTTCAGCCGTGCGAGCCAGATAACACCCGCGAACGTGACTCAGCTGGAACCCGCCTGGCGCTACAGCACCGGGGATCTAGAGAGCAAAGCCACTGCGCTTTTGCGCAGCGCCGCCGAGACGACGCCGATTCTGGTGGAAGACAGTCTGGTGTTCTGTTCAGCCTTCAATGAAGTCATCGCCGTTGATCCGGGCACGGGTGTGGAGCGCTGGCGATTCGATCCGAAGCTCGATCTCGGCATGCAGCCCGCCAACCAGTTCGTTTGTCGGGGCGTGTCCTATTGGCGGGACGACGGGGCTTCAGGTGCGTGCGCATCTCGGATCATCACGGCCACGAACGACAGCCGCGTGATCGCGCTTGATGCCAAAGCGGGTACGCCTTGCACGGATTTTGGTGACGACGGGCAGGTGAAGATCGATCCGGGCATGGCATTACTCTGGCCGGGCGAATTTCAGGTGACCTCGCCGCCAGTCGTCGTCGGCGATGTCGTCATCGTGGGATCTGCGATTTCGGATAACGCGCGCGTAGCGGCGCCACGCGGAAGTGTTCGCGCGTTTGATGTGAGGACGGGCGCCGCACTCTGGACGTTCGACCCCATTCCGCGGGTCGATGGTGCAATTGATCCTGCTGACTGGAAGGGGCAGTTACCGCCGGTGGAAGGGCACGCAAATGCCTGGGCGCCGATGTCGGCCGATCCGCAGCGCGGCCTGGTGTTCGTGCCAACAACCAGTCCTTCGCCCGACTTCTTCGGCGGACTGCGGCCTGGCGACAATCGTTACGCGAACTCGGTAGTGGCGCTGAACGCCGCCACCGGCGAAGTGGCGTGGAGTTTTCAGACGGTGCATCACGACGTATGGGACTTCGACGTTCCGGCGCAGCCGGGGCTCTACACGATTGTCAAAGACGGCAGGACGCGCGACGCCGTGGTGCAGATCACCAAGATGGGTCTCGTATTCGTATTGGACCGCGATACGGGCGAGCCAATCTTCCCGGTTGAAGAGCGGCCCGTGCCCCAGGGTGGTGTTGTTGGGGAAGTACTCTCGCCCACCCAGCCCTTCCCGGTCCAGCCGCCGCCGCTGGTGCCCGATCGGACCTCCCCGGACGACGCATTCGGTGTTACCTGGTTCGATAAACACGCCTGTGCAAACTCGATCGCGGCCCTGCGTGGCGACGGGCTCTACACGCCACCCACTGAGCAGGGGACCTTGTTTCGGCCGTTCACCGGCGGCGGAGGTAACTGGGGCGGCGCTGCCTTCGACTCATCGCGCAATCTGCTGGTGGTGAATATGTCGAATCTGGGCCACCTGATTCAGCTCATTCCGGCCGCCAAGCTCAGTGAGATGCGGGAAGTATTCCACAGCAGTGAAATTGCGCCGCAGGCCGGCGCGCCTTACGGCGTTCGTCGGGAGATCCTGCTCTCCCCATTGGGATTGCCCTGCACACCGCCGCCGTGGGGCGTGATCGCGGGCGTTGATCTGACGGATGGACACATTGTCTGGCGAAAGACGATTGGAACCACGGAGGACCTCGCCGGTGGACTCGCGCTGAAACTGGGCACGCCGAGTTTGGGCGGACCCATCATCACCGCTTCGGGACTGGTCTTCATTGGCAGTACGCTCGACTACTACCTGCGCGCATTTGATGTCGAAACAGGTGACGAACTCTGGAAAGGGCGGCTACCTGCCGCCGGTATCGCCACGCCCATGACCTATGACTGGCAGGGCCGGCAATATGTCGCCATCTTCGCCGGCGGCTATTCCTCGGCCGATTCGCCCCCGGGCGATAGCCTGGTCGCCTTTGCCTTGCCCATGTGACGCGACAGCGTCCGCTCAGGGCAGCGTTGGCGCACCGCGCGCGAGTCGACGCAGCAGATTGGTCTGCACCGAGGGCCATGCGTCGCGGGTGATGCCGTAGAGCACCGAGTCGCGAATGCGCCCGTTGCGCATGATCATGTGGCTGCGCAGCACGCCTTCTTCCGTTGCGCCCAGTCGCGAAATGGCGCGACGCGAGCGTTCGTTGAGAAAGTCGGTGATCAGTTCGACGCGATTGAATTCCCAGTGCTCGAATGCATGGCGCAGCATCAACAGCTTCGCTTCGGTATTGACCGCGCTGCGCTGCCATGACTGGGCGATGAACGTAAAGCCGATCTCGACCCGTTTGTGGTCGCGGTTGATGTTCATGAATCGCGTCGAACCCACCAGCTGGTTGCTCGCGCGCTCGATGGTCGCGAAAGGCAGTTCGCGACCCGCCGCAAGCGCGCTGGTTGCATCGGAGATGAAAGCGTCGATCTCCGCGGCGCGAGGCACAAAGGTGACGGGCAGCTGCCACAGCGCGCCATCATCGACGACCGCGCGCAATGCCGCTGCGTGCGACACCGACAGCGGTTCCAGGCGCACGTGACTCCCTGACAGGGTGGTTGGTTCAATCGTCATTGCTTCATTCATCCTCTGGCGCCAGTGCGCTTGACGCGGCGGGCCGCAACAGCGCCGCGGCGATGATCAGCACTTCGTCCTTGAGTGCAGCCAGCTGGGTGGCGGACAGCGGGTCGTACGGCAGATCTGCAACCAGGGTGCGCGCGGCACCCACGTACAGGGCGATGGCGCCGCCGATAATGCTGGCGAAGTGATAGACGTCGCAGCGTGGTTGCCAGCGTCCGGTTCGCGCGCCTTCGCGCAGCAGCACGCCCAGCAGTTTGAGGAGGGGCTTCGCCTGTTTCTGGGCGACGTCGCGCAGCACCGCATCGGTGGTTGCTGCTTCGCGCATGGTGAGGTGCGCTGCGCTGGGCCGGCGTCCGGCGTAGTCCACCGCCGTGGTGAGCGCGACGCGCAGCCGCAGGTCGACCGATGTGGTGCCGGCCAGCGCAAACTGCAGGTCGCCCAGCAGGCCGCCGAAGACATCGTCGAGCACGGCGCGGTAGAGGGCCACCTTGTCGCTGAAGTGAAACAGCACGGCGGCGCGGCTCATGCCGATATCGGCACCGATGTCCTCGAGCCGCGTGGCGTGGAAGCCTTCTGTGGCGAAGCGCGCCTCGGCGGCGTCGAGGATGTCGATGCGCGCCACCGCGGGATTGCGCCGCCGGCGGGGCGGCGGGGTGGCAGATGGCTTCATGGCGTGTCGTGAGCGACCCATCGGGACCTCCTGGGCGGAACTCGCGACAGACTACACTAGTGACTGGTAGGTCAGTAAGAGGAACGCCTCTGGTAATCAGCCAATAAATTGGTTTGACATGAACGCATCAATGGTCGGACGATATACTGACTATAGGGTCAATAAGGAGATGGGTCGTGGGGCAAGCCAGCTACGCATATTCGGCCACCCCGACCCGCAATCCGCTGCGTTTTCTGCTCGCCCTGTGGCGTTCGATGCGCAATCTCAACGACACCGAAGAAGTGGCGATCGTGCAGATGGGCTTCGCCCGTTCACGCACAGGCCGTCGCTTTGCGCGTTGGGACAACGTGCTCGCGTCATTACGAAGCGACGCACGCACGGCGAATGCAATTGACGCCCGCGAGGAGTTTGGCGTGGTGGATTTGACCGCGCTGCTGGCACTGCCGGCCGGCACGCTGGGGCGCGTATTCGCCGAACACTGTCAGGCGCGTGGGCTCAATCCGAATCTCGTGCGCATTCCTGGTGATACCGATGAGGATTGGTTGTTGCGGCATCTGTATGCCACACACGATCTATGGCACGTGGTCACCGGCTGGGGCAACGATGAGGTGGGCGAGGTGGGGCTTGGCGGTTTCTATCTCGCGCAACTCAACGCGCCGTTCATTGCGTTTCTCTTTGCGCTGATCCTGCTCAACACGGTGTTTCGAAAACCCAACACCCTGCGTGAACGGATGGTCGCACTGGTTGCGGGCTATCGGGGGGGCTGCGCGGCGCAGCCCTTGGTGGGTGTGTCGTGGCAGAGCTTGTGGAGGCTGCCCCTGGGCGAGGTACGGGCGCAGTTGGTGCTGTCGGGTGAAGTCACCGGTGAAAGGGATCCGCGCGGCGGCGTGAATCAGCTGTCGTGCGCTGAGAGATAACCGGCGGCGATCTCGCGCAGGCGTGCGCGCCCGAAACTGGGTTCGTGGCCACCATGCACGACGGTCACGGGCAACTCGAGCAGTCGCTTCATGGTGTGGACGTATTGCACGCGATCGCTGTCGGGCAGGGTATCGATGAGCGGACCGTCGTAGATGGCATCGCCAGAGAACAGCGTGCCGCTGTCCGCTTCCCACAGCGCAATGCTGCCGGGTGAATGCCCGGGCAGGTGCAGCACTTCGAAGCGGCGGTCGCCTGTGTCGATGAAATCACCTTCGGCCACCGTGCGGGTGGTTTCGGCTGATTGAATTCGATAGGTCGCCGGATCGAAGCTCGCTGCGGGCCGCGCCGTGATCAGATAATCATCGTCCAGCGGCTGACCCGCGGCTGCCATCCATTCGAGAAATTCCGCGGGAAATGCGCTGCGTGCGAGATGGTCGAATTCCGCGTAGTGCGCCATGCGCGGCGCTTCCAGAGGATGCATCAGACGCCTGGCGAACTCGTGCAGGCTGCCGACATGGTCGTAGTGAATGTGTGTCGCGACCGCGATCACCGGTTTGTTGGTGAGATCGGCCAGCTCGTCGCGCAGCGATGCAATCCCAAGACCGGTATCGATCAACAGATCGCTGGTGCGGCCAGCGAGGTGCCAGATATTGCAGCGAATCAGCGGATGGACGAAGGGCTCCCACAACAGGGTCAGCGTGCTGTCGATGCTGCGGCGTTCAAACCAGCGCTGCGCGATTTGAAGCATGGGCGACGTTCTCCGAGTGCGTGCGATGGCATGTTAACCGGGCGGTGGTGGGTGAAGCTGCCGTTTGTTGCAGCGATGCCGGATAATCGCGCGCGTGTCGTGAGGTTGAGATGCGTTCACTGTCGATTGTCATTCCAGTGCTCGATGACGGCGTCGCGCTGGCCGCGCTGCTGGACGATCTGCGCGCGCTGCGCATCGATCGCGATGCGGTCACTGTGGTGGACGGCGGCAGCCGCGATGGTTCGGCGGAGATCGCCGAGTCGCGCGGCATTCGGGTGCTGCACGCGCGGCGCGGGCGGGCCAACCAACTGGCCGCGGGTGTTGCGGCCAGTGCTGGCACGTGGGTGTGGATGGTGCATGCCGACACGCGCCTCAGCGCACCCGCATGGGAGGCGCTGCAGTGGGTGTTGGCCGATGCAGCGTCGCTGTGGGGGCGATTCGACATCCGGCTGGACGGTTCAGAGCTTGCACTGCGTGGTGTCGAGCGCTTGATGAACCTGCGGTCCCGTCTGAGCGGCATCTGCACCGGCGATCAGGGTCTGTTCGTCAGGCGCGATGTGCTCGAGCTCGTGGGCGGCGTTCCGCGGCTTGCACTGATGGAGGATATCGAGCTGTGTAAACGGTTGCGGCGCCTCGCCCGGCCGAGGTGCATCGCCACACCACTACGTACGTCGGCGCGGCGCTGGCAAACCCATGGCGTCACCCGAACGATCCTGACCATGTGGTGGCTGCGACTGCGCTACTTCCTGGGCGAGTCGCCTGATGCGCTGGTGCGCCGCTATTACGATCATGACGCCTGAAAGCTGCGCGCCGCCCATCGTTGCGGTATTCGCCCGTGCACCCGTAGTGGGGCGCGTGAAAACGCGCCTTGCTCGAGCTGTTGGTGACGATGTTGCACTGGCGGCGCATCGCGAATTGTTGCAACGCACGCTGACGCTGGTGGTTTGCGCGTGTGGCGCGGACGCTGAGATCTGGCTTGACGGCAACGCTGACGACTCCGTCGATGTGGGTCTGCAGATTTACGCGCAGCCGCCCGGTGATCTGGGCCAACGCATGCTGGCGGTGGTCGAATCGATCCAGCAACGTGGCCGCGCGGCGATTGTGGTGGGCAGCGATTGTCCGATTCTCGACGGCGACTATCTGCAGGCCGCCTGTGCCGCATTGCGTGATGTCGACGTGGTGATCGGCCCGGTCGAAGATGGCGGTTACATTCTGATTGGTATGCGCAGGCCGATTCCCGAATTGCTGCTCGACATGCGTTGGAGCACCGCGACGGTCACACAGGAAACGCTGCAACGTGCCAAACGAATGGGCGTTTCCGTGGCACTGCTGCCGCGACTGTGGGACGTGGACAGTGCGGACGATCTGCGACGCTGGCGCGCCCTCGACGTGCGTTAGGCAGGCGCGCTGAGCCGCGCGAGCTTGGCAATGAATCGCTCCAGGCGACGCCGATGCGGTAGCGCCATGCTGGCGAACTCCAGGCCACAGGTGAGCTGTCCCGTTTGCTTGCTGAGACTGTGATATCGAATGGTGGTGGCGACGTCGAGCACCAGCAGATTCGGAATGTTGATATCACATCGCGCAACGACCTCGTTCGGTGCGAGTTTCGGGTCGTTCACCACATCGAATACCGCTCGGCAGCCACCGGAGGAGATATCGACCAGTGCACCCTCCAGCGCGCGCTCGGCACGGTGCAGCGTGATCCGTGCCGCATCGCCCTCCAGTGGCAGGCGAAAACGTGGCGCCCGGCGGCGTTGGTGATACAGCATCTGGGCGGGCAGCGGCACGACAAAGTAGGGTACGCCGCGATCCTCGCCGATCTCTACGACCCGCAATTCGTCGGCGCGGCCGTAGATGCCATCCAATCGGGCGGCCAGACTGAACGGTGTGCCAGCGCGCAGTAGCGGCAGGCTCGTGCGGGGGCGGATATCCTCCAGCACGAACTGCGTCGCCGTCACTTCGAGAATGCTAGCGCTGAAATCTGCGTCGGCAGTACCGATCTGCAGTTTCACGACCAGGCAATGGTCGCGAAAGACGCGAAACGCGCGTGCTATTTCGGTTCGGTCAGACAGAAACTGTCCGGCGCGGCGGCCATGAATGATGGTCGCCTCAGACATGACGGCGATCCTTCATCAACAGCGCCGGCGACGACACGCGCCGGATCGATCGAATCCGCATCGGTACCACTTAGAATCCTTGCGAGTTCTTCAAACGATTGTCGAGTGCCATCGACGACCTTACCGTTAACTGGGTTGTGATGGCCGCAACCATCGACCAACTGCGCCAGCAAAGTGTGAAGCAGTTCAAGTATTCTGTGCGTGGCGGCGACTGGGCCGTTCTCGATTCAGCAACAGGTGAGTGATCGTATGCAGATGTCCAAATCGCTCGCCGCTGCCGCGAATGGCGAAGCCGCGTTGTCGGCGAGGCTGAGCTGGCGGGTGCGCATCGCGTTCGCCTTTGGTCAGATCTCCGAAAGCGTGCAGGGCACCGCATTCGGCATCTTCCTGCTGTATTTCTACAACCAGGTGCTTGGCCTGTCGGGGCAGCTGGCCAGCGTCGCCATGGTGATTGCGCTGGTGGTGGATGCGCTGGTCGATCCGGCGATCGGCTCCTGGTCCGATCGAACGCGCACCCGCTGGGGTCGTCGTCACCCCTTCATGTATCTCTCGGCAGCGCCCTTTGCGCTGTCGTTCTACATGCTATTCACACCGCCGGATGGACTGAGCGATGTGCAGCTATTCATGTGGCTGGCGGGCTTCGCTGTATTGACCCGCGTGACGCTGGCGCTGTATTCGATTCCACATACGGCCATGACTGCGGAACTGTCGAGCGACTACGACGAACGCACACTCTTGTCGTCGGTGCGTTCCCTCATGGGCTCCGTCGGCATGTTGCTGGTGATGATCCTGGGCATGCGCGGCTTTTTTCGCGCAACGGAACTGTATCCAAACGGCCAGCTGAACCCGGAAGCCTACGGCGCCTTTGCCGCTACTTTCGCGGTGATCCTGGTGCTGGGAATCTGGGTTTCGGCCGGCGGGACGCACGACCAGATTCCGCGCCTCAAGCAGGCGCCCGCGACCACGCCGCGATTCAGCCTGCTGCAGGTGATCCGCGAGGCGCGCGAGGCATTCGCGCTGTCTGCGTTTCGCACCATGGTGCTGACTTCGATTCTGTTCGGCATGACCATGGGCATGGTGACGGCACTGTCGCTGTACCTGGGTAATCTGTATTTCGGTTTCACCCCGGAACAGCTGAGTATCAGTTTTCCGATGACAGTGCTGGGCAGTTTCATTGGCGCCGCCATCGCAACGCCGTTGGGGAAGATCGTCCGGGAGAAGAAGTGGCTGTTGATGGGTGGGTTGGCCTGGTACGCGCTGTGGAATACCACCCCCATCAGCTTGAGCCTGCTTGGCATCTTTCCACCGCACGGCGATCCCATGGCGTTCACGATTGTGCTGGTGTGCAACACCGTGTGCGGGATTGGTATCGGACTGCTGGGCGTGATGATGGGTTCGATGGTGGCGGATATCACGGATCAGCACGAAGCGCGACACGGCGTGCGCCATGAAGGCATCTACTACGCGGCGCTGGCGTTCGCCGCCAAATTCGTTGCAGGGGCGGGGACGTTATTGTCGGGCATCATCGTTGACGCGGCCGGTATCACCCGCAGCGCGACCGCAGCAAACGCGGATCCGGAGGCGATGCGCACGTTGGCGATTTGCACGGGGCCCGGCGTGCTGATTCTGATTGCCATCACGGTGGTGGTTGCCAGCACGTACAGCATCAGTCGTGCAGAACACAGCCGCATACTGGCGACCATCCGGCGCTGACCATGCCCGATAGCTCCCACGCAGAATTCTTGAGTGCGTTCTCGCAGTCGCTTGACGCGGGTAGCTTCGTCAAGCTGACCCTCAGCAAAGGCCTGCGCGACAACCTGCGGCAGGCATTCGTGCGACGCGTAGAGGTGCGTGGTGAACCGCATCTTGGGATTTCGTTTCGCCACACGGACAAGGATATCGCCAAGAACTACCCGATTAACGAGGCCGCGACGGTGGTGGGCGCGCTGTTGGGCGAGCGCTTTGCCAACGCCCATCTGTTCACCACCGAAGCTGATATCGAGCTGCGCACGAGCAAGCGCGGCCAAGCTCGCGTGACGCGCCATGTGCCGACCTTCACCGAGACACTGTCGACGGACCACGACCGCCCTAAACGCTATCTCCTGGATCCGGAACGCTCACCCTATCTGCGCGAATTGGGAATCGTTACCGCGCAGGGCAAGATCAAGAGCGAGATGGCTGCCAAATACCGGCAGCTGCAGCACCTGCTGAAGCTGTTCGATGGGCTGATGGCGAAATCGGCGTTGAAGGCCGCCGCCCGGCTGCGTGTGGTGGACATCGGTTGCGGCAAGGGTTACCTCACCTTCGCGCTGTACGACTACTGCAATCACCATCTGGGGATTGCCACCGAGGTGCGCGGGGTCGATCGCAACGCGGCCTTGATGAAGTCGTGCGCGAAGATCGCCGAGACGCTCGGCTACGCGACGCTGCATTTCGATTGCGCGGATGCCGCAACACACGACGCGGGCGCCGCCGACGTAGTGGTCGCATTGCATGCGTGCGACACGGCAACCGATACCGCGATCTACGGCGGTATCGAGCGCGGTGCTTCGATCATCATCGCGGTGCCCTGTTGTCAGAAGGAGCTGCGGCCTCAGTTCAAGGCGCCGGTGGCCGAACGGCCGCTGTTCAAGCACGATACGTACAAGGATCGCTTCACCCAGATGCTCACCGACGCCATGCGCGGCCTTCTGATGGAATCGCAGGGCTATCGCACGCGCATCAGCGAGTTCATATCCGATGCGCATACCCATCGCAACGTGATGATCGCGGGTGTGCTGGACGGACCGCGGCGTCTGGACTCTACGAAGTATCAGCAGGTGCTGGATATGAAGGCGCACTACGGTATAGCCGACCAGCATCTGGAAACGCTGCTGTTGGAAGGCGGGCAACTGCCGCCAGTCCAGTGACCATTCTGTCCACATCAGGAGAACAATCGTGACCATCCGTGTCTATCAGTGGGCCGGCGGTACCGTGGGTCGCCATGCGGCCACGGCGGTGCTTGGCCGCCCGGATCTAGCGCTAGTTGGAATGCACACGCTGACCGCGAACAAAGCCGGGCGCGACATTGGCGAACTGTTGGGCATTGCGCCATTGGGTATCGCGGCCACTGCATCGATCGATGCGGTCATCAGCAGCGACGCCGACATAGTGATTCATGCACCGCTGGCCTCGCTCGTCTATGGCGAACAGGAGCAACAGGACCTGCAGGATATCTGCGCGTTGCTGGCCGCTGGCAAGAATGTCATCACCGTGGTGGGCTACCTCTATCCGAAGGCGCACGGGCCCGAGGTCGTCGACCGCCTGAGCAATGCCTGTGCGACCGGTCGCAGCACATTCCATTCCACCGGGTTGAATCCCGGCTGGATGGGAGATGTTCTGCCGTTGGCGATGAGTGCGTTGTCGCGCGATATCGAGCGCATCGTGGTGCGCGAGATTTCGAATTTTGAGTACTACCCATCGAAGGAGATCATGTTCGGCAGCATGGGCTTCGGTGCCTCGCCTGAATCCTTCCAGCGTGATGGGGCACGCCGGCGTCGTTGGCTGAATGGCTTGTTCGCCGAGAGTATTACGCTGGTTGCGGATGGTGTGGGACTGCCCCTCGATGAGGTCACTGACGAGCTGGAAATTGCGACCGCGACACAGACCTTGAATACCGCCGCGGGGGTAATCGAATCCGGCATGGTCGCCGGGCAGCGTTGGCAATGGACCGGCCGTGCTGCCGGCGTAGCGCGCATCGTTCATGAAACGGTGTGGCGGATGCATGCAAGCGTTGCACCCGACTGGCCGACCGGCAAACACTCGATCACCATCGAAGGATCGCCAGCAATGTCGATCGAACTGGAAGCGAATTGGGTATCGGACGGTCTGCTCGGCACCGCCATGCATGCGGTGAATGCAATTGTGCCCGTGTGCGAGGCCGAACCGGGTATCAGGACTTTGCTCGATCTGCCGATGATCCGGTGGCGAGCTTGAATCGCGTCCGAACGGCGCTGATTCGCCAGGCGGCGATGAACTCGCGTGGGATCCCTAGCGATGCATGAACGCATCGAGGCACTGGCGAGCGATGGCAGTCTCACTGACGGATTTGGCGGCTGAACGCGTTGACTGAAGGAGAGTGGGGATGTTGGCAGGTCAGGTTGCAGTAATCACAGGCTCGGCGATTGGCATCGGCCGCGGCATTGCGGTTGGGTTGGCCGCCCAGGGCGTGCATATCGCCGGGCTGGATATCGATGTCAGCGAAAACAAGCAGACAGCCGAACAGGTGCGCAGCCTGGGCGGCCAGGCGCTCGCGCTGACGTGCGACGTAGGCAGCCGCGAAGCGGTGCGCGACGCACTTGATGCGACGCTGCGCACCTTCGGTCGTGTCGACATCCTGATCAACAACGCCGCAGTGTGGCTCGATTGTGCGTTGACCACAGGTGACTATCAATCGCAGACGGATGCGTTCGCGCAATCGATGAACAGCTGCGCGCTGGGCAGCTACTACTGCGCGATGGCTGCGGTGCCGGCGATGATCAGGGCAGGCGGCGGCAACATCATCAACATCGTCACCGAACACATCAAAGAGGGCCACTACATCACGGGCATGGCAGCCAGCGGCTACGATTGCGCCAAGTTCTCACAATGGCGGCTCACGGAGACCTGGGCCGTTGAGCTGAAGAAACACGGCATTCGCGTGAATGCACTGTGTACCGGCGCGGTGGATACGCCGATGCTGCGCGGCGTATCGGCGAAGGTCGCCGAGGCGGGCATGAGGGTGGAGGATATGGCCGCAGCGGTGCTCAACGTGCTTGCGCATGGTCCCGATGGTCCGACGGGGCAATCCTATGCGTTTGGTTTCACCGGCACCCCTCGCACAGCCAGCATCGAACAGATTGCAGCACTGGCACCGCAACCGCGCTGACGCAAGGAGCGGTTCTTCGCACGCGTTCGTGCGTGCAGATGCTGATCGGGGCGTGTCCATCACCTGGCAGGGGAGCGTGGTGGTTCGATACACAGATATGTTGAGTTCGATTCGATCGAGCGTGGTTGGGTTTCACGGGAGCATCGACCGATGAGCACCGAACTGCCGAGCGGCGGCCCCGCAGGCACCGCCGCGGCGGATCAGATCAACTTCTTCGATCCGGCGGTCAACGCCTGTCCGTATCCGGCCTACGCGGTGCTGCGCGATCAGGCTCCCGTGTGGCGGGATCCATTGACCGGGCTCTACGTCATCACGCGCTACGACGATCTTCGCGAGGTGCTGCTGGATCCTGCTCGCTTCAGCAATCAGCCGCAGGGCGAACCGAGGGCGATCCTCGATCCAGAGCGCGCCAAGCGGATGCGAGCGCTGTACAGCGAGAAGGGCTGGCTGCCGGGGCCGACGCTGGCCCAGCGCGACAATCCGAATCACAAACAGATGCGCGCGATCTTCGACAACGCGTTTCGTCCCTCGCGAATCAAAGCACTGGAACCGTTCATCGAGGGCCTCGCCTATCGACTGATCGACGACTTCGTTGCCGAAGGCCGCTGCGACTGGGTGAAGAAGTTTGCCGTGCCGTTCCCGCTGATCATCATCGGCAAGCAGATGGGTGCACCGGAGGAAGATATCTGGCGCATCAAGGCGTGGACAGATTCCTGGATCAAGCGGCTGGGCATGATGCAGTCGGAAGACGATGAGCGCGCGTCAGTGGAACAGGAGATCGAAGCCCAGCACTACTTTCAGCCGATCTTCGAGCGGTTGCGCGAACATCCTGACGCCACCTTGCTGTCCGATCTCGTGAACACCGTGATCCCGGAGTGGGGTCGGAGTCTGACGGACGAGGAACTGCACGCGGAAATGATGGCCGACACGTTCGTGGGCGGGTCGGAGACCACCACCAACGCGCTATCGGCCGGCGTCATGCTGCTGGTGCAGAACCCGGATGTCTGGGCGCGTTTGAAGGCGGATCCGGAAAAACATCTGCGGGCGTTCATCGAGGAAGTGTTGCGCCTCGAAAGTCCCGTTCAGGGCCTGCTTCGCTACGCCGCGTCAGACATCGAATTGCATGGTGTGACCATTCCCAAGGGCGCGATGGTGAATATCCGTTATGCGGCGGCAAACCGTGACGAACGCGCATTCGAGTGCCCGGCGCAACTGGATCTTGATCGCGCCAAACCGGGCAGCCACCTGGCATTCGGTTCCGGCGTACATCACTGCCTGGGCGCGCCACTCGCGCGGCGCGAACTGTGGTGGGGTTTCAAGGCATTGCTGGACCGTGTCGATGGGCTGCGCTTCGCGCCACAGCAGGGCGAGTTCAGCTACCAGGCGAACTTCATGCTGCGTGCGCTCGAGACGTTGCACATCGAGTTCGAGTAGCGCGTCGCCAAGACGTGACCCGACCCTGTAGGAGGGGCTTCAGCCCCGATCCTTGTTGCAGGCGACTCACGCAAAGATCGGGGCTGAAGCCCCTCCTACAGGTCGTTCCCGAAACGTTTCGATCGCACCTGCGTGGCGTCTACCAGACCTTCGTCAGTTCGATACCGTAGGTTCGCCCGGGCGCCGTGGCACCGAACCAGAACACGCCGACGTTCACTGACGTGGCCAGATAGTTGTCATCTTCGAAGGCATTCTTCACGAATCCCGTGACCTGAACCCAGGGGCTGTCCCATTCCAGCGAGAAATCCCACACACCGCGCGAATCGAATTCGTTGCGGCCCAGACCTTGGGGGTCGGGTTGGCCAAAGTTGCCGACGGTCTTGTCCGCCCAGGCGTAGTTCGAGCGGAATATCGCGGAGCCCATGCCCCACTTGTCCAGCGACTGGTAGTAGTTGATGCCTGCGTTGTAGTTCCATTCCGGGGCGAATGCGAACTCGTAGGTATCGGATCGGTCTTCGGGCAACCCCGTTGCGGAATTGTTGGCGATGAACTTCTTGTATTCGCCGTTGTTGTAGCCCACCGCAAGTCGCACCTCCCACTTGTCTGTGGGCACCCACTGGGACTCCAGTTCGAATCCCTTGACCTCGGCGTCACCCGCATTCTGCACGAGCGTTTCGGTGGCGATGCCGAACTGGAAGATCTCGCTTTCCTGCTTGTCCGTGTATTGCGTTAAGAAGCCTGTGAGATTCAGACGCAGGGTTCGATCGAATAATTCCGAACGCACTCCGAGTTCGTAGCTGTCCACGCTCTCTGCGTTGTAGGGGCCGATTGAACTGGGCGTGGTGGCGCGACCATTCCAGCCGCCGGAACGGTAGCCCTTGGCGAACGAGGTGTACGCCATCAGGGTGTCCGTGAAGCGATAGTCCAAAACCGCCTTGGGCGTGAAATTGTCCCAGTCCTTTTCGCCATCGTCGTCGTTGCACACGAGTGCCGCTGCACGCGCATCCGCGGTGGCCTGATCGGGTGCGCCGGCGATCCAGGCCGCGCCCGATGCATTGGCGAGCGCCTGCTTACCCCCGGACAGATCGCCGCAGCCCCAGACCACGGGCAGCAGACCGGTGCCATCGGCCGAGTCGCGCTGGAATATCCAGAAGTTCTTTTCTTCGTAGGTGTAGCGACCGCCGACTGTGAGCCGGAGCTTGTCGGTGATGTCGTAGTACGCTTCACCGTATGCGGCGTAGGACGTGGTTTCCTGACCGGCATCACCATCCGGGCTTGGGGGTGCGCCCAGAAATTGTGATCCGAACACCCAGATCGACTGGGTGATCTTGTACTTGGAATACACGTAGTACAGCCCGCCCACGAAGTTCAGTTTGCCGTCGTAGTTCGAGGTGAGGCGCAGTTCCGTCGACTGCTGTTCGTAATCCTGAGGGCGAACCGGGTTGAAGATCGGTACGGCCGCACCGAGGTTGTCTTCATCGAGTTCCTCGTCCGACGATGAGTAACCCGTGATCGAAGTCAGCGTCAATTTGTCGGTGAGGTCGTAGTTGCCTTCCAGGGTATACGCCGAGCGCTTGATGCGATTTTGAAACGGCACGGCTGTGTAGGAGTATTTGTAGCCGTCCGCTTCGCCACGCAGGTAGCCCTGCGACGCGCACGCGATATCGTTAACCCAGCCATTCAGCGGCGCGAACGTTGTGGAGTACACGTCGCAGAAATTGCCGCCAGATCCCAAGGTCGCGCCGATCGCGCCACCAACGGCCGCACCGGGGGGCACGCCGCTGCCGAGGTCGGTGAAGAGCTGCCCGGTGATCGCACCCCGCAGCGCGGCGTCGAGATTGGGCGTGGTGAGGTTCGTTGGGGTTGCGAGCGTCGATTTGTCATCGCCGTAGTCGTAGGTGAACAGCAGGCTGAGTTTGTCGGTGGGCTCCCACAGCGCGCTGGCGACATAGTTCCACGTATCCTCGCCGTCGGTGTCATGGCCTGAGCCGTTGATTGCGCCTGTCGCCAGGTCGAAGTCTGCGTCCTCGGTGTAGCCGTCGCCCTTGTCGCGGAACACGCCCAGCTTGACGCCGAAGTTCTTGCTGTTGCCGAGGTTCAACAAGACTTTGGCTTTCTGCTCGTTGTGGCTGCCGTAGCGCGCCTGGGTCTTCAGACCGAATTCTTTCGTGGGCCGCGTGCGACGGGCATTAACCACGCCGGCGATCGTGTTGCGTCCGAACAGGGTGCCCTGGGGGCCGCGCAATATTTCGATCGACTCGAGATCGAAGGTATCGATCAACGCGGAGGTGTTCGTGACCATGGGCACGCCGTCGATGACGACGCCAACGGTGGGATCGAAACTCTTCTCCAGATCCCCAAAGACGATGCCGCGAATGCCGCCGAACAACGCATTGCCGGCGTACGGCTGCCGGGCCAGGATGACGTTGGGTGTGAATTTCGACAGCTCGCCGATGTTGCTGCCCATCATCGCGTCGATCTGTGTTGCGTTGAACGCCGTGACGGCCACGGGCACGTCCTGCAGGTCTTCTTCGCGCTTGCGCGCTGTGACCACGATTTCTTCGATCTGAAAGCCGGCCGTCGATTCGGCTGCTGAGACGGCCGCTGGCAGCGACAGCAGTGACCCACAGGCCAATGAAGCTACGCGTACGTAGCGATACGCATTTCGAGTCATGGTTCCCCCCCCCCGGGAGTGTTGCAAAGCATGGCCAGTATGGCCGCACTCGGGCAGCGGGGAAACTGTCACTCTTGAGAGTTTTTTACCCCGTCGAGTGCGGGCAGATTGGCTTTGGCGCGCGCGGCGCGCCGCGCGATGGCGTGCCACAGCTCTGCTTCCCAGCCGCGCCGGTAGTCAGCACCGTATGCTGCATGACGTTGCGGGGCTGGATGGGGCGGGCGTCGTTCCTTCATGTGTCGCTTGGCATCGAATTTCGCGCATCTTAAGGCGCGCGGGGCGTGCAAACTGTGATCGATGGATCAGGTTGACGCCAGTTCACCGACGCGCGTTGCGCCGACCTGAGCCAGCGCGTGCTCGAGCAACTGCTCGCTCGGCTGCCAATGAGCGGCATGTTTCAAATAGCGACGGATGAAGATGCGACGGGCATCGAAGAGTGCGGGATGGGCGGGAAGGGGTCGCAGACGGAACTCGCGCCGGACCAGATAACCATTGGCATCCAGATCCAGCGTGATCGGATCCGCCTCTTCGCAAATACCGTTTCTGACAGTCAACACCAGCAGATCGACCCGGCCGTGGCGACCCTCGAGGGGCGCGCCGCCGTTGGCGAATCGCTCCCATAGATGGTTGGCGACAATGGCCAGCGCGTCGCGCGCGGTACGTTGAAAGACGAGGATCTGCACGGAATTCATCGTGAGGAACAGCAACCTGACTGGCACGACAGTAACTGGATATTTATCCAGTATCAAGTGGCGATCGGCGGTTCCGCGGCCTTGCTGAGAACGCGCCGCACCAGCGCCGTGAGGCCGTTGCCGCGTGCGGGGCTCAGATGGCGCATCAGATCGAGTTCGAGAAATAGCGCATCGATGTCGAAGCTGCGGATCTCTTCGGGCGTACGGTCGTTGAACGCCGCGAGCACGATGGCGATGAGTCCGCGCACGATCAATGCATCGCTGTCGAGCAGGAAGTGGAGCTTGCCATCGATCAAGGTGGACGCGATCCACACTCGGCTTTGGCAACCGTGCACGATATTGGCATCCGTCTTCAATACATCCGGCATTGCCGCCAGCGTGCGGCCAAGATCGATGATGAAGCGGTAGCGGTCTTCCCAGTTGTCGAAGAAGCCGAAGCTGTCGCGGATCTCATCGAGCGCGGCGCGCGACGGCGGACTCGGGGCGCCTTCGGAGCTGGCCATCAGAACAGGCCGAGTTCCAGCTGCGCCTCTTCGGTCATACGGTCGCGGCTCCAGGGCGGATCGAAGACGAGTTCCACTTCGACATCTGCCACGTTCGGCAGTCGGCCCAGGCGACGCTTAATCTCATCGACCAGCACAGGACCCATGCCACAGCCGGCGGCCGTCAATGTCATGGTGATCTTCACGCATCCATTGTCGGCATCGATCTCGCAGTCGTAAATCAATCCGAGGTCGACCACGTTAACGGGAATTTCCGGATCGTAAATGGTCCGCAGCATGGCCCACACGTCGTCCGAATTGATGCTGCCGTCGGCGGCACCCTCG
>JAQBCT010000395.1:0-4239 GCA_032124855.1 Gammaproteobacteria bacterium
GCGCGCGGGCACGAATCTCGCGCGCGGCGTCGCGCCCGCGGGTGCGTCTACCGGCGTATTTGAAGCACACGAACTGCGCGATCCCTCGGACCACGGCGTGTCTCGAGCATGCGCGGCATTCGCATCAGAAATCGCACCCGCGCTGATCGGCGCGGATTGCCGTGATCAGCAACGCATCGACGCGCACCTGATTGCACTCGACGGAACCCCGCAGCGCGGCCGGCTGGGGGGTAATACGCTCATCGCTACTTCGCTGGCGGTTCTGCAAACCGCTGCCGCTGCATCTGGTGAACCGCTGTGGCGCCATCTCGCCGCGCGGAACGATCTGACGATGCCGCTGCCGGAGATCCAGATCATCGGCGGCGGCGCGCATGCGCAAGGTCGCATCGATCTGCAGGACATCATGGTATTGCCCGTCGGCGCGCCAGACTGGCCAACGGCGCTGCAATGGTGCGCGCGGGTCTATCACTCGCTGGCTGGGATTCTCGCCGACGCAGGTCAGTTGCGCGGTGTCGCTGATGAAGGCGGTTTCTGGCCCGATGTGGCGGGCAACGAAGCCGTGCTGAAGTTGACCGTGGCGGCGATCGAGAAGGCGGGCCTGCGCCCGCTTGACGATGTCGCAATTTCGCTGGACGTGGCAGCGAATCAGTTCGCGCGCGACGGCGGCTATCAACTGCGCGCCGATGCGGCCAACTTCACAGGCGCGCAATGGGTCGAGCAGCTCGCGCGCTGGTGTCGCCGCTATCCGATCGTCTTCGTCGAAGATCCCTGTGCCGAAGATGATCGTGCGCACTACGCCGCCTTTCGCGCGCAACTACACGGGCTGCGCGGCGACGCGCGAGTCGTGGGGGATGATCTGGTGGTGACGAATGCCGCGCGCATCGATCAGGCGGTTCACGATGGCTTGATCGACGCCGCGCTGATCAAACCGAATCAGGCCGGTACCATCACGGAGGCCCACGCGGCGCTCATGCGTTGCGAGTCCCACAACATCCTGCCCATCGTTTCGGCGCGTTCCGGCGAGACCGAAGATACGACTGTCATGCACCTCGCCGTCGGCTGGCAGGCGCCGCTGATCAAGGTAGGTTCCATCACGCGCGGAGAACGCACCGCCAAATGGAATGAAGGGCTGCGCATCGCGGAGCAATTGCAGGGCGGCGGCGTGATCCGGCCACTACCCGCACGACACTAGGGGAGTAACCACACATGCAGTTCATCATCTATTGCAAAGACAAACCCGATGCGCTGGAACTGCGCATGGCCACCCGGCCAGCGCACCTCGCATTCATCGAAGCAACGCCGCTGCCCATCGTGCTGGCCGGTCCGCTGCTGGGTGAAGACGGCGCCATGCGCGGATCAATGTTCATCGTGGAAGCGGACGATCTGGCTGCCGCACAACGCTTCAGCGCGGCAGATCCCTATCGCATTGCAGGCCTCTTCGCGAGTGTGGAGATTCACGGCTTTCGCACCGTCGTATCTCGATGACAATCGCGCGATGATCGAGGACGATCATGTGATGAGGGTGATCTACAACTACGCCTGTGGCGCCCAGTTCGAAGCATCGCTAGGCGATCAGTCGCAGCACGGTCTGCAGATCGATGTGTGTGAAGAGTCTGACGACGCGCGGCTGTTCGAGTTGCTCGCGAACGCCGACGTATTGTGGCACTGCCTGCGCCCGGTGGACGCAGCCGTCATCGACGCCGCACCCAGACTGCGTCTGGTGCAGAAGATCGGTGTGGGCGTCAACACGATCGATCTCAAGCGCGCTCAAGCGCGCGGTATCGCCGTATGCAATATGCCGGGCACCAACAGCCGTGCGGTGGCCGAACACACGCTGGGCCTGATGCTCGCCGTGCTGCGTCAGGTGCGCCGCTTCGACCGCGATGTGCGCAGCGGCGCTGGCTGGTCGTGGCACGCGGGGCGACAGGATACGTTGGGTGAGGTCGCTGGCGCGACTGTGGGGCTCGTCGGCATGGGTGGCATCCCGCGACTACTCGCTCCCATCCTGGTGGCGATGGGGGCGCAGGTGATCTATACCGCGAACGCCGCCAAGCCCGATCTGGAGCTGCCGTTCGTTTCGCTCGATGCGCTGCTGGCGCGCGCTGACATCGTCAGTCTTCACGTGCCGCTCACAGAGACAACAGCACAACTGTTCGACGCATCACGACTCGCGCGCATGCGCCGCGGCGCCATCCTGATCAACACCGCGCGCGGTGCACTCGTGGATGAAAGCGCACTAATCGCCAGCCTCGATGCCGGGCATCTGGCCGGCGCGGGGCTGGATGTGTTCGATATCGAACCGGTGGCTCCAAGCAATCCGCTGCTCGCGCGCGACGATGTGGTGCTGAGCCCGCATATCGCGTGGCTGACGCGACAGACGCTGGCGCGAAGCCTTGCTGTGGCTGCCGACAATTGCCATCGCCTGGCAAACGCGCAACCATTGCTGCACCGCATTGTGTGACCGCGCCACGGACCAGCGAAATGCCTGACAAGACCGCCATCGTGATCGGCGTGGGGCCACAGGCCGGACTCGGCGCACGCCTCGCTGAAAGATTTGCCAGTCTGGGTTTGCACGTCTACGTCGCCGGACGAACACAGACGCAACTCGACCGCGTGGTGAAGTCGATCATCACCAACGATGGCCAGGCTACGGCCGTCGTCACCGACGCCACCGACGAAGTTGCCGTGCACGCCCTGTTCGAGCGTGCGTGCGCCGATGGCGACGAAGCGCTGGATGTGGCGATTTACAACGCCGGCAACAACACGCCGGGGCGAATCATCGATATGGAAGCGGACTATTTCGAGCGCAGCTGGCGGGTCGGTTGTCTCGGCGGCTTCCTGTTCGGCCGCGAGGCGGTGCGTCGTATGGTGCCGCAACGCCGCGGCACGCTGCTGTTCACCGGCGCCAGCGCGTCGCTGCGGGGCCGTGCGAATTTCGGTGCGTTCAATTCGGCGAAAGGCGCGCTGCGCAATCTCGCCCAGGCCATGGCCAAAGAATACGGCCCCGACCAGATTCACGTGGGTCACGTGGTCATTGACGGACCCATCGGCGGCGACAAGATCATCAAAGGCTTTCCCGAATACGCCAATCGCCTGGGCGAAGAAGGTTTGATCAATCTGGAAGGCATCGTTGATGCCTTCCAGTATCTCTACAAACAACCGCGCAACGGCTGGTCGTTCGAAGTGGATGTGCGCACGTCGCAAGAGAAGTGGTGAAAGCCCTCTGGTCACCCACGCCCGCGCAGCGTCGGGAGAGCGCTCTCGATCGATTCCGTCGCCAGCTCGCGCAGCCCGACTACGCCCATCTGCATCGCTTCTCGATCGATTCCCGCGCCGAGTTCTGGGCCGCGTTGTGGGATTTCGTGGGCATCGTCGGCGAGCGCGGCAATGAAGTGGCACGCGGCCTCGATGAAATGCCCGGCACACGCTGGTTTCCCGAGGCGCAGCTCAATTTCGCGGAGAATCTGCTGCAGCGGCGCGACGACGGCGCCGCACTGATCTATCGCGACGAGCACGGTCACCGCGCCAGCATCTCGCGCCACGAACTCGCGCGGCGGGTCGCCAGCATCGCGGCCCACCTCTCAGACGCCGGCATCACATCAGGTGATCGGGTTGCCGCCGTGGCGCCGAACGGCATCGACACCGTTGTGGCGATGCTGGCCACCACCACGCTCGGCGGCGTGTGGAGTTCGTGTTCGCCCGACTTCGGCGCGCAGGCAATCGTCGATCGATTCGCGCAGATCGAACCCAAGGTTCTGGTGGGGTGCGACGGCTACTTCCACGGCGGCAAGTGGTTTGACTGCGCCGCGCGGTTGCGCGACGTCGCGCAGCGTTTACCGAGCGTGAGCCAGATCCTCCTGATGCAATCCGATGCGCCAGCCGGTGCCGCGCGAAACGGCGCGGGCGAGCGCCCCTTCAACACGTTGTTGAATCACCCCACGCCGCACACGTCGTTCGTCCGCGGCCCCTTCGCCGCGCCGCTGTACATCCTGTTCTCATCCGGCACCACCGGCGCGCCGAAGTGCATCGTGCACGGCGCGGGCGCGGTGCTTCTGAAAATCGCCGTCGAGCAGCGGCTGCACACCGATCTGCGACGCGACGACCGGCTCTTCTACTTCACGACCTGCGGCTGGATGATGTGGAACTGGCTCGCGACGGGACTGGCGAGCGAGGCCACGCTCGTGCTGTACGACGGCTCGCCGTTTCAGCCGGACGAGCGCGTACTCTTCGACCTCGCCG
>JAQBCT010000396.1:0-2743 GCA_032124855.1 Gammaproteobacteria bacterium
GGCATCCCGGTGGTGCCGCCGGTGTAGAGAAACAGCATGTCGTCGCCGCTGCGGGCGATATCAAGCGGCGCACCGTCACCGACTCCGGCAAGCGATTCGTATGGAGTTGCCGCGTCCCCGGGCGCAGCGGAATCGGCCACCTCGACCCAAAGTCGCACGCGCGGCAGCTGCATTCGAATGGCCGCGACACGCGGCGCGAACTCTGCCGCATACATCACGACCGCAGCGTCGGAGTTGTCGAGCAGATAGATCAGCTCGTGATCGACATAGCGGTAGTTCACATTGACGTGGGTCAGGCGCGCCTTGAACGCGGCGGCGATGCCCTCGCTGTACTCTGGGCAGTTGCGCATGTAGAACGCGATCTTCTCGCCCGTGCTCACGCCCCGATCGCGCAGCGCCCGCGCCAGATTGTTGGCGCGCCGCGAAAAATCACCCCACCGCGTGACGTGATCGCCGTGTACCAACGCAATGCGATCAGGCGGGACTATCCGATCGATCGCATCGAGTATGTCGCCGTAATTCCAGTCCATCATCTACACGCTCCCGGCAAGACCAGAGGAAATCAGGGATGACTTTCCTTAACTGCCTTGTAGATCTCGGCAAAACTGCGCGCCGCCGTCGGAATTTCGACATGCAGATGAAAGGTGCGCTCGATATCACCCGCCGACACCATGCCAGCGACGTAGCGATTGGCGCCTTCGTCGGCCACGATCAGCAGATGCTGTTCACCCACCGACTGCAGCGTGTGCAGCAGATCACCTACGCGCGAACGTTCCAGCGCTTCCAGAGGGATGGCAGGTACTTCGCTCTTCGGGGTCATGATATTTTTGACCAGCAGCTCGCTGCGTTTCACGCCGCGCTGATTAGCGATCATCATCGGTTTTTCGCCCGCCAGGTCTGTGGCGCTCAATACACCCAACAGGTGATTGCGTTTATCGACGTCGTCTCTTCCACCACGACGGGCGGGCTCACCTGAAAATTGGTGAACACGGCCATGGCCGGACTATCAAGCGTGACATCGGTGCGTTCTTCCTGTGACGCCAATGTTTGGACGTCATCCATCGACACGAATGGCAGATCTACATATTGCGTAGGCACCGCAAAACCTCCTTGAACAAGATTGGCTATTCAGTCGCCGATGGGCACGGATCGCGCGTCGGCGGCGAGCCTCGCCACATTCTCTCCCGTCAGCGAAACTAAGAACGTCAACAGCGCGGCGCGTTCCGCACCGCTCAGGCCCAGTGGCCTGATCCTGGGATCCTGGCCCGCATGGGCCACCCCGCCAGCGTCATAGTATTCGAGGACGGCGGCAAGCGTGGCAATCGAGCCATCATGCATATAGGGCGCGGTCAACGCGACGTTGCGAAGCGATGGCGTACGGAACCGGTAGAGGTCGGCCGGGTCATTGGTGATCTCATAGCGGCCGAGATCGGCCACGATGGGTGTCGCGAGCGACTGCGCCAGCGCAATTTCCACACCGGGCGCCACGAAGACGCTACGCACGGGTGCAGCAATACCCATCGTCTGGCGATAGCCGATGCCCGTGTCGTGGAAATCATCGTCGGTGAACGACGCGGCCGCATCCTCGATCCGATGACAAGCGGCACAGCCGTTGCTGCGGAACAGCGCAAAGCCGGCGCGCGCCTGGGCGCCGAGTGCAGCCGGGTCGGCGCCGTAGTAGAAGCGATCGAATGGCGAGTTTGCGCTCAGCAGCGTGCGCTGATAGCTCGCCAGCGCCGCGCCGAGCAGTTCCATGGAGACACCGCGACCATAGGCCGCCTCGAATGCGCCGGCGTAGTCGGTCATCGTCGCGATCCGCGCCAGCACGTATCCAACCGATGGATTAGCCATTTCGTTGGCCGCGAGCAGCGGGCTCCATACCTGGCTTTCCAGCGCGGTTTCGCGTCCGTCAACGAAGAGCAGCGCTCTGTCGGCGACATTCAACAGCGACGGTGCATTGCGGCGCACCGAACGTCCCTGAAAGCCGACGGGGGTGCGCAGCTCGTTCTGCGCGAATGCCTGCTCCGGGATATGACACATCCCGCACGACAGTGTGCCGTTGAACGACAACCGGCGGTCGAAGAACAGCTTTCGGCCCAGCGCAATCGTTTGCGGTGTGACGAGTGCGTCGGTTGCTTGCGGCGGGGTCAGACCGAGCGGCGCCGCGGCCGCAGGCAACAGCAGCAGCCCAAGCCAAAGAGATACCCCTTGAGCCAACCACCTCGGCGCGTATGATGAACGGCCCGCCGCAGCGCCGTCACGCAGGACAGTCAAATGCATTCGTACGTCCGGACTCACCACGTTCACAGGATTCTACGGCGCATTGCCGCATTGCTCGTGCTGACACTTCCAACCGCGTTGGTCAGCG
This sequence comes from Gammaproteobacteria bacterium, assembly GCA_032124855.1. GTDB lineage: Bacteria > Pseudomonadota > Gammaproteobacteria > Pseudomonadales > Azotimanducaceae > DATJGR01. Next base: position 2,369 of record JAQBCT010000396.1, read on the forward strand.
CCGACGAAACCTGCCTGTCACCTTATATGGCGAAAATCGTCGGTCAGGAGGATTTCGTCTATGTGTGGACGCTCGGCCAGGTTGGCGTGGGCGACGAACAGGACAAACTGGTGACTGTGGATGTCAATCCAACCTCAACCAGCTACGGTAAGGTGGTCAATTCGCTGTCGGTGGGCGGCCGCAACGAAGCGCATCACTCCGGCCTCACCGACGATCGCCGCTTCCTGTGGGCCACCGGCCTCGACACCAGCAAGATCTTCGTCTTCGACCTCTATACGGATCCCGCAAAGCCCCGCCTGCACAAGACAATCGACGATTTCGTCAAAGCCAGCGGCGGCGTGGTGGGTCCTCATACCAGCTACGCACTGCCCGGAC
>JAQBCT010000397.1:0-3148 GCA_032124855.1 Gammaproteobacteria bacterium
AGATGCCGAACGATAGCTGCTTGCACAGAGAAGGCGACCGATCTCGACGCGTTGGAACGGCTTCACAATGACGTCGATCGAGCGCCGTGGCGTGAACGCAGCAAAAAAGGCCCGTTCACCTCAGTTTCGATGGAGGCGTTCACCAAAGACAGCCTTCGGAACCCGGTCGGTGGATTTCGGGCTCGTCAGGTCGGCGATGACCTCGTCGATGGCGCGACGCTGGTCGGGCGTGACTTCGAACGGAAACTGGTCGATGAAGTGTTGATACTCGGACGTCGGGATCTTCAGCGCTTCGCCGCCGCGCGCCTCCCGGTGTGCATAGATATTCAGCAGTTCGGCTGCGACGTCGTGAATTTTCTCGGCGGCCCGGCGCTTCGCCTTGTCCCATTGATCCGAGCCCAGCCGATGCAGCGGCGCGTGCGCTTCATCCGCGCCGCCGTAGCGTGAGATCAGATGCAACGCCGTCACCGGCACATACAACTTCGCCGCGTCTGCGTACTCGATCGTCAGAAACTCAGTCAGGGCATTGTCGATCGCCAGCGTTCCAAGGCCTCGGTAGCGGCCCACGCCGTGCTCGATATGGACGACCGGGGCACCGATAGTGAGTTCCGTCAGATTGCGGATGATCTGATCTGCGTCCACGGCGCGGCCGTCACGGCGCACCTGCTCCTCGGCGCGTGCGCCGAAGATCTGGGTCTCGCTGATCAGGGCAAAGGCCGGGGTCAACACACCGCAATCAATCGGCGCCACACACATCGACAGGGGCGCGTCGCCTGCGCGAAATGTCGCGAAATCTGCGGTCTCCACCGGCCGCAGACCGGCCCGGGCGAGAAATTCGGCCAGCACTTCGCGGCGGCCCGCTGTCTCGGCAGTGAACAGAATCGGCACGGCCGCGGCCTGGGCGAATGCCACGAGTCGCTCGCCCGGCTGGTGGGCGCGATGGTTCACCGCCACGTCTGGCAGCGGCTGCGAATCGAATTCCACGCGGTGTTGCGTGGCATCGATCACCACCTGGCGCATTTTGTTGAGCTCGCTGAAGACCAGGTCGGTGGGCAGGTACAGCGCATCCGGTGTCAGGATCGGCCGTTCGATGTCATGGCGCAGGCTCTCGTAGCGGTGCTTCAAGTCCCTGCGGAATGCATCGATGGCGTCGTCGAGGCGGTTTGGCAGGATGGCCAGGCAGTCTTGGGGCAGGTAGTCGAATACGCTCGCAAGCCGGTCGTGAAACAGCGGCAGGTAGTACTCGATGCCCGACGGCGCCATGCCCTGGCTGACATCCTGATACATCGGGCAGCGCCGCACGTCGACGTCGAAGGTGGCGTGCCAGCGATTGCGGAAGCGGGCAATAGCGTCGGCCGTCAGTGGAAATTCCTTTGCCGGCAGAACCTCCACTGCGTCGATCTGGTCGATGGTGCGCTGATTGTCGGGATCGAACGTACGCAGGCTCGCGATGACATCGTCGAAGAGATCGATGCGATAGGGGCGCGGGGCGCCCATGGGGTAGACATCGACCAGCGAGCCGCGCACCGCGAACTCGCCGCGTTCGGACACGGTCTCCACGCAACGGTAGCCGGATTGTTCGAGCTGGCTGCGGTACGTGTGGGCATCAAACCGGGAGCCGACGGCAAGCAGTAGGCTGTGCGCAGCCAGAAACGACGGCGGCGCCAGCCGCTGCAAAAGGGTGCGCACGGGCACCACCAGAACGCCGCGCGTAATGGCCGGCAAGCGGTGCAGGGTGCGCAACCGGTCCGAGACGATGTCGGGGTGCGGTGAGAACGCGTCGTAGGGGAGCGTTTCCCAGTCGGGCAACGTCACGACATGCAGGCGACCGCTGGAGAAGAATTCGAGCTCACGACACAGGCGATAGGCGGCCGCTGGATCGGCGACCACCGCCAGGGTCAGGCCGTTGTGCCGTTCGGCCGCCCGACACGTGGCCAGGCCACGAGCCCCGTCGATCAAGCCACCCCAGCCAGTCCGTTCGCCGGCCCGTTCAGGATAGGGTGGGGTGTCGGGGTCGAGCATCATCGCTGCCAGGGTTCAGGGGCGCGGTATTCTACTGCACGCGCTGCCCAGGGGGGTCGGAGTAAGGGACCGGAGTGCGTTTCGCAAAGCAGTTGGTCGCGACAGTGACAATCGTGCCTGCGAAAAGCACTCCGGTCCCTTACTCCGACCCCCGTGTGCCAGTAGCGACGTTAATTCGGACGAGTTAAAGTGCGCGCACTGCGCGGTCAGTCGCGCGTCAATCGGGGTGTGTGTACTTCGGTTACGCAGCGCTGGCGAACAGCGCAGAGATAGAGAGCCAAAATAAAGAGAGACATGGGAGTAGCTGAAACGGCATCGCGAGCGCGGTGACGTCCGATTTCTAACGAGCAGTGATGAAACCCACCAATATTTTCGACCCCGCCTACTTTCACAAAGTGGTCGATTGCCAATGGGCGTGCCCCGCGCATACACCGGTCCCGGAATACATCCGCCTGATCGCGCAGGAAGAGTATACCCAGGCCTACATGCTGAACTGGGACTCCAACGTATTCCCCGGGATTCTCGGCCGTACATGCGACCGGCCTTGCGAGCCTGCCTGCCGGCGGGTACGTACGGAGGAGAAGCCGGTGGCGATCTGCCGTCTCAAAAGAGTCGCCGCGGATAACAAAGGTGACATAACGCCCTATCTCCCGCGCGTGCCGACGGTCAAGAACGGCAAGTGCATCGCGCTGCTGGGCGCCGGCCCCGCATCGTTGGCGGTGGCTCGCGATCTGCTGCCCATGGGTTACGAAGTACATCTGTTCGAAAAGGATCCCGGTGGCGGCGGCATGATGCGCACCCAGATCCCGGCCTTCCGGCTGCCCGCGTCTGTGCTGGAGGAAGAGGTCAGCGTGATCCTCGACATGGGCGTTGAATGTCACTTCGGCCATGAAGTGAGCAGCATGAAGGCGATGCTGGCGCAGGATTTTGACGCCTACTTCATCGGCACGGGTGCGCCGCGCGGACGCGATCTGCCCACATTGCCCGGCCGAGCGGAGAGCGCTGCGCAAATTTCAATCGGGATTGACTGGCTTTCCAGCGTGGCGTTTGGTCACACCACATCGATCAAGGGCAAGGTCATCGTCCTGGGTGGCGGCAATACGGCGATGGACTGTTGTCGCACCGC
>JAQBCT010000398.1:0-7836 GCA_032124855.1 Gammaproteobacteria bacterium
GTGGCCGCATCTTCCATGAGTCCGTAGACCGGCACGCAACCGGTCCCTGAGATCCAGGCTTCGATGTACTGAAGCGAGACGCGAATATTCGTGCGCATGCCGGCCTCGGTGCGCTCGCCGGCAGGTACCGCCAGCAGATCCGCGGCAACGATCTCCGGATCGTCGCTGCGCGAAACATCCATCTGATTCGTATGACCCTGCGGTATATGCCGATCGAATATCTCCATGGCGATATCGGCCAGCCCTGGGTGCGCGACCCAAGTTCCATCGTGTCCGTTGGTCGCCTCGAGCGATTTGTCGGCGCGCACTTTATCCGCCACGCGCTGATTCTCCTGCGCGTCCTTACTTGGGATGAACGCTGCCATACCGCCCATCGCCAATGCCCCGCGACGGTGACACGTTCGAATCAACAGGCGCGAGTATGCACTGAGAAAGCCTTTGTCCATCGTCAACGCCTGTCGGTCGGGCAACACCCTGTCAGCGTGATTACGCAGCGTTTTGATGTAGCTGAAGATATAGTCCCAGCGCCCGCAATTGAGAGCGACAACGTGGTTGCGTAGCGCGTGAAGGATCTCGTGCATCTGGAACGCAGCGGGGAGGGTTTCGATGAGGAAGGTGGCCTTGATCGTACCGACGGGCACGTCAAACCTGGATTCGGTGAAACTGAATACGTCATCCCACCACTGTGCTTCCTGGTGGCTTTGAATTTTCGGTACGTAGTAATACACGCCGGAGCCTTGCTCGCGACGCACTTTGTGGTTGTGGAAAAAGTACAGCGCGAAATCGCACAGGCAGCCGGGAATTCGCTCGCCGCCCGTCCAGCCGATGTGCTTCTCCGTGAGATGCAGGCCACGCACCCGCGCAATCAGTACCGCGGGATCAGGATTCAGCGTGTAGCGTTTGCCGTCCGGATTCGTGAACTCGATGCTGCGGCGATTCGCATCGCGCAGGTTGATCTGCCCCTCGACGATGTTTTCCCAGGTGGGGGCGAGCGAGTCTTCGAAGTCAGCCATGAATACGCGCACGTTGGCATTCAGCGCATTGATGACCATTTTTCGGTCGGCCGGACCGGTGATTTCAACGCGGCGGTCTTGCAGATCGTTTGGCACACCGGCGATTTTCCAGTCACCCTCGCGGATGTGTCGGGTCTCCGCCAGAAAGTCCGGTAATTCGCCTGCATCCATACGCGCTTGAAACTCGACACGCGCCTGCAACAGCTCGGCGAGACGCGGTTGGAATCGTTCCACGAGTTCGCCAAGGAACGCGAGCGCCTCGTCAGTCAACACCTCGCGATACTCTACGGTGACGCGACCGTGGACCTGGAGTCCGCCAATCATCTGCGCGTCTGGAGTCATCGAATTGCCTGGAGGTAGAAAACGGGGGGCGAATCATGCCTTCTCGTTTGCGAGAGTGTCAATTTGTGCCAGGGCTGAAGGCGACTTTGGGCAGACGCCAGAGATTTATCATCATAGATTCAAGAGCCGCAGCTCAGGATCATCTTCTGCACGCTCAAACAGCCAGTCGAACTCCTCAAGTAAGCGCCGTGCGGTGGCTCGATCGTGGCCACGGGTCCAGCCGATGCACTCGGCACCATCTGGTTGCAGCCATACGGATTGCTCATCGACCACGACATAGCAATGGCGCGGTGGCGCGCGATCGCCGGGGACGCGTCGGATCGTGACCTTGCTGGGCAAGCGGTGCGCGAGCGCCAAAATCGGATGGCCTGTTGTGGCCACAGCCTTGGGATCCTCCACCAGCACACGTGTTTGCGTGTGGCGCTGCCTGGCAAATTTCGACAACAACGTCACGCATGGCGGCGTGCCGAACAACGCGTGATCCAGCTGGTGATTGAAGATCGCCACCTTACGTCGCGCTCGAGCGAGAACCGTCAGCAAGCCGGCCAGCGCGTCGTGTTCGGTGTCGAAAGAAACCAGTCGGGTATCAGCCTGCTGGCCAATGGCCTCGTCCGGCATCGGCAAAATCAGGCGCATCGAGATATGGGATATCCCCGCTTCGTCGAAGGGCGCACCTTCGACAGCGAACCCTGCACCCCGATAAAAACCTTCTGCCTGCTGCTGCGCATGGAGATATACCTGCTTCATGCCTAGATCACTGGCGCGCTGTACAGCAGCATTCAGCAAGTGTCTGCCGATACCGCGACTGCGATGCGTCTGCAGTACTGCCATTCGGCCGATCTGTCCCGTCTTCAACAGCCGCGCCGTACCCAGTGCAGCGCCGTTGTCGTCCAACGCCAGAAAGTGCTCAGCATCGTCGTCCAGACCGTCCCACTCAAGTGATTGCGGCACGCCCTGTTCCTGGATGAAAACTTCGGCACGAATCGCACGCAGCTGCTCCATGTGCGCTCGCCAATCAACAGAAACCGCGCGCACCGTCATCAGCTGAGCCGACGTGCAAGCGCCGCAGCCAAACCCACGTAGCCTTCCGGCGACATTGTCGAGAGGTGCCGACGCGCTTCGTCCGGCAGCGGAAGCGCCGCCAGCAACTGAGCAAACGATTGCTGATTCAGCTGCCGGCCCCGCGTCGCGCGCTTGAGCGCTTCGTAGGGCTCGGCCAAGCCGTGCTTGCGCATCACCGTTTGCACGGCTTCGGCAAGCACTTCCCAGGCGACGGACAAATCGGCCGCCAATGCCGCGCGGTTGAGTTCGAGCTTGCCGATTCCCTTGCACGTCGAATCATATGCAACCAGGCAATAGCCCACCGCGACACCCAGATTGCGCAGAACTGTGGAATCAGATAGGTCACGTTGCCAGCGTGACACGGGCAACTTCTCTGCCAGATGCAGCATCACCGCGTTGCCCAGCCCGAGATTGCCTTCCGAATTTTCGAAGTCAATCGGGTTCACCTTGTGTGGCATTGTCGACGAGCCCGTTTCGCCGTCCACCTTGCGCTGCGTAAAGTAGTTGATGGAGATGTAACCCCAGATGTCGCGATCGAAATCCAGCAGCACCTGATTGAATCGCGACAACGCGTGAAAATACTCGGCGATGTAGTCGTGGGGCTCGATCTGGGTTGTATGCGAGTTGAAACCGATGCCCAACGAGTTGACAAAAGCGCGCGAGACTTCAGGCCAGTCAACCCCTGGGTAGGCGGACACATGCGCATTGTAGTTACCGACGGCGCCGTTGAACTTGCCTAGCAGTTCCACGGAACAAAATGACGCTCGTTGCCGCGTCAGACGGTGGACAACGTTCGCCAGCTCCTTGCCCATAGTAGTGGGTGACGCCGGTTGGCCGTGTGTGCGCGCCAACATTGCCGCGTCGGCGTGCATTTGGGCCAGTCCAGCAATGTCGTTGATCAGTCGGTCCATCGCAGGTACGAGACATTGGTTTCGGATATCGGCCAATGTCAGGGCGTGGGCGAGATTGTTGATATCTTCCGACGTGCAAGCGAAGTGAACGAATTCGGTGTGCGCAGCCAGCTCTGGAATCGCCGCGACGCGCTCCTTGACGAAGTACTCCACGGCCTTGACGTCGTGATTGGTGGTGCGCTCGATGTCCTTGATGCGATGTGAATCTGCCAGCGAAAACTCGTTGGCGATGCGCTCGATCTGTGCCCGAATTTCTGTCGTCGGCGGGGGCAGTTCGCCGATTTGCGGATGGTGGGCGAGGTGCAGGAACCAGCTTACTTCGATGCGCACGCGATAGCGCTGCAGCGCGAACTCACTCACGAACTCCGCCAACGCGCTGAGGCGGTCGCGGTAGCGTCCGTCGAGCGGTGAAACTGCCATCAACGCGTCGAACTGCGCCATCAATGCATCATCGTTGGCTGGGCCAGGGAGCGGAGTGCGGTGCGCATGTTATTCCGGCGCAGGAGAAGGTGCCAGCGCCGCCCCCCGGACTGATGCCATAACCACGCGCCCCGGATCCCAGCGAGGAGTAGCGCACGAATCTGCGCCGCCACGTGATCCTGCTTGAGGAGTGCAGGGGAGCCCACCACATGAATCCGGCGCTCAAGGCGGCTGACCGTATTCTGATAGGCCAACGACAGCTGACGCACTGCGTCGTCCATATCGGAATCAGGTGCCAACGAATCAATTCCGCTGCGCAGCGCGCTCGTGAGGTCAGTGCGACCGCGCAGGCGCGCCGCAACGTCGAGGATCGACATGACATACTTCAGTATCGGCAGGTGTTCAGCCGGCGGCCGCCCGAGCAAGTCAATGGCGACGCCAATCCCGGACTGCAGATTCTCCACGCCGTCGTACACTGAGCCAATGGTTGCGGGTGCGGTGTCACGGATGCTGCTGATCAACGATGACATGGCTCGTGCGTCGACCGGCAATCCCGTCGCGGTGCGATGTACGAGGAGTGCGGACTGACACAATCCGGCGAACGAAATGGCCTGCGTCTGCCCCCGTGACATCATGTCATCGACGCCTGACGCCCGGTGCCGCGTCCTGTAGCATCGATGACGCCACCGCCCAGGCATTGCGTCTCGAGATAGAGACAAACGTACTGGCCCGGTGATACCGCGCGTTGCGGCTCGTCGAAGTCGATCCAATATCGCCCATCGGCACGGCGATTCAACACACAGCTCTGTTCGGGCTGCCGGTGGCGAACGCGTGCTTCGCACTTTAGCGGTAGTTCGGGCGCACTCGCCAACCAGTTGATCTTCGGCGCGACGAGCCAACTGCTGAGCAGGTCCGCGGGGTCTTGCGACACAGTCAGACTGTTCGTGCACACTTGCTTTGAAACGACGTACCAAGGTGCTTCCCGTGCGTGCGCCTGTCCGCCGATACCAAGACCTTGCCGCTGGCCGATTGTGTAGAACGCCAACCCCGCGTGCTGTCCGCGAGTACGGCCGTCCGTACTCACGATGGGGCCCGGGTCTTTGGCGACGTAACGGGAGATGAAATCATGGAAGCGCCGCTCACCGATGAAACAGATCCCGGTGCTGTCTTTGCGTTGATGGTTGTGCAGCCCTGCACGTTTGGCGAGTGAACGTACGTCGGATTTATACATGCTGCCCAGCGGGAAGTGGCAGCACGAGAGCTGCGCCAGCGGTACCGCATTCAGGAAGTACGTTTGGTCCTTGTTGGCGTCGCGTGCCTTGTGCAACTCAAATTGGCTGTCGCGGGTCTGCGCCTGGGCGTAGTGGCCCGTGGCGATGGCCGTGGCGCCGAGAGTTCGCGCATAGTCGATGAATACGTTGAACTTGATCTCCCGATTACACAGCACGTCCGGATTCGGGGTGCGTCCGGCGCGGTACTCTGCCAGGAACGCCTCGAAAACAGCGTCCCAGTATTCGGCTGCAAAATTCGCCGCGTGCAAGGGGATACCGAGCTTTTGTGCCACTTGCTGCGCGTCTTCGAAGTCGGCCTGTGCCGTGCAGTACGCGGTGCCGTCATCTTCGTCCCAATTCTTCATGAACAGGCCTTCGACCGCGTGCCCCTGCTCCAGCAGCAGCAGGGCAGCAACCGAAGAATCGACGCCGCCCGACATCCCGAGAATGACCTTACCCGGCGTTGAACCTGCCATGTCCTGTGGATTGGTGTGCTGAATTGTGCGGATTTTACCGGGTCTGTTGCGCCGATTCAGGTGATTCGTTCTAATCCTCCTCCGCACTGACCGTCTGGATGTGAATTGCCCGAGTTTTCGCACCTCAATCAAGCCGGTGAAGCCCACATGGTGGACGTAACCGAAAAGCCGCTTGTCATGCGCATCGCCCGTGCCCAAGCCTCGGTGCGCATGAAGCCAGCAACGCTTGATGCCATCGTGGACGGCGCAATCGGGAAGGGGGACGTGCTGGCGGTGGCGCGGATCGCCGGGATTCAAGCCGCAAAACGCACGGCCGAATTGATTCCACTGTGCCATCCCTTGCCTTTGTCGCATGTGAGCATCGAATTTTCGCAAAGCGACGATGTCACGTTACAAATTTCTACAGAGTGCCGCGTGACTGGCGCGACCGGCGTGGAAATGGAAGCGCTGACTGCAGCGTCGATTGCAGCGCTGACAATTTACGATATGTGCAAATCCGCAGATCGCGGGATGCGGATCGAAACAATCTCTCTGCTGCACAAAAGCGGCGGCAAGAGCGGTGTTTGGGAATCCTCGGACAAACTCTGATGGCAGTCACGGTTCGATTTTTCGCGGCCCTGCGTGAGCGGGTGGGACGCGACACACTGACCATCGAGGGTGTGCCTCCACCAAGCCTGCACGCGCTTCGGTTATGCATCGGCGCGCGTCTGGGCGCGGATTTGGTTGCGGCACTCGCAGCGCCCGAGATTCGCGTGGCGTTGAATCACGAATTCATTCACGGCGATCCCGCCTTCAGTGACGGCGACGAGGTAGCCTTCATGCCACCGATCACCGGCGGATAGTCGTGAGCCACGCCATTCGAATTCAGCAAGCGGACTTCGATGTTGGCGCAGAATGGGCCGAGTTGCAGCGGCAACTGGCTGGGCGCGCCGGTGCTATGGCGTCGTTTTGTGGTGTGGTACGCGATCAATTCGACGCGCAGGCGATACAGGATCTGGAACTGGAGCATTACCCCGGCATGACGGAACGCTCCATCGAAGCGGTGCTCCAGCGTGCCGACGCGCGCTGGACGCTTGATGCGACGCTAGTGATCCATCGCGTGGGGTGTCTGCGGCCGGCGGAGCAGATCGTGCTGGTGATGACCGCGGCCCGCCACAGGCAAGCAGCGCTTGAATCGTGCGCGTTCATCATTGACTCGCTGAAAACCGAAGCCGTGTTCTGGAAACGCGAGCGCTCCACTTCAGGTGAGCGTTGGATCGATTCGACATCGGCCGATCACACGCGCGCCGCGCGGTGGCGCAATGAGCGTCAATGATCAGCGCGGCAGGTGGATGATCTGCTCATGCCATTGCCCGGGTGCCAGATCATCCAAACGCCACGGGCCAATCTGGGTCCTGATCAATCGGAGCACCGGATATCCGGTCGCCGCGAGCATGCGTCGCACTTGTCGATTTCTGCCAGTGTTCATCACGACCTTGAGCCACGCGTGGCGGTGGGCGTAACGCGGTGGCACTGGCGGGTCGCGTACCGGCAACGCCGGCGCGCCGTCGATTAGAGTGGCGCTGACGGCGCGGCTGATTCCGTCTTTGAGTGCAATACCACGCTGCAGATCGGCGAGAGTGCCCGCGTGCGGCGCACCTTCCACCTGAACTAGATAGGTCTTCTCCAACTTGTAGCGCGGCTGCGCGATACGGGCTTGCAGCGCGCCATCGTCAGTGAGCAACAGTAACCCTTCCGAATCAAAATCGAGGCGGCCGGCGGGGTAGACACCTGACTTCTGGATGTAGCGAGCCAGGGTTTCACGCGCGGCCGTGTCCGTGAATTGAGACAAGACATGAAACGGCTTGAAGAAACGAATGAGTGTGGCCACGGCGCATGAATCGTTTTACAGGGCTATAATGCGCGGCTTCGTACGAATGACAAAACAGGGAGTCCCTCATGGGCTACAAGCACATCCGCGTGCCCGCCGATGGCGCGAAAATTACGGTCAAGGCCGATGGCTCATTGAACGTGCCGGCCAATCCGATCATTCCGTTCATCGAAGGCGATGGTATCGGCGTTGACATCACGCCCGTCATGAAATCCGTGGTCGACGCGGCCGTCGCCAAAGCGTACGGCGGCAAGCGCACGATCAAATGGATGGAGATCTATTCGGGCGAGAAATCGCTGGAAGTCTATGGAGAGGATCAGTGGTTGCCGGAGGAGACGCTCACGGCGATGCGCGAGTTCATCGTCGGCATCAAGGGGCCCATGACAACGCCAGTTGGCGGTGGGATTCGATCGCTCAACGTGGCGTTGCGCCAGGAATTGGATCTCTATGTCTGCCAGCGTCCGGTGAGAT